>JAGDBQ010000056.1 GCA_017958985.1 Bacteroidales bacterium
AGCAAGTTGAAGACATTTGCGAGAAGCACGGAAACAAACCGGGCGAACTGATCAACATACTCCACGAATGCCAGGGTCTGCACGGATACCTTCCTGAGGCGATGCAAAGGGTAATCGCCAGGAAGCTCGGTATCCCTGCCGCACAGGTCTACGGCGTGGTGACTTTCTATTCATTCTTCACGATGACCCCCAAGGGACGCCATCCTATCTCCGTCTGCCTCGGCACAGCCTGCTATGTGCGTGGTTCCGAGAAGCTTCTGGAAGAGATCAAGAGGGTCCTCGGCATCGATGTAGGCGAGACTACTCCTGACGGGAAGTTCTCCCTGGACTGCCTGCGCTGCGTCGGTGCTTGCGGTCTTGCTCCGGTGATGATGATCGGAGAAAAGGTCTATGGCCGTATGGAGCCTCAGGACATCCGCAAGGTGCTCGAAGAATTCGCTGACTGATCCGCATCGGCGGAACGATAACCAACGAGGCCGGCTTCCCAGCCGGCCTTCGTTATATTCAGGAAAACTACTTCTCACTCCCCCACGAGGATGACAGGTCCCCGGGCGAATAGGAGGGGGAGGAACAGCGGTGCCCGTCACCGACGTCAGCCCGGGGACCTGTCGTCCTCGTGGAGGTATGGTGATGTAAATAATTTATTAAGAAGGTATTACGACTTTCGGAAGGATGCCTGTAAGATGGGCTATCGCGACTCCGTAGTTGGTCATCGGGACACCTTGCCTCCTGGCAGCCTCGACCCTGGAAAGCAAATGCTTGCGGGAAAACACGCATCCGCCGCAATGGATGACCATCGAATACCCTGAAAGATCCCTCGGGAAATCAGTTCCCGACGCTATCTCGATATCGAGGATATCCTCCGGCGAGGCATCGGCTGCAAGCCCGAACCTGGCAGACAGTGACTTACGCAGCATTGCAGGCAGTTTGACCCTGCCTATGTCTTCCCCGGCGGGAACGTGAGAACAGGATTCGGCGATCAGGACCTTGTCCCCGGGACGGAGACGGTCGATGGCCTTTACGCTTTCCACGAAATAGGTTATATCTCCCTTGAACGCCGCCATCAAGATTGAGAATGATGTTAGACGCGTACCCTGAGGAACTTCCGGAGCAACAGCCTTGAATACCGAAGAGTCTGCGATGACGAGGTCCGGATTCCGCGAAAGGGACTTGAGGGTTGCCTCGAATGACTCCGGCGTACAGTTCAGAGAAACGATACCGTTGTCAAGCAGCTCCCGTATCACCCTCGCCTGGGGCATAATCAGCCTGCCCTTCGGAGCCTCGCTGTCCTGAGGCATCACGAGCACTACCAGATCACCCTGGGAGACCAGGCCGCCAAGGAGGGACTGCTGGCCGAAATCGGCAGGAACCTTGTCGAGGAGGGCATCCAGCAATGCAGGAATCCCCTGCCCCGTCGCAGCGCTTACGACCAGCGGCCTGATACCCAGGTCCATAGCCAGAAGCTCCGCAGCCTGGGATGGGTTGTCCAGACCGTCCGCCTTATTCAGTACCACGAGGAACGGAGTTCCCGAAGCCTTGAGACTGGAAATCGCAGGCTCTTCGACCAGTTCCGTCACCGAATCCGCCACGCATACCAGGACTACGATGTCAGCCTTCTCTATCTGTGCGTGGGTCGCAGACTCCCTGAAAGACCCGAGGGCGCCTACATCCCCCAGGCCGGCAGTATCGACCAGCACACAGGCACCCAACCCGGGTAATTCAATGGCTTTCCTGACCGGATCAGTGGTAGTTCCGGGAATATCGGAAACGATTGATACTGACTGGCCTGCAATTGCATTGACCAATGAAGACTTACCCGCATTGCGCCTTCCGATGAAAGCGATGCAAAGCCTGTCCGATGCCGGTGTTCCCATATCAGAATCTGAAATCACGTTTACCCTCAGCAATCTCATCCAGGTACTTACTCGCGCGAGTACGTACCGGCTCCGGCACTTTCTCCATTTCCCTGCGGATAAGTGCCTGTCCTTTCTCTCTCGTACCAGGCTGAGCATAGTCAAGGAGATACTCCTCGAGCGTCATCAACGCATTCGGAGTACAGCAATGGTGGATCTTGCCTGCCTTGACCAGTTTCATAAACCTGTCGCCAGTCCTTCCTTCCCGGTAGCAAGCCGTGCAGAATGAAGGAATGTAATCCATACCTATCAGCCAGTCTATGACCTCATCGAGTGACCTCAGGTCGTGCACGTCGAACTGGGCGGTCTCGTCGTGACGCTCCGGAGTAGTATAGCCTCCGACAGATGTACGGGAACCTCCTGAGATCTGGGATATTCCGAGGTCGAGGACCTTCTCGCGCACCTTGCGGGACTCTCTCGTAGAGATTATCATTCCGGTGTACGGAGCCGATAACCTGATGATAGCCACTATCTTGCAGAATATGTCGTCCGGAAGCACGTTCGGGAAGTCTTTCAGGTCGATGTCTTCCGCAGGGCATAGACGAGGTACGCTTATGGTATGCGGACCGACTCCGAACCGGGCTTCCAGATGCTCGGCGTGCATAAGCTGGCCTACAAGTTCGTAGCGGTAGTTGTTCAGACCGTAGAGCACTCCGCATCCGACGTCGTCGCAGCCGCCCTCCTGGGCCCTGTCCATCGCCTCGGTATGGTAGCAGTAGTTGCTCTTCGGACCGGTCGGGTGCAAGGCTTCGTAATTCTTCTTGTCGTATGTCTCCTGGAAGAGGATATAGGTACCGATTCCGGCTTCGTGGAGCCTCCTGTAATTCTCGACCGTGGTAGCAGCGATGTTGACGTTGACGCGCCTGATCGAACCTTTACCGGACTTCGTGGCATAGATGGTCCTGATGGATTCGAGGATATAATCCAGCGGGTTGTGGACAGGATCCTCCCCTGCCTCGACGGCAATCCTCTTATGACCCATATCCTCGAGCGCACGGACTTCAGCGGCAATCTCTTCCTGCGAGAGCTTCTTGCGCGGGATCTCACGGTTCTTTCCGTGGTACGGGCAATATACGCAGCCGTTGATGCAGTAGTTCGAAAGATACAGCGGAGCGAACAGCACGATGCGGTTGCCATAAAGATCCTGCTTGATCTCCTTGGCAAGCTGGAATATCTTCTCGTTCAGGTCGTCCAGCTCGCAGTCCATCAGGACGGCGGCCTCGCGGTGGGTGAGCCCCTTGACGGCGGCGGCCTTGTTCAGTATTTCCTCGATCAGTCCCCTGTTGCCTTTGTTCCTTCCGGCATATTCAAGGGTTTCCCGGATTTCTTCGTCGCAGATGAATTCTTCGGCGTGGCTGGATTTGGGATTATAAGTTGACATAGTTGTTTATATCCTTGACTTTCTTTACAAGTTCCCTGTAATCTCCGGTATCCCTTCCGGAAGAGAAATTGCGCAAGTACAGATTCTCGGACACGATGCTCTCATCCTCAGCCTCGAGGGTCAGCCTCATAAGGCAGGCTCCGTCAGGGATGTCAGCGACATCGATGGCATCGACCGTCGAGTCTTCTGCAAGGTTGACGACAGCCGTCTTGGAATATACTTCCTCATCCTTGAGGTTAGTGAGGACTATCCTGACGGTCAGCGAGTCGATGTCACATACAGTGGAATTGACAGCCTGGACGGTCATCGCGTAAGGATTGAACTGGACGTGGACCGGTTCGCAGGCCTTCATGACTCCGTAGAAAGCGGCGGTCTTGTCGAAATAGTAGTCGTAGGTCTGCCAGGCAAGGCTAGGCCAGGCGCTGTGCGACATCCAGATCAACAGTCCCTTGCGGGCGACATTGTTAGCCTCGTACATCGCCCGGTAACCGTCATAGTTGATGAACTGGGCATATTCAGAGAAGGACTCGGCTGTTTCAAGAGCCTCCTCCCCGAACCTGCGGGCTACCATTCCGAGGAATGCGGTATCGCCCTGGGCTCCGGTCCTGGTGAAATCGTGCTGTCCCCAGACATCGTCGGCAGGCCAGAGATGGTCCTCTCCGAATGTGGCGGTCAGGCTTCCGATGTTCATTATGGCAGGCATTCCCCTTTCGGTGTGGAACTTCAGGGCAGGCATCGCGAAATATGAATCCGGTTCGACAGCCCTGTAAGGTCCGTGTCCGGAGACTCCGTCGTCAGCTGACGAAGGGATGTAGAGCATACCGGGATGATACTGGTTGACGGTCTGGATTATCCTGGAATTCAGCGTTGCAGGAGGATATCCTTCATTACGGCCGCAATACAGGGCGATGCTCGGATGACGGCGGATACGCTTGACATAATCCTCGGCATTGGCGATGAACATATCTTCATCGTCGGGATCCGGACCATCAGTAGGGTTGGCAAGCCAGAAGTCCTGCCATACCATAATACCGTATCTGTCGCAGGCCTCATAGAACTCTTCGTCTCCGGTCTGTCCTACCCAGTTACGTATCATATTGAGATTCATCTCCTTATGGTATGAGACAGCCTTGTCGTATTCGTCTGCCCCATAGCGGAGGAGGAACTCGCTGAAGCCCCAGTTCCCACCCTTGGGAAGGAAGCGGTGTCCGTTCACATAGAGGTTGAGGCTCGTACGCTCCCCGTTCCAGGTGATTTCACGGATACCGGCTTTCCAGGACAAGTCCGGGTTGGCTGTATCCAGAGTGTCACCCTCCGCCACGAAGGTGAAGGCTGCATCGTGCAGGGTCGGTTTCCCGTAACCGTTAGGCCACCAGAGTTCAACCTGACGGTTCAGGAGATCCGGACATTCTGACGGGGTGACGGTCACTGTCCTGGTCTCGCCAGGCGCCAGGAAGACGGCCTTGGAGAAAGCTATGCTGTCCATAGAGCCGAACACGGTTCCGTTCACCGGACCGTCCGACAGATTGGCGACATCCACGGAGAAAGTCATCGAAGCCAGGGTGTCCGGCTGAGATATACGGCTCTGTACCATAGGATTGTCGAGCACCACGTCCTTGGCGTTGGTCAAGCGGACATCGTTCCATATTCCTATCTCACGGCCTCTTACGGTCGGGATCCAGTCCCAGCCTACGGTAGCGTGGAAAGTAGGGTTGTCGGCTCCCAGGATACCGCCGTTGAAGTCTGGACTCTCGGCGTTCTTCTCCTTGACAGCACCGTAGTTGGCATTCTTGATCACGTGGATCGCAAGAGTCGCGGTACCGGTGGTGTCGAGCAGCTCGGTGACATCGAAACACCCGCGGATGAAAGCGCCCGCGATGTCTCCCAGACGGTGTCCGTTGAAGAACACCTCCGCCTTCCAGTTGATTCCGTCAAGGTTCAGGATGGTCCTCGGGCGAAGGCTGTCGGTCGGGACCGGCATAGTGCCCCTGTACCAGAAGTCACTGTTGAAGAACGATTCGGATATCTGCTGGATGTTGTCGGCGATTCCCGGGTCAGGAACGGCTCCCGCCTCCAGGTAACTTGTCAGCACGGTTCCAGGAACCACTGCAGGCAGCCACGAAGATGCGTCGTACCCGCTGACCGAGATCTCTTCGCCAGTACCTTCGACATTGCCTGCCCTCTGCAGGGTCCAGCTGCCCGGACCGATTCCGGCAGCCTGCGAGGCGACCTCGGCGCCTTTCTTGAACAGAGCCTTCTTGTCAGGGACCTGGACTCCAATCACCTGTATTTCACTGACTGCGAAATGGCCGGTGGAATCTGCTCCGGTCATCGACAGCCTGATATAGCGGCCCTTGCCTTTCTTTATCGGCACGACGGACAGGAGGGAATCGATTGCCGGGACCGGCATCAGCTTCTTCCATTTCTCGCCGTCCTCGGATGACTCCAGGACAGCCAGCTTCGCCTTGTGGATCCAATGGATATTGACCAGATTGAATTGGCTGAGGGCGCCAAGGTCGACGGTGATCCACTGCGGCTGGTCGTCCGCGCTCATCCAGACACTGGAGAAGTCCTCGGAAGGAAGGGTGCTGAACCCACGGGCTTCCGCTGAAGCATAAGGACCGGTGTCCTTGCTCTTGCGGAACCAGCTCTCCGTAGTGAAATCCACCGAATTGATCCTCCAGAACACCGCGCTGTCCTGCTTGAATTCGATCTTGAAGCGGTCGAAGTCCTCTGCATCCTTGAGAGGGATCACGAGTTCAAGGTCCCGCGCACTTACGGTAATCTCCTCGCCCTGCTTGTTCGGGTCCGTAATCTTGATGTCCCTGTGAGCCACTCCCGGCAAGGAATATCCCTGAAGCCCACCGACCCTTACGAGGCTGTCCCCGCCGGCATAACAGTCGACAGAATAGCCCCTGGCGTTGTCCTTGCAGACAAGCATTCCCTTGATGCGGAGACAGTTGGCCGAAAATTTCTGCCCGCTCCACTGGTAATCCAGGAAGTTCTCGGGGCCTGTCAGGCGTACTGCTGAGTGAGGGCCGTAGTCAAGGGTCCACTCCTTCTCGCGTTTCGGAAGTTCTCCGTCCGCAGTACATACCTTGAGCCAGGAAGGCTCCCCTTCCTCTATGGTTCCGTCAGTGACAAGCTGGGCGGTAAGGTTGTAGTCATAGTTGGACGAAGCAAGGGCGGTCTTGTTGAGCGCAAGGTTGATAAGTGATTCCTTGTTGACCTTGTTGCAGGCGCAAAGCAAAGCTACAACGGCAAGGAATGCTATAACCGGTGTCTTGGATTTCATATTGCTGGTGATTATGAGGCCGAGGCCTGGACAGAGCGGAGGATACAGGATTCGAACCTGTGGGGCCTTTCAGCCGACTTGTTTTCGAGACAAGCACCATAAACCACTCGGACAATCCTCCGTTTTTTCATTTGCAAAAATAGTAATTTTACCCGGAATTCAGAATAATTTGCGAAATTTGAGAAAACAATATTCCAAAATGGATTCCCAGGCATTCTCCAATAAATACCGATGGCCGGCGTGGCTGGTCTTGATTCCCGTGACAGTCAACCTGGCGGGGCATCTTGCCGGCATCCGCGCCCTTACGGTTACTTCCAAACCGCTGCTGATGCCTCTCCTCGCCCTGACGGCGTGGATCATAATGAGTTCCGGTGGCGTACGGGGCCGCAGGAAGGCCACGGTCATCCTGGCACTCCTTTTCGGAGCGCTGGGAGACATCCTGCTTATGCTGCACGGCACCTCCTGGTTCCTGGCCGGAATGCTCGCTTTCCTTATCGGACATATTTTATATTTCAGCACCCTTCCGGCACCTTGGAAGACCAAGGGTTTCTGGGAGACGGCCTTTTCAATCATCCTCCTGGCTGCACTCCTGGTCTTTGTGATAACCTCCATCAGGAAGCTCGGCATCGACGGGCCAATGGGCTGGGCTGTCACCGTGTATGCCTGTGCTTTCGCCTTCCTGGTCCACGGTAGCGTGATGGCGGCGATAAGCCGCAAAAGGCCGCTGTATCTTCTGACTGCACTGGGCTTCGCTATATTCGCTTTCTCCGACCTGCTCGTGGCCATCGGAGTATTCACGGACCTCCATATCCCCAAAAGGGGTTTCCTGGTGATGTCCACATACATTCTCGCGCAGGCGGTCGTTTCGCTGTCTCTCGCTACCGAACTCAGGGATGAACTCCAGAACACGGAATGCGGCAGGAGACTGCGCAGGCTCTACACCCTGCTGGACGGTCTCAAGGCACGGGAGGAACAGTTCTTCGAGGCTTTCGACAAGGACTTCGGGAAAGGAGCTTTCGAAACCTACACCACCGAGGCCGGCTATCTCTACAACAGCATAAGGCATACTGCCAACCATCTCGGCGACTGGATGCAACCCTCTGCCGCCAAGACTCCTTTCGTCCTGTGGCCGGCCAAGAGCAGGATCCTCTCCGAACCCTACGGGAAAGTTCTGATAATAGGCCCCTTCAACTATCCTCTCAACCTGGTGGTCGCCCCGCTTGCAGCCGCTCTGGCCGCAGGGAACACCGCCGTCGTCAAACCCTCGCGCCAGACGCCCCACGTTTCCTCCCTTATCAAGTCGATGCTGGAAGAGTCTTTCCCTCCGGAGGTGGTAGAAGTCGTGGACGAGAGTGTGACGAACGAAGAACTGCTTGCCAGGGAATATGATTACATATTCTTCACCGGCAGTCCCAAGGTCGGAAAGATCGTGATGGAGGCAGCTTCCAGGAATCTTACCCCGGTTACTCTGGAACTCGGCGGGAAGAGTCCGGCCATAGTCTGCCCGAGCGCCGATGTCAGGCTTGCCTGCGAACGGATAGCCAAGGGAAAGTTCCTGAACGCGGGACAGACTTGCGTGGCTCCCGATTATGTCCTGGTGCACGAGTCCCTCCACGACGCCTTCATTACGACGATGAAGGAAGTGATAAGGGAGTTCTTCGGAGATATCTCATCGAGACCTGCAGGGATGACCCTGATGGCGACGCGGAGGCATTTCGACAGGGTTGCGGGACTGATACCTTCGGGCATCGAAGGTACAAACCGTGTCGTTATCGGCGGAAACACCGATCCTTCAATCAATTACATCGCTCCGACAGTCATCGACCGGTGTTCCTGGGACGAGCCGGCGATGCAGGAAGAGATCTTCGGGCCGGTGCTCCCTGTACTCACTTACGCTGATTTGAAGACCGAAGTGATGGACAAGCTCCACGATTCGAGGCCTCTGTCCCTGTACGTATTCTCAAGGAAGTGCAAGGAGAAGAAGGCTATCCTCGAGGGAATACGGTTCGGAGGCGGATGCGTGAATGAAACGGTGATGCACCTCGGCAACGAGAACCTTCCGTTCGGCGGAATCGGCGAATCCGGTATGGGGGCGTATCACGGACGGACCGGCTTCGACACCTTCTCGCACAGGAAATCGGTTCTGTACAAATCTTCCTGGCTTACCTTCGACTTCCTCAAGCCACCGTATTCGAACAAACTGAAACTGATAAAGAAAATATACAAGTAAAACATATGCAGACAGAGGTCAGGAACGGCAGCAGGAGCTACGTATGGCTCCTCCACATTGCGATCTGGGCGGTATTGTTCGGAATGCCGTTCTTCTCCCCCCGCCTGGGTCATCCTCTCCACGGCGGAGTCAATTATTCCAGGTTCATCCCTGTTCTGGTTTCATTCCTCATCATATTCTATGTCAATTACTTCCTGTTAATCAAGAAATACCTCTTCAACAGGAAATTCGGATTGTTCATACTTTGGAACCTCTTGCTGATCGCCTTGGTCAGTTTCCTGGTTCACCTGGTGTTCAAGTACGCTTTCCCGGCCGCAGCCGACATCAGGCCTCACAGACACCAGGTCCAGCTCATCAGGCATCTCAACCAGATAGTCCGCAACTCCGTCAGTTATCTGGGCATAGTCTGCGTCGCTGTCGCCATAAGGATGACAGGGAGATGGTACAGGGATGAGAACAAGCGGAAGGAAACCGAGATGCTCAGGGCAGAGACTGAGCTTGCCAACCTGAAGAGCCAGATCAATCCGCATTTCCTCTTCAATACCCTCAACAACATCTATTCCCTGATCGGTATAGACCAGACACAGGCGCAGGAGGCTGTCCACGATCTGAGCGGTATGATGCGTTATCTCCTGTACGAGAGCGAACAGCCTACGGTTTCCCTGGCAAGCGAATCCGCATTCCTGAAAGACTATGTCAAGCTGATGAGTCTCAGGCTGCCGGAGGACAGGGTCAGGACGGAAGTTTCACTGGCGGAAGGCTCCGGTACCAGGATCGCCCCGATGCTGTTCATCTCTCTCGTCGAGAATGCCTTCAAACACGGAATCAGCGACACGGAAGAGTCCTTCGTCAGGATCGATCTCCACGAGGACGGTGATTATGTGGTCTGCACGGTCGAGAACAGTTGTTTCCCGAAGGACGACAACGACAGGAGCGGCTCGGGTATAGGACTCAAGAACCTCAGGCGCCGCCTTGAGATGCTCTATCCAGACAAGTACGCTTTCGAGTGCGGGCCTGTCCGTGACATATATCAGAGTATCTTGAAAATCAAGACTGTATGAATACTGTAAGCTGTATTGTCGTAGATGACGAGCCATTGGCAGTGAAGCTGATGGAATCCTATGTGGAGAAGACTCCTTTCCTCGAGCTGAAGGGAAGCTTCACCAGCGGGAAGTCTGCCTTCGCCTTCCTTCAGGAGACACCTGTCGACCTGCTGTTCTGCGACATCCAGATGCCCAACCTCAGCGGCATGGACCTGTCCAAGATGCTCCCTGAGCGCACGAAGGTGATTTTCACCACTGCCTTCAGCCAGTACGCGGTGGAAGGTTTCAAGGTACACGCCCTGGACTATCTGCTGAAGCCGATATCGTACGACGACTTCCTGACCGCATCAAGTCACGCTGCAAAGGTGATCGGCGGGGAAAAGGACACATCCGCGGCCGATGGACCCGGAAGCATATTCGTAAAGACCGAATACAAGCTGCAGCAGATCGAACTCGACAAGATCACATTCATCGAAGGTATGAAGGATTACGTGAAGATCCACCTGGACGACGGCTCGGATCCAGTGCTTTCCCTGATGAGGCTCAAGACAATGGAAGAGAAACTGCCGAAGGACAGATTCGTACGCGTCCAGAAATCATTCATTGTCAGGATACCCAAGATCGAGGCGATCGAGAGGAACCACATAGTCATCGGGAAAAACAGGATCCCGATAGGAGAAACCTACCGGGAATATCTGTACGAGGCTCTTTCAGGGACTTCCCTGCTTCTGGAATAGGGCCGTCAGGACGACACCTCCGACTCTATAAACTGTCTATTATTCCTTCAATCACCTGAGGGAAGTGTTCCATTTCGAGGATGTGCTCCTTGGCTGCGATATCCTCGGGAGAGTCATCCGGTTCGATCGGCGTACGGAACTGGGCTATTATCTCTCCGCCGTCGACATCACGGCTCACCCAATGCACCGTCATACCGGTTTCCTTCTCACCTGCAGCCTTGACGGCCTCGTGGACGTGATGGCCGTACATACCCATCCCTCCGAACTTGGGGAGCAGGGCCGGATGGAGGTTGACCATCCTGTGGTCAAACTCATCGATCAGGAAATCAGGGACCACCAGAAGGAAGCCGGCCAGAACGATGAAATCTACCGAATACTCCTTCAGCAGGGGCAGAATCACTTCCTCGTCGTTGAACCTGACCTTCGGGACCACCACGGACGGCACCCCGAGCCGCTGGGCCCTGGCAATGGCTCCTGCATTTGCCTTGTTGCTGACTACCAGTACGATACGTACCTTCTCAGACCCTTCGAAATAGCGGATTATATTCTCACAGTTGGTACCTCCGCCCGATACGAAAATCGCTATGTTGACCATATCCATCAATCTTTCTTCCCTTCCTCGGGCAGTTGCTTGACATAGACGTCCTGCTGAGGGAACGGTATCTCTATTCCGTTGTCATTCAGCGCCTTGTAAATGCGCTCATTAGCCTTTGCGATATAGGCGTAGCGCTGCTCCACAAGGACGTACTGCTTGACGCTCAGGTCGACGCTGTTGTCGCCGAAACCTGTAAGTGCTACCTGGATGCCGAAGCTCGGTTTCACCATCTCACGTCCGAACTTGTCCTCCTTGCACAGAGGCTGCAAGGCCTTGGTTATGACTTTCCTTGCCTTGTCCACATCGGTACCGTAAGCAACTCCCACCGGGATAGTTATGTACTCGTAGGAATCGCTCTTCGTGAGGTTCTTGAAAGTCTTCGAGAACAGGGCTGTATTCGGGAACGCGATCAGGCTGCCGTCCACTGCCTTTATCGTGGTGGTCTGGTAGCTTATATTGTCCACAGTGCCCCTTATTCCGTCACATTCTACGGTATCCCCGACACGCATCCTGCCGGACATCAGCTGGACTCCGTAGAAGAAGTTGTTGAGGATATCCTTCATAGCGAATCCAAGACCGGCTGCAAGTCCGGCGGTCACCACCGACAGCGAAGAGGTCGGGATCTTCATCAGGATGATTGTCACGATGATGTACAAGCCCCAACCGATGAGGCCGATCACGTTGTTGGCAAGGGTAAGATTGACTTCGTTCTCCCTCACCAGACCGGTGATGGACATGCTGACCATCGAACGTACCTTGAAGATGCGGTAGATTGATTTCGTGAAATAGATAAGGTAACGGAATATGAAGAACAAGGCTACAGCCACTATCACCATATACAACGAAACCTTGATCCACTGCGTATCCAGGAAAGGAGCGAAGAAGGCGTTCATACATATCTCGGTCAGGTCGAACACCTTCGATGCCATATACAGGCAAAGCGGTATGGACAGCAGGAACAGCAACGGAATCAGCACCATATCCACCAGGTCATAGAACCAGGTCACAAGGATATAGGCTCCCTTCTCCTTGCCCACATCGGTGAAGTGCTTCATCCTGTAAGCCCGTACACGCTTGTCTATCCTCCTGTAGCGGTACTTGGAGAGAAGGTCCTTGACGGCTATGATGATTTGAAGGACCGTAAGCTGGAATATCCACCAGATATAGACCTGGAGCCCCATCAGCACGTAACCGAAGATGGAAAGAACCAGGGTAACGACAGTGACTCCGAGCGAAACGACCGCGAAATACTTGTCTATCTTCGGGACTTTCCGGGCGTTATTCCGGAATGCCAGGATCTGCCATATTCCGAACAGCAGCAGTACAGGAGGGAACAGCAGGGTTATCAGGCTGTTGGGGATGAACATTATCCTGAACGTGATGATCGCCAGGCCCAGCAGCATAACAGGGGCATACAGCCGGAGTCCCTTGTTTACCTGGGCTCCGGTAAAGCGGATCAGTATGGACGTCAGGATGGCGATGAGCAGTATCGAGAACTCCACCAGCAGGCTGGATGCCATCTTGTAGAAATTGGTTCCGACCCTGCCGGTATGGCGTGCAATTATGGTTGCAACCACGAACAGGACAACAGCGGCGAGCATGATCAAAGCCAGCTCACGATTCTCGAAACTCTGGGTCTGGAACAGCCTCACCCTATGCTTGAGCAACTTGATGACAAGGAAACTCAGACCTATGGCCAGGACAAGGTAGATCAGGATGATCAAGGAGAATCCGACTACTATGGGGCCTCTCCAGTCACTGCGCACCTTGTCGTTGAAATAGTCCCTGCCATATTTGTCGTTGAAGTCCGATGCAGCGCTGCGGGAGAACTGCCCCAGATTCGTGAGAACCTGCCAGTAGTTCCTCTGGCCGTCCACGAATATTTTCTTCTGCACTATCTTATACCGCTCCTGGGCATAGTCGTATGCCTCCTTGAGCCGTTTGTTGGTGGTCTCGTAGTGGGTGCTGTCCTCAACCATATGGTCCCTAAGGTCCGTATACATCTTGAGGAGCTTCGATGCATAGAACAGGCAACTGTCACGGTCCTGCATGGAGAGGCTGTCCAGTTCGAAAGAAAGGTGATGGTGGTCTTCGTCTTCCTCCACAAGCCCGGCTTCGAAGCCTTCGGCATCCAGACCTACTTCGTGGTGATGCCCCGAATGGTCAGGATCGTCCGCGTGCTGACGCGCATAAGAAAGGTTCGGAAGGACGCGCCGGGAAAGATTCATCGCAAGCGAATCCAGCATCCCGGGGCCAAGACTGTCAGGGAAGTCCACCAATTCCGGCGGAAGACTCTTCAGGGTTTTCACCAGACGGTCATACCGTTCTATCTCGATATTGAAATACGAGATAATGTTGTCGAACGGCATCTTGTTCTGGGTGAAGCTGTTGTACTGGTCTGTCACCTGACGCAGAGCATAAGTGAGGTCGAAGGTGAAGTCCTGCTTCTGGGAATACAGCATCAGGGAAAGCTCGTTGCAGGTACGGATCAGTCCTACGAGACGTTCGTGCTGCTTTTCATCCTGTTTTTCGAAACGGAGCTGGTTGCGCTCCATCTCGTTGTAAGCCTTGCAAAGCTCATAACGCAGTACCTGGAGGGTCTGCGCCAGATCGCGTTCATTGAACACGGCCCACGACGGAGTGGCCGCCGACAAGGCAAGCACCACCGTCAATATCCATTTCCCGAGTCTTTTCATCATCATCTGCCTCAATCTATGTTCGGAGTATCCCAGACCTTGGTCTCCTTGCAGGAGAGCTTCAATGACTGACCACCGCAACTCATCCTGAAATCACCTTCCTCCAGGCGCCATTTCCCGTCTGTTCCCACAAAAGCAAGTTCATATGCAGGAATCTGGAAAGACACCGTCTTCGTCTCCCCTGCGGCCAGCTCGACCTTCTCGAATCCGCGGAGCCTCCTGACGTCAGGGATGAGGCTTGCCACAAGGTCGCTGGAATACAGGAGAACCGCTTCCTTACCCGAATGCGTTCCCTTGTTGGTGACCGCCACTTCGAATCCAAGGATATCCGATGCCGTGAAATCGGTGCTTCCCAGACACTTGAAGTCCGAATATTCGAACTCGGTGTAGCTGAGACCGGCTCCGAAAGGCCACTGGACATCCATTACCGCATCGTAGTTATATTCGCCTGCCATCGTCTCCCTGTGTTCGGACACCTTGAAGTCGTATGTATGCAGGGAGTTGACATATTTCGGATACGTGAACGGCAGTTTTCCGCTGAAGTTCTCTTCTCCGCTGAGGAGGGCGGCAAGAGCGTCTCCTCCCCTGTTGCCGGGCAGCATCACGTCTATGACTGCCTTTGCAAGCGGCTCGATATCGGCGACGATCCTCGGACGCCCCTCGTTAAGGACAAGGACCAGAGGTTTGCCGGTCTTCGCAAGGGCGGTCACCAGGTCCTTCTGGTTCTTCGAAAGGTTCAGGTCGTCAATGTTGCCCGGGGTCTCGCAGTAGCTGTTCTCTCCGACGCAGGCCACGATCACATCCGCCCTGTAAGCGGCGGCGACAGCCCTGGCTATCTGAGGTTCGTTCTCTCTCTGCCAGGCGCCGGGAGACCAGCGGTCACTCTCGTCGTAAGTAACGCCAGGTTCGTAGGTTACGTTGTTCTCGCCGAATTTTTCAGCAAGGGCCTCGCAGATTGTATTGTAATCACCGGCGAATCTGTCGGCGTCTCCCTGCCAGGTATATGACCAGCCACCGTTGAGGGCCCTCATAGAATTCGCGTTCGGGCCGGTGACCAAGATACGGGTACCGTATTCAAGAGGAAGGATATTGTCCTCGTTCTTGAGAAGGACTTCGGACTCCACTGCCGCAGCATAGGAGGCATCCTGGAATTCCGCGCAGGCGAAACGGCCATAACCGGAAACATCCCAGACCGGCTTGTCGAAGAGGCCGAGGCGGAACTTGAGGCGCAGGACCCTGCGGACAGCGTCGTCCACCCTCGACATCGGGATCAGGCCCTCCTTTACGGCGGCTGCCAGCTGGTCGCAGTTGGAAGGATCGTTCGGATCCATTACCATATCTATCCCAGCATTGATTCCGAGGGCAAGGGCTTCCTTGACATCCTTGGCTACGTGGTCCCTCATATAGAGGTTGTCGATGTCGGCCCAGTCGGTCACGACCAAGCCGTCCCAGCCAAGCTGCTCTTTCACCCATCCGTTCAGGAGTTCGCCGTTGGCGTGGGTAGGGATACCGTTGATGGAAGCAGAATTGACCATAAGGGTAAGCGCACCCTCCTGAAGACACTGCTTGAATGGGCGGAAATACTTCTCCCTCAGTTCATTATAAGGAACGATAGCAGGAGTCCTGTCCTTTCCTGAGACTGGCACTCCGTATGCCATATAGTGCTTTATGCTTACAGCTACGTGTTCGAGGTCGATATGGTTAGGGTCATCACCCTGCAAGGCTTTGGTCTCGACCGAGGCCATCTCTGCGTTCAGGAAGGGATCCTCGCCGAAACTCTCCCACTGCCTTGGCCAGACCGCATTCCTGCCGAGGTCCATAACCGGGGAAAATACCCACGGAACCATTGCCGCCCTGGTCTCATACGCTATGGCTTCACCCATCGCCCGGGCATATTCCCGGTTGAAGGTGGCGGCGAGGTTGATCTCCTGTGGGAAGAACGTCCCGTCCGTCAGATATGATGCTCCGTGGATCATATCAAGCCCGAAGATGCAAGGTATGCCTATCTCTTCCAGCGACTTCTGCTGTATCTGGGATACCATCATCGCAGTGAACGATGCCGAAGCGGCCACGTCTCCGAAAGTATTCAGGATCGACCCCACCTTGTATTTCCCTATGACCGTCTGAAGCTTCTCGGGATCCAGCGTAATGCCGGATTCTGTCCAGGTGGTGATGGTGGAAGTGGTCATCTGCATCATCTGCCCGACCTTCTGTTCCAGGGTCATGCTCTTGAGGACGCTGTCGACTTTCCTCTCGATGGAGGCGTCCCTGGGGATAGCCGGTCCACCGGATGGATTCTTGCGTGAGCAGCCTGATAACGCGAGGAGGCAGGACACTGCCAAGAGGATGTATCTGGATTTCATTTCTCTTTGTATTCTCTGATCCTACAAATTTACTAAGAATATCTTTAAAAACCACCCGAGCCATCCTGCAACAGGATACAGCTTATCGAGCGCATTTACCCGTACAGGGCTGCTAGGCAGCAAGCGCACGATAAGCTGTATCACGTTGAAACAATCGATCAGTATGTGTGCATGCTCATATTGGCGGAAGGGAGGTAGTTGATCCCCCACCAGCATATCTGGAGGCAGATTATCGCCACGAACAGGATTATGCAGGCGGTCCGCCAGTTATCGGGTCTGGCTTTCCGGTAATGCAGATACAGTAGGTAGCACAGCCAGGTGATCGCCGCCCAGGTTTCCTTCGGGTCCCACGCCCAGTATGTCCCCCAGGCCTGCTTCGCCCAGAGCGCTCCGAACAGCATTCCGAACGTTAGGAAGGCCGTCCCTACATAGACCAGGTTGTCAGTGATGTCGAGTTCCCTGGCGGAGGTTTCCGACCTCTTGAAGCAGATCATATATATCGCCATCAGGGTAGCCGCCCCGAATATGGCATATGAGAACATATAGACAATGACGTGAGGGGCGAACCACCCGCTCTGGAGGGCCGGCATAATGGCTTTCGAATGGATCTCAGGCTTCAGGAGATTCACGCAGATGAAAACGGCGGCCATTATCGTGCTGAAGGACAGTATCCACCTGTAACGCCAGCGGCTGTAAACTATGATGCCTGCGAGAGGCATGAAGAACGAGTACCACAGCCTGGTCTCACCCATTGTGCGCATCGGAGGACGCTCGAGGGCGATCCACATCCAGAGGATGAACGAAAAGAAAACCGCCAGACCCGCAAACGTGAAGGCATATACCGGCTTCACCTTGTCTTTCCAGGCAAAGCAGGCCCCGACGGACCAGAGCAGAAGCGCAGCGAGTGCGAACCATATGAAAACATCCCAGCTCATTGAATATCCCTCCTTTCTTCCTTGACAGGTTTAGGTGCCATGAACAGCATAAGGCATAACGCTCCGGCAAGCATCATGAAGATACCGGTATAGATACCTGCTATCCAGCGGTCCCTTACGAGCAGGAATTCGCTGAAAGCGCTTTCGGCGCCCATCTTTACATCGTATCCGTACTGGTAGATCTTCCATCCGTTCACCTTCATCGGCTTGTTGACATCCACGGTCCCGCTCACTTCCTTCCCGCCTTTGGTATAGACGGTTATATCCGAGGCGAAACGCTTCGGGGTCCCGTCCGGATACTTGTCCATAATGAACTTGTGCAACTCTATGGCGATATCCAGCTCCTCGGACGCTCCCATTTCATCACTGGCCTTCCATTCCACCTCGTCCTGATAGCACGTCATAGTCAGTTCCTTCTTGTCAGGGTTGCCGAGCGTGGCCAGGGTGATCGCCAGGAAAACGCCGGCGTGGTTCAGGAGGAAAGGTATTTCCTTCAGCTTGAAACGGAGAAGGTGGTTCAAGGCGGCTAGTCCGCTTATAAGCATCATCCAGGTCCAGATCAGGACGAAAGGCCAGAAAACCAGCATCCTGCTCAGCCAGGGAATCCCTCCGGTCTCCGTCTGGAAGCAGAGTCCCATAACGATCGTGAGCGAAAGTGCATAGACGATACAGGGAACGGCCGCGCCGAGGTGCATCATCCATTCGAAAGGATATACCCTCTTGCGCAGTGCATACATCACTCCGATAAGCAAAAGCAGTATTATCAGAGCTATGATGTTTACCGGCCAGGCGAAACAGCTCCAGTCGACCGGACCGGCCAGGATCTGGAGCAGAATGCCGATTATGATGAGCCCCCCTCCGATAAGGAAGCCCTCCTTCATTTTCCAGGGTTTGGTCCACATATAGAAAAGATATCAAGTTCGTGCTTACAATATACCAATTAATAGGATAGTTTGCAAATGCCGGAATAAAGAAGCGGGGAATGTGACTAGCACATCCCCCGCTTCAGATTATCCAAGCGAAATTATTGTTTCACAATGATTTCCATTCCCTTGCGGATTGCTTCCTCATTCTTTGGGATAAGGTGATGATGACGCTCAGGGAGGGTCTTGCGGAGAGCTGCGAGCACACTTTCGATCTGGACCACCGGGTGGATCTTGAGGAGACCGCCGAGTACGATCATATTGAAAGTCTTGATAAGGTTCATCTCGGCGGCTGCATCCATAGCGTCGATACGATAGATCTCGATGTCCTTCCTTGTAGGTGGCTCGTTGATGCCGTATCCGTCATAGATGATGGTTCCGCCGGGTTTTACCTTAGGCTCGAACTTCTCCAGCGAAGGCTGGTTCAGCACGATGGCAGTATCGTAGTTGGAAAGGATAGGGGAAGATACCGGTGCGTCGCTGACGATAACGGTCACGTTGGCCGTACCGCCACGCTGCTCCGGACCATAAGCCGGCATCCAGGTAACTTCCTTGCCTTCCATAAGACCGGCATAAGCCAGAATCTTTCCCATCGAGAGGACACCCTGTCCTCCGAATCCTGCAATAATGATTTCTTCCGTCATAGCCTTGTCTTTTTATTTTTCTGCACCTTTGTCCTTGAGGTCTCCGAGGTGGTAGAACTCGAACATATTCTCTTCCATCCACTTGTTGGCTTTCTCCGGAGTCATCTTCCAACCGGAGTTGCAAGTGGACACTATCTCGACCAGGTTAGATCCCTTGCCCTGCATCGAATATTCGAAAGCCTTCCTCAATGCCCTCTTGGCGCGGTTGATGGCAGCTACCGTATGGACCGACTGGCGGGTTACGTAGCAAGTTCCTTCCAGGCTTGCGGCGATCTCGGTGATCTTGAGAGGATAGCCGTGGAGGCTGACTTCCCTGCCGTAAGGGCAGGTAGCGGTCTTCATCCCCAGCAGGGTGGTAGGAGCCATCTGGCCTCCTGTCATTCCGTAGATAGCGTTGTTGATGAAGATGATGGTGATGTTTTCGGCCCTGTTCAGAGCGTGGATGGTCTCCGCCGTGCCAATGCAAGCGAGGTCACCGTCACCCTGATAGGTGAAGACCAGCCTGTCAGGCCAGAGGCGCTTCGTAGCACTGGCCAGTGCCGGAGCCCTTCCGTGGGCAGCTTCCTGCCAGTCCACATCGATGTACTTGTATGCGAACACTGCGCATCCCACAGGAGAAATTGCGATAGTCTTGTCCGTCATCCCCATCTCCTCGATAACTTCGGAGACGAGCTTGTGCACTACTCCGTGGCTGCAGCCGGGGCAGTAATGCATCGGAGTGTCATTCAGCAAGGTAGGCTTCTTGTAAACTACCTGACCTTTCTCGATTATTTCTTCTCTTGTCATAGCTTTTCGGATTAGAACAGACGTTTGAGTGCATCGACGACCTCGTCAGGATCAGGAATGATACCTCCGAGACGTCCGAAATGACGGACAGGAATCCTGCCTTCGACGGCGAGGCGGATATCCTCGACCATCTGGCCAGCATTGATCTCGAGAGAGAGGATTCCCTTGACCTGACCCGCGAGCTTGCAGACTTCCTTCACAGGGAAAGGCCACAGGGTGATAGGACGAAGGAGGCCGACCTTGATTCCCTGGGCACGGGCCACCTCGATGCTCTTCTTGGCGATACGTGCGGCGGAACCGAAGGCTACGATGGCATATTCGGCATCCTCGAGCATAAACTCTTCATAACGGACCTCGGATTCTTCGATCTTGCGGTACTTGTCCTGGATCCTGTTGTTGATGATCTCCATCTCCTCGGAACGGAGTTCGAGAGAGGTGATGATGTTAGGCTTCCTCATACCTACACGGCCTGTAGTAGCCCAAGGGCATTCCTTGATGATTTCCTCCTCGGTACGGCGAGGCTTGAACGGAGGAAGGACCACCTTCTCCATCATCTGTCCTATGGCACCGTCGGCCAGGATCATCGCCGGATTCCTGTAACGGAAAGCGAGGGTGAACGCAAGGTCCACGAAATCAGCCATTTCCTGAACTGATGCCGGGGCGAGGACAATCAGGTGGTAATCACCGTGTCCACCGCCCTTGCAGGCCTGGAAATAGTCGGACTGGCTAGGCTGGATCGTTCCAAGGCCAGGGCCGCCTCTCATCACGTTCACTATCAAGGCAGGGAGTTCGGCTCCCGCCATATAGGAGATTCCCTCCTGCATAAGGCTTACGCCAGGGCTGGAGGATGAGGTCATTACCTTCTTGCCGGTGCAGGCTCCGCCATAGACCATATTGATCGACGAGACCTCGCTCTCAGCCTGGAGAACCACCATACCGGTAGTCTCCCAAGGTTTCTCAGCCGCAAGTGTCTCGAGGACCTCGGACTGAGGGGTGATAGGGTACCCGAAATAGCCGTCGCATCCACAGCGGATCGCGGCGTGGGCAATAGCTTCATTGCCCTTCATCAAAGTGATTTCCTGATCTGCCATAGTTATTCTGTTTTAAGACGGTAAACGGTAATGCACCCGTCAGGGCATACGGTGGCGCAGGAGGCGCAGCCCGTACAGGTGTCAGCCAGAACCTCGTGGGCGAAGTTGTAGCCCTTCCGGTTCACTTCCTTGGTGGTCAGAGCCAGGACATCGAGGGGACACGCGACGACGCAGAGGTTGCATCCCTTGCATCTCTCGGTATCGACGACGGTAGCTCCTTTCATTTTAGCCATAATACCTTGATTTGTGTTATTGTTACTGATTGTACATATCCTTGTTGTAGAAGTCCAGGATCTCGTTGGCCATCCGGTAGGCGTTGCCCGCGGGACCGTCCGGATTGATCTCCATAGCTTCGAGGTAGTTGTTGATGGCGCCTTGCCAGTCTCCTTTCTTGCGGTATGCGTTGCCAAGAAGATAGAAAGCCTTGTCGGAAGGAGGATTGCAGGAAGCGATATACTCCTTCAGTGAAAGGATCGCTTCGTCGGTCCTGCCTTCCTGCAGCAGCCTTTCCATATCTTCCAGACCGGTCATCGTCAGTCGATGAAGAGACACCATCCGCGGGTATCCTCCTCGAGTCCCCTCTGGATACCTATGATCTTGTCGTAGAGCATACGGCTCTTCTTGCCGCATTCCTTGCCGTAGGAATAGTGACGGGAAGGTTCCTCGCTCTCGAGCGTAGGCTTGTCGTCGATCGAACTGATAGGGGTGATGACGACTGCCGTACCGCAGGAGTTGACCTCGTCGAATTCAGCCAGTTCCTCAACCTTGATCGGGCGGACTTCCACATCCATACCCAGGTCGGCGGCCACCTTGCGGAGGCTGTTGTTGGTGATGGAAGGAAGGACGCTGGTAGAACGCGGAGTCACGTACGTATTGCCCTTGATGGCGAAGAAATTGGATGAACCGAATTCCTCGATGGTGGTCTTGGTCGCAGAATCCAGGAAAAGCAGTTCACGATAGCCGGTGTTGTGGGCGATGTTGTATGCGTGGAGAGACTGAGCGTAATTGGCTCCAAGCTTGAAGCCGCCGGAACCGCAGGTGGCAGCCCTGTCATAATTCCTCGAGATGACGGCATTCCCTGGTGCGAGGCTCTTTGCTCCCGAATATGTACCCACAGGAGAGCACATTACGGCGAACATAACGTCCCTGGCGGAATGGATTCCCAACTGAGGGTTGATTCCGATCAGGATAGGCCTGAGATAGAGGGAAGCACCGGTAAACTCGTAAGGAGGCAGGAAGTCCAGGTTCTCCTTTACGCAAGTGACGCACATCTCGATGAACATCTCCTCTGAAGGATATTTCATATCAAGGTAGATGGCGCTGTCCTTCATACGCCTGGCGTTGCGCTCAGGACGGAAAAGACGTATCTTGTTATCTACACCCCTGAAAGCCTTGAGTCCCTCGAAGCAGGAAGGTGCATAATGGAAAATACCGGCAAAACTGCTGAGAGGAATGTTGAAATCTTCAGTGACCACAGGTTTCTCCCAGGCTCCGTCGATGCAACGGCTGTAGACCAAGGCTCTGGTCTGCGTGTAACTGAAAGATAGTTTGGTCCAGTCTATGTTAACCATATATTCGTTAGTTTAGAAAAATAATCAGTCTTCGATAAGTCTGTCCTTGTTGTAAGTATGGATCTTGGTCTTCCCGGAAAGGATCATATACCCGTTCTCGGCGAGGCTGTTGATTTCATCCTCGCCAGGATAGACCTCGACCGGAGCGATGAACTTGATCTTCTCGGTTATGGCGGCCATCAGGTCCTTGCTCCTGGCTATTCCTCCGGTCAGCAGGATCGCATCCACCTTACCGTCGGCAGTCGCAGCCATCGCTGCGATGTACTTGCATATATTCAGCACATACGCCTTGAGGAAAGTCTGTGCAAGCTCGTTTCCGGATTTGGCAAGGTTCTCAACGTCAAGCATGCTGTTGGTGCCGAAATATGCCACTGCGCCTCCCCTGCCGACAAGCTTCTTCTTGACCTCTTCCTTGGTATATTTCCCGCTGTAGCACATATCTATCAGGTCGAACGGAGGGCAGCATCCAGCCCTTTCCGGGGTGATCGGGCCGTCTCCTCCGAGACCGTGGTTGGTGTCGAGCACGCGCCCGTTGCGGTGCAGGGATATAGTGGCTCCTCCTCCCATATGGGCTACGATCACCGTCACGTCGTTGGTCTTGTGACCGTGTTCCCTGAGGTAGCGGCGCACTATCGCCCTTGAATTCAAGGCGTGGAAGAGGGTCTTCCTGGTGAATTCCGGCAGGCCTCCCATCTTGCATTCAGGGAGCATCTCGTCAGCCATCGGAGGATCGGCGACGTATGCGGTGGTGACCCCGAAACGCGGAGACAATCCCTTCTTCTCCCTGATATCGTTTATTTCCTTGGCAATGTCGTCGGCCAGGATGGCGCTCAGGTTGCAGGCGTGGTTTCCGTCCCTGCAGGTAGCAAGCACTTCCCTCATATCAGGGTTGACATTGTATACTCCGGTGATGACCGGAGTGAAGAGTCCGCCCCTTGCCATCACGATATCCACATCCTCGAGAGGAATCCCCCTGGAAGACATGAAATCCTTGATGGCCTGACGCCTCATATCCGACTGGTCCATCACCGAAGGATATTTGGCTACTTCTTCTGCAGTATGCTCCAGTTTCGTATCAAAGACTCTTTCTCCGTCCGAGAAATAACCCAGCTTGGTGGTTGTGGATCCTGTGTTGATGATCAGGATATTCCCCTTCTGAGGGGCTTCAAGGTTCATAGAATTTGTATCCATTCGTTTCCTTTGGCTTTTCAGACCATAAAGATAGTTACATTTTTCAATATTTCAATCGATTTAACGAAAAAATCGTTACCTTTTTTCTAACGAATCTTTTCGATTGAAACGACTAATACAATCCCGTCTTCCACTCTGAAACGGACATCGAACCCCTCGAAACACATTCCGTACACCTTTCTGGCGTCCGAATGATAACGTGGGCGTGGGTCCTGGGAAAGCACTTCCCCGAGGGCTTCCTTGTCCAGTCCGTCAGGGAAAGGGCCGTCCGGGAAAGATACCTGTAGAGGTTCCCAGTCATATTCGTCCACGAAACCGGCCCGTGCGTCAGGATGGGAGTCGGCGTATTTCAGATATGGCTTGATGTCATAGATGGGAGTCCCGTCCATAAGGTCGGCTCCGAGGACGTTCACCACAGGTCCTTCTCCGATGGATTCCAGCTTCACAGCTGAGAGCCCGAGAGAATTCGGCCTGAACGGAGACCGGCTCGCGAACACCCCTATCCTTTCGTTGCCACCGAGCCTAGGCGGCCGCACCGTAGGCTGGAAGCGCGTCTTGTCAGCGGGAGCGGTCACTGGATTGGCGGAGAATCCCCATATGAGCCAGATATAATCGAAACCTTCCAGCCCCCTGACCGCATCCTGGCTGCGGAATCCCGGTTCAAAGACTATCTGCCCCCGTAACGAGGGGGAAAGACCGGCCTGCCTCGGTATCCCGAACTTGTCAGGGAAAGGAGACCTGAAATATGCGATCGGCTCTATTTCCATATGGAAGACACTGGCTTTGCTTTATTACAAAAATACAAAAAAGCAGTGAAAGGAAGAAAGCCCCTGCTAACGGACAGCGAAATCGATTATGAAAGGCCGATGGTCGGACGGGTGCCAGAAGTTGGACAGGTTCTGCGGATCCCTGACCGGAGTCGTATAGGAATCCGAGACCACCCTCGCATCCTTGACCGAATCGAACACAGGCTTCGTGCAATAGATGTAATCTATGCGGGACTGACCGCCGGTAGTCGTGAAGAACTCCCCGGGATACATCGTGCCCAACAAGTCTATGTAAGGAGTATTCCCATAGACATAGTCCTGGACGAGGAACCTGGAATCCTGGTCAGGATAGCCATAGACATAGTTGTCCCTTCTAGAACGGGAGTTGAAGTCCCCCATCATCATCCAATACTGGGACGAAGCGTCTTCCACCTTGCCGATGGTATGTTCGCATATATACTGGATCTCCATCCTCCGGTACTTGTCCCCTTCCCGAGCCTCCGCGCTGGCATCCTTGTCCTTGCTACGGAATGCCCACCTCTGCGGCCAGGTGTGAAGGGTGACTATGTTGACGGTCCTGCCCCCGAGCTCGAGCGAGAACCAGCCGCTGCCGTGGGTCACGACACTGTCAGGCTCCTCGCCCACCAGCTGTGCGACGGTCCTTATCGGGTACTTGGAAGTCACGACCTGGGCGAACCTGTCGCGTCTCCCGCTGAATGCGACGTATCTGTGTCCGTACCTGGCGCTCATCTCCTTCCAGAAGCCATAGAGATATCTGTCCGGATCATCCGGAAGGTTCTCCGTAGAATTGGTCACATAATTGGCCTGCCCTTCGCACCAGACGCAGATATCCGGATCCTGCTCCTTGATCCACTGTACGAACCGGGCGTGCCCATCCTGCTGGCCGGACCACATCCCGTTCTGAATATTCCAGTACAGGAGACGGAAGGTATCGTCCCCGAATCCCTTAGGAGCCTTGGATGAAGGCCCGCAAGAGACCGTGGCCAGCAGTACTGCTGCCACCCCGAAAATCTTATATAATGACTTCATTTTGAATATATTTAACATTATTGTTAATTATTATAACTTTTTTGTTATAAGACCTCTGGCCGCCCAGGCGTCTAACAAATATAATCAAGCTTGATGAATATTCGGAACTAATTGCTAATTTTGTTGACTAAATCATAAGTGACAACTAACCACAATGTTCAAGATCATTACAAGAGAAATGCTTACGCCGAACATCTGCAAGATGGTGGTGGAAGCACCGAGGATCGCCAAGGCAGCCCTGCCGGGGCAGTTCCTCATCGTCCGTTCAGATGAAAAGGGAGAGAGGATCCCTCTTACGATCAGCGATTATGACCGTGAAGCCGGTACCGTGACCATAGTCACACAGCTCATCGGCGCATCATCCGCCGCCATCATCGCCAAGGAGGAAGGTGAATTCTTCAGCGATGTAGTAGGCCCGCTCGGAAACCCGTCGGCTTTCGTACACGAGAGTGAAGAGGAACTCAAATCCCGCAGATATATATTCATTGCCGGCGGAGTCGGTACCGCACCTGTTTATCCTCAGGCAAAGTGGCTCCACGACAGAGGGATTGCCGTGGATGTCATCATCGGCGCCCGCACCAAGGACCTCTTCATCTACACTGACGAGATCGGGTCAGCCTGCGACAACCTCTACCTCTGCACAGATGACGGAAGCGCAGGATTCCACGGAGTCGGCACTGCCTGCCTGGAGAAGCTTGTGGCTGAAGGCAAGCAGTATACCCACGCAGTAGCCATTGGCCCTATGATAATGATGAAATTCGCCACCCTGACGTGCAAGAAGCTCGGTATCCCCGAAGATGTCAGCCTCAATATGCTGATGGTCGACGGAACGGGAATGTGCGGAGCCTGCCGCGTCACGGTAGCCGGCAAGACCAGGTTCGCCTGCGTGGACGGCCCGGAATTCAACGGATATGACGTGGATTTCGACGAGGCGATGCGCCGCCTCGGGCAATACAAGAGCGAAGAAACAGAAGCTAAGACAAAAATGGGAATATAATGGCAGAAAGGATACCAAGAGTACCGGTAAGGGAACAGGACCCTAAGGTACGTGCACATAATTTCGAAGAGGTTTGCTACGGTTACAACCTTGAGGAAGCTACGACTGAAGCAACGCGTTGCCTGCATTGCAAGAACCCGCGCTGCGTAGCATCCTGCCCGGTGGGAATCAAGATTCCGGAGTTCATCGCAAAGGTCAAGGAAGGAGACATAGCTGGCGCTGCCGCCATCATCGCGGAAGATTCCTCCCTGCCTGCCGTATGCGGCCGCGTATGCCCTCAGGAGAGCCAGTGCGAGGGTAGCTGCATCCTCGGAGTGAAGGGCGAACCGGTAGCCATCGGCAAGCTCGAGCGCTTCGTGGCCGACCATACCGCCGCATCCGAGCCTGCTCCGGCAGCCGGGAAAGTCAACCGCGGCGGAAAGAAGGTAGCCGTAATCGGTTCAGGTCCCGCCGGACTCGCCTGCGCATCAGACCTTGCGAAGGCAGGCTACGACGTAACCATATTCGAGGCCCTGCACAAAGCCGGCGGCGTCCTCGAATACGGAATACCTGAATTCAGGCTCCCTAAGGATACTGTCCTCAAGCGCGAGATCCAGGCGGTGAAGGACCTCGGAGTCAAGATTGAGACCGACGTCATCATCGGCAGGACCGTAACGATCGACAGCCTCATAGACGAAGAAGGATACGAGGCCGTGTTCGTAGGTACCGGCGCCGGTCTGCCCAAGTTCATGGGCATCCCAGGGGAAAACCTCAACGGAGTATTCTCCGCTAACGAGTTCCTGACCCGCAACAACCTCATGAAGGCTTTCCGGGAGGATTACCTGACCCCTATCCACGCCGGCAGGAAGTGCTGCGTGGTCGGCGGAGGAAATGTCGCGATGGATGCGGCCCGCACTGCCCTGAGGCTCGGCGCGGACACCACCATCATCTACAGGAGGACTGAAGTGGAACTTCCTGCCAGGAAGGAAGAAGTCCACCACGCCAAGGAAGAAGGCATCGAATTCAATATGCTCACCAACCCGGTCGAGATCCTCGGCGACGAGAAAGGCTGGGTAAGGGCTATCAAATGCATAAGGATGGAGCTCGGAGAGCCAGACGAGAGCGGACGCCGCTCCCCTGTCCCGGTACCTGGTTCCGAATTCGAAATCCCTACCGAGACTGTGATAATGGCTCTTGGAACGGCTCCCAATCCACTGATCGTAAATACTACTTCAGGACTGGAAGCCACCCGCAGGGGCGGTATCTCTGCTGACGGCGAAGGCCGCACGACCCGCGAAGGTATCTTCGCAGGAGGCGATGCCGTGACCGGAGCAGCTACCGTAATCCTGGCGATGGGAGCCGGAAGGAAGGCTGCCAAGGCCATCGACGAATACCTGAAGACAAAATAAAAGCAAATGTTCACGATACTGTTCGCAGCGATCGGGCCCGCCCTGCTCCTCCTCTGGTACGTCTACAGGAAGGACACGCAACCCGAGCCTACCAGAATGATAATCAAGGGCTTCTTCTTCGGCGGCCTTTCAGCCCTGGTCTCGACTTTCATCTCGGGACCGCTCCTGAATATGGGTTTGTATACCACCGACCCCCAGAGTTGGCAGGAGGCCTTGAAGATAGCTTTCTTCGGAGCCGCTATCCCCGAGGAATGCGCCAAGCTGCTGATGCTCTGGCTGCT
>JAGDBQ010000057.1 GCA_017958985.1 Bacteroidales bacterium
CAGTGCGCAGCACACGGCTCCCCAGCCGATCATCCTGATGGTCTCCGAGGGAGACGGCTCCGCACCTGACCTCCTGCCTGCAAACATAGTCACTTCGGTGAACCACCTTGCATTCGACGGAACACCGTCCGGACCTAAGTCCTTCACCATCACTTCCGACCAGGATTACACCCTGACTCCGAGTGCGAGCTGGTTCAGCATCGATGTGGCCTCGGGTACCGCCAACCAGGAACAGACTGTAACAGTTACCTGCGACCCTAGCGAGCTTTCCAACCTCCGTGAGGGTGAAATCGTCATCCTTTCCGGTGAGACAGAGCTCCGAATCCCTGTGGTACAGGGCGCAGCGGGTCAGTCCATCGAGCCGTTCATCAGCATCGTAGGCGGCAACACGATGAACATCGAGAAAGATGCCGCTTCCTATTCTGTAGGAGTCCAGTCCAACGTCGAGTACACTGCTGTTTCCGATGCAGACTGGCTCACCATCACCAAGACCAGGGCCCTCGTTTCAGTCAACGAAATGACCTTTGCGGTCACCGAGAACACTGCCGTAGAGGCCAGGACAGGCCATATCACAGTGACTGACGCTTCCAATAAGCTCGTTTCCGTCCTGACCGTGGTCCAGGCCGGCACGCCAGCCGCAATGTGTGTCAAGTGGGTATTCTCGGAAGCCAGGATGGGTGATTATGCCGACCATTTCGGTGGTACTGCCGGCGTCCTTGACAATAAAGCCGGAGACGGTGGAATGTATGTCAATGCCAACGCTCCGGTAAACGGTACCGGTTCTATCAAGTATATCCAGGTGGACAAGACCGAGGTTGATGCCGCCGGCAACTCCAAGAGGATCACGGGAGGTACCGGTCATCCATACGTTGTCGGTGCCTGGCCGGGAGACTACTGGCTGTTCACCGCTACTGACGGTACCGTATATCCTGCCGGAACCAAGCTCCACATCTATTTCCAGACCAGGATCTCGGCTCCCGGACTGAGGTATTGGATGCTCGAGTATTTCGATGGAAACGGATGGCAGCCTGCTGTCGAGACCCAGACGGCGACTGTCGGAGATGGCACTGTTACATATAACATTGACGTTTCCACCAACTCGAGCAAGAACAGCATCGTGGATTGCACCTATACCCTTGCCGCTCCTTGCAAGGATATGCAGTTCCGTTACAGGTGTGTCGCCAATTTCACGGGTCAGTCAAAGATAGTGACTGCCACTAACAGCGGTACGAACCGTATCGCAGGTGCCGATGATGGGACCAGCCCTGTATTCGAAGTAGTCAAGTAATCGATTACCTGGTATTTCTTATGAAGGTGGCTGATAAGTGATTATCAGTCACCTTCTTTCATTTCAAGGATATGGAATCCTTTCCGATCCGATTTTTATTGTTATTTTTGTCTCTGACTTTAACAATCGACTAAGTATGGGATCTATTCAGAATTACGATAATTACCGGAAGGAGTACTCTGACAACCTGTTTTGGGAGAAGCTGAGGAAGATAGCGACCAAAGCCGGTATCAAGCTAGTCTATGCCGCACTGCTGCTCTATTATGTATTGAAGAGCGCCGGCACTCCGCACAAGGACCGTCTGAAGATCCTGGGTGCCCTTGGCTACCTGATCCTGCCTACCGACCTTATCCCTGACGTAATCCCGATGGCCGGATATGCCGATGACCTCGCCGCCTTGACCTGGGCGATCTATTCCGTTGCGAAGAACATCACCCCGGAGGTCAAGATCCAGGCGCAGGAAAAGCTCGGACAGTGGTTCAAGGATTATGACCCATCGGATCTCCAAGGTTTGTTCTAAACCTTATATTCCGGTACTATGCCGAGCTATCTCCAGATAGAGAACATTTCCAAATCCTATGGCCCGAAGATACTCTTCGAGCATATAGGATTCAATATCAATGAAGGCGACAAGATCGCCCTCATCGCCCCGAACGGAACCGGCAAGACCAGTCTGCTCCGCATCCTGGCAGGCAAGGACAGTTCGGATTCCGGCGGAAAGGTCATGTTCCTGAAGGATATCAGGATAGCATTCCTGGAGCAGGAATATACCTATGACCCGGAGTTGTCGGTTATGGAGCAGATCCTTTCCGACAGCGCGGTCTGGATGGAGCACCTGGACCCTGAACACAGGGCCGATTATGAGCTGAGGATCCGCCAGCTTATGACCTCGTTCGACCTCGGCTCCGGAGACAGGAAGATGAAGGACCTCTCGGGAGGAGAAATCAAGCGTGTGGCCATTATCGTGATGCTTGCTTCAGATGCCGATTTCTTCATAATGGATGAGCCGACGAACCATCTGGACATAGATGCGATAGAGTATCTGGAGAACTATCTTTCACACAAGAGATGTACCCTGCTGATGGTAACTCACGACCGGTATTTCCTGGACAGCGTTGCGAATATCGTGATGGAACTCGACCGCGGTTCCGTGTACATCTACAAGGGTAATTACCAGAACTACCTGGAGAAGCGTCAGGAGAGGATAGACAACTACAATGCTGAAACCGACCGGGTCAGGAACCTGTTCCGCAGGGAACTCGAATGGATGCACGCGAGCCCCTGCGCCAGGACCGGCAAGGCCAAGGCCAGGAAGAACGCCTTCTACGAACTGAAGGACAGGGCCGGCCAGGTTTACAGGACAGACAGTGTGAACCTCGAAGAGATGGCGCCGGCTACCAGGCTCGGCACCAAGATCGTGAACTGCAAGGACCTGTGTTTCAGTTATGGAGGAGTTCCGTACCTGAGTCATTTCACATACAATTTCCAGCGTTACGAGAAAGTCGGTATAGTCGGCCGGAACGGGGTAGGCAAAACGACCTTCATCAACCTTATCCTGGGGATGATGGATCCCTCCGATCCGGGAGAGATGAGCGGCGTGATCGAAAGGGGAGAGTCCCTCAAGATCGGCTATTACCGGCAGTCCGGTATGCATTTCGACGAACGTCAGACAGTCCTGGAGACGGTGAACGACACACACCTGCTCGGCAGGTTCCTGTTTCCGCACGATATGCTCAACAACCGTATCTCCAAGCTTTCCGGAGGCGAGAAACGGCGGCTTTACCTGCTCACCATCCTGATGCAGCAGCCGAACCTGCTGGTGATGGACGAACCTACCAACGACCTGGATATCGTCACAATAAATATCCTTGAAGAATACCTGAAGGAATTCAAGGGAACTCTTATCCTCGTCTCCCACGACCGTCACTTCCTGGACCGTCTCGTGGATCACCTTTTCGTATTCTGCGGCGATGGGGTTGTGAAAGATTTCATAGGCAGTTACAGCCAGTACAGGGAGTATCTGAAAGAATATGAATCTGCTCGCAGGTCGGCGGCGCGCGAAGCCGGACGCAGCGCGAAGACTCCGCCTGTAAACTCCTCTGTACAAAGTGTTTCCAAGAGTGATGCGCCGAGAAAACTGAGTTACAAGGAGACTCGGGAGCTGGAGCAGCTGGAGAAAGACATCGAGTCCCTTACCGCCGAAAAGTCCGAGCTGGAGTCAAAACTCAACGGCGGGCTGACCGATGTGGAACAGCTGCAGGAAGTCTCTCTCCGCTTCTCGGAAGTGACGGCGCTTCTGGATGAAAAGGAGACTCGCTGGCTGGAATTGTCCGTGTAACGGACCTTCTTCCCTTTACTTGAAGAATTTGTCGATTTCCTTGACTGCCGAAGGCAGGGCGAATACGACCACCCTGTCGTATGGTTCGATCTTGGTGGTACCTATGGCTATGTAGGACTCGCTTCCTCTTATCACTCCGCCGACGACGGCGTCTTTCGGGAACGAGAGGTCCTTGAGAGTGCCTTTGGTGATGCCGCTACCCGGAGGAACGGTATATTCAAGGACTTCGGTATCGGTACCGCTCATATACTTGACCAGCCTGGCCTTTCCGCTCAAGGTATACTTGAACAGACGCCCGGCAGTGATCAGTTTCTTGTTTATGACAGAATCTACTCCCATTTCCTCCGCGAGGCGGATGTATTCGATGTTCTCCACTTCGGCTATCGTCCTCTCGATGCCGAATTTCTTGGCTATCACGCAGGCCAGCACATTGGCCTCATCCTTTCCCGTCAGTGCGAGGAAGGCATCATAATCCTTGACGCCCTCTTCCAGGAGCAGGTCGGAGTTCCTGCCGTCTCCTACGATCACTATTACATTGTCGTCGAGCTTTTCAGAAAGCTCCATCGCTCTTTCCCTGTTCTTTTCGAGGATCTTCACGGTACTGATCTTCTTGCTCAGCTGGGCTGCCGCAAGTTCGGCTATCCTGGATCCTCCGAGGATCATCACGTTGTCTATCTCGACATTGTTCTTTCCGAGGAATTTCTTCAGGAAAAGGATCCCTTCGCGGGTCGCGATTATGTACACCAGGTCGTGGAACCTGAACTTGGTGTCGTATTTCGGCATTATGGTCACACCGTCCCGGGATATCGCGATCACCCTGAACTGGAGTTCGTCCTTCGTCGTGATTGCGGCGAACTCGGCTATCTTCATATCCAGGAGAGGGGAGTCTTCCTCGAGCCTGAAGACTTCGACCTGGAGCTTCCCCTTAGCGAAATCTATCGATTCGGACGAGGAATGCTTGAGGAGTTCGAATATCTCGTCGGCTGCCAGCTTTTCGGGATAGAACATCAATTCGATGCCCATCTGCTTGAACAGCAATTTGTTCTCGGCAATGAGGAACTCATCGTCGTCGATCCTTGCCGTCACTTTTCCCGCACCGAGGGTCTTTGCCAGCAGGGCGCTGACGATGTTTACATCCTGCGGTACGTTCGGAACCACAGAGATGAACAGGTCAGCGTTCGGGACATCGGCTTCGCGCATATGTGTCAGCGAAGACGGAGGGCCCTGGACCGTGATGACATCGGCAATCGAGCTTATGTTGGAGAGCCTCTGGATGCTGTCATCGATGACGGTGATGTCATTGGCTTCCCGGCTCAGCATCTTCGCCAGGTGCGAACCGATTTCACCGGCACCCTGAATTACGATTTTCATATCCTTTTCCTTAAGTATTCAAATATACCATTTCCCTTCGTAAATGCCAAAGGCACGATCCATTCAGGGAAAAGAGATGGGATGGAAATACGCCTGTGTGTGGAGGCATATTCTTGAATATCAGATACTTTGATGCCTCTCCTGAGGGATCTGAATTCCTTGTGCGCTTCTGCGACCGCTTTGTAAGAGGCCTTTTCCCTCTTCAGCAGATAGACCAAAGCGGAGCAACGGTCCAGGCACATCCTCAGGAATATGGTCCATCTTGCACGCCTGCAGGCCTTCGGAGCCGCCTTTTCAGGGACCAGCTCGCGGATCTCAGACAGGGAATATGTCCTGGCCAGGTTGTTCTCCAGCATAAGGAGATTGTTCCTGTAGTTGAGCTTCAGCTTCCAGGGGGAATCCTCAGGCAATGTGCCGCCTCCGATGTGGAATACCGTAGACTCCGGGACGATGCATATCCTCATCCCTTCGAGCCGGAGCCTCCAGCAGAGGTCGATCTCCTCCATATGCGCGAAGAACCTGTCGTCGAAACCTCCCATCCTGAGGAATCCTTCCTTGCGGACGAGCATACAGGCTCCGCTTACCCAGAATACATCCGCAGGGGAATCGTACTGGCCCAGATCCTTCTCTACGCGCTTCAGCACCCTGCCGCGGCAGAAAGGATATCCGAACCTGTCCAGAAGTCCTCCAGCCGCTCCCGCATACTCGAAGTTCTCCCTTGCGGAATATGACCTTATCTTCGGACCGCAGGCGGCGCAGTCAGGATGGCGGTCCATCCAGTCAACGAGGGGCTCCAGCCATCCCGGAGAGACTTCGACGTCGGAATTGATCAATACGAAATATTCCATTCCGGCGGCTTCATCCATCGAGCATAGCTCCTTGAAAGCCCTGTTGTATCCACCTGTGAAACCGTAATTGCGGTCCAGACGTATCTGCTTGACTGACGGGAACCTGGCGGAAAGCATTGCCATGGAGCCATCCGTAGAGGCACTGTCTGCGACTACGACCTCAGCTCCTTCCGGCATCGAGGCAATGAGGCCGGGAAGGAACTTCGCAAGGTAGTCCTTCGTGTTCCAGTTCAGTATGACGACCGCTGTCTTCACTGCTTTATTCTTTGTCGTGGCAGCAACCACCTTCTTTGTCGTGGCAGCATTCACCGTCTTCCTTGTGGCAGCATTCGCCGTCACCGTCGTGCTTGTGGCAGTGATGATGGAGGCCTTCGGCGAGCTCCTTTTCGGTAGCGTCCCTGACATCGGTGACCTTACCGGTGAAGTTCAGGGTCTTGCCTGCCATCGGATGGTTGAAGTCCATCGTAACGGTGTTCTCTTCAACCTTGTGGACGGTACCTTGGACAACGTTTCCGGTGTCGCTTATCATAGGAATGATCTGTCCGACTACGAGAAGGTCGTCCCTGACTACTCCGTCGACCGTGAAGGCTTCCTTGGGAAGGTCGATCAGCCTGTTCTCATCGAAAGTGCCGTAACCTTCTTCCGGAGTCAGGGTGAACGCGAAGGTTTCGCCCGGCTCCTTGCCTTCCACTTCGCTTTCGAATTTCGGGAGCAGCATATGGGTACCGTGGATGTATTCCAGAGGACGGCTCTCATCTGCCTTGTCGGCAAGTTGTCCGTCCACGATCAGTTCGTAGGTCAGGGAGACCACTTTGTTCTTTTCAACTTTCATATCTTTTCTTTATGAACTAAAACTTACGTTTGAAAACGCTAAGGTAGGAATAAGTTTTGACATACAGCGCCTCGAATCGTTCCCGGCGGCTATCAGATTGTTCCAGAGGTCCTTCAGGTTGCCTGTGATGAGCATTTCCCGGACAGGGTGGACAATCGCCCCGTCCTTGAACAGGAACCCTTCGATCCCGAAGGAGAAGTCCCCGGTCGCGAGGTTGCTGTTGCCTCCGTTGAAGTCCGTTACGAGGATTCCGTCTCCGACCAGCCCCATTATCCCATTCCTGTCCAGGATGCCTTCTACAGGGCCGCCTCCGCGTATGCAAGGCAGCAGGACCGGCCTTCCGGCATCTTCGACGGTAGGAGCTATCCCCATCTTGCGGGACATATATGTATTCACGAAATACTCACTGACCACTCCGTTTTCTATGATGGGGGTTTCCCTGGTGGCGACGCCTTCTGAATCGAAAAGCCTCGATCCGCTGCGGCCTGCCTCCCTGGGCCTGTCCATTATCGTGAGGAACGGAGGGAATACTTCCTTGCCGAGGGTGTCGAGCAGGAATGAGTTCTTCTGCTGCAATGAATATGCATTCAGGGCGTTCAGGAGGGGAGCGACGAGGCGGGATGCTTTCTCGCTGTCAACCACCATAACATATTCTCCTCCAGGAATATTTCCTGGTCCCACCTGGGCTCTGGCGCGGCTGAGAGCGGTCTCTCCGCAAATCCCGCTGCCGAGGTCCCGGAGCCTGGGGGAGGCGTCCCACCAGAAGCCGGAATACCTGTTGCCGCTGCTGTCCCGGATGGTAGTTTCCACCCCGTATTCGAATGAGGTCTCGGTGTGACGGCATCTGGTTCCGTTGGAATCCAGGATCAGGGTATCCGCTATCGAATCCGAATATTCTCCTTCCTCGGAGATCAAGTCTTCTCCTTCGTGGGCCTTGAAGACTGCGGCATCCATCGCTATCCTGAGTCTTTCTGCGGAAGTCAGGCGGGCATAGGATCCGTCCACCAGGTCGAGTTCTTTTCCGGTGACGGCATCCTTTGCAGTCCTGCCGGGATCCGGAAGGTCCCGGAAGCTGTCTTCGGCAAGCATCCTGACCGTTGCCAGGGACCTGTCCAGGAATAGATCCAGGTCTTCTTCCGCGAGCCTGTTGGTCGAAAAACTGCCGAATCTGCCGTCGGCGAACAGGCTGACGCCCATCGACCTGTCGAGGCAGTGGGACACTTTGTCCAACTCTCCGTTGAGGGTCCCGAACAGTTCCATCAGGCTCTTGTTCAGGGTTATGCGGACTTTCTGGGCGCCTTTGCGCAGGGCCGTCTCCAGACATTTTTCCGCCAGCGCTATCTCTTGCGGATCCAGTATTCCAATCACTTCTTCCATATCATACTCCTCCTACTGTCAGGTTGCTTACCAGGACCGTCGGGATGCCGCACGAAACCGGGCAGCTCTGGCCTTTGCCGCAGGTCCAGGCACCGGGATCCACCTTGAGGTCGTCTCCAACCGCTACTATGTCAGCCAGGGCCTGTGGCCCGTTGCCGATTATGTTGATGTCCTTTACCGGTGCCGTGAGACGTCCGTTCTCGATCAGATAACCGCTCTTTACGAAGAAAGTGAAGTCACCTTCCCCGATCTGGACCTGTCCGTTGCTGAACTGGTCCACGTATATTCCTTTCTTGACTGATGCGATTATGTCCTCCTTGCCGGCGTTGCCGCTTTCCATATAGGTCGCCCTCATACGCGGGATGGGTGCATATCGGAACGATTCCCTCCTTCCGTTGCCGGTAGGATCCACACCGTAGAATGATGCGCTTATCCTGTCGTGGAGATAGGAAGTGAGGATACCCTCCCTGACCATATAGGTTTTCTGCGCCGGGACGCCCTCGTCGTCATAGACTATCGATCCACGGTTCCCGGGTATGGTTCCGTCGTCCACGATCGAAATGCTTCCATCGCAGACCTTGCTGCCGATCCTTCCACTGAATACGGACTGGCCTTTCCTGTTGAAATCTGCTTCGAAGGCGTGTCCCATAGCTTCGTGCAGCAGGATGCCGGACGCTCCGGCACCCATCACCACCGGCATCTTCCCGCCTTTCGGACGTCTTGCAGCGAACCTGTCGTCGATGCCCGCTACCACCTCGTCGGAAATCTCTTCCACCAAGGCATCTGTCAGCATCCCGGTCCCAGCCCTGAAACTCCTGGAGACCGTCTTGTTCTCTATCCTGCCGTCCTTGATGAAAACCACCGTAGCAGCCAGTGTCCCCATAGGCCTCGTATCAAACGTAAGCTCTCCGAAAGAGTTGTACATCAGGATGTCGCTGGCCTGTCCGGACAATGAGACAATGATCTTGGATGCCCTGGGATCCTTTTCGGAAATCCTGTGCTGGAGTCTTTCCATAACCGGCACGGATTCTTTTGCATCCGAGTCTCTCCAGCTCCATTCGGCAGCATACTGATTCCGTTCAGGCTTTCCCAGGCAGGGAGGTTTCCTGAACCATTCGGGATTGGCCGTTGCTGAAGATGCAGCGATCTTAGATGCGGCAACGACGGCTTTGTGCATGGATTTCCTATCAGTGCTCTCGGAATATGCATAACCGGTGCGTTCACCTTTCAGTACCCTGATTCCCACCCCGTAGTCTATATGGAACCCTCCGGACGAAACGATTCCGTCCCTCAGCAGGAGTTCGCTGTAAGTGGAATATTCGAAAAACAGGTCACAGTAGCTGCCTCCTCCGTCCAGTCCTTCCCTGACCAGCTCTGCCAGCTGGTCTTCCGTCACCCGGAACAGCTCCAGGTAATGTCCTTTTCCGTATTCCATCGGTTATTGCACGATATCTATGCTTGCCTTGAATATCCTGCCGGAGAACAGGAAAGGCGAGGTGTAGTCTTCGTTGACCGGGACACCCCACTGCCTGCCTACCTGGATAGCATTGAGTCTTCCCGGCATATTCATCTTGGCCGCGAGTTCGATGCTTCCGACCGGAACGTCATCTATCGACAGGTGGATTACCGAACGTTTTCCTTTATGCTCAGCTGCAACCTTGACCACTGATGCGCCGGCTGGCAGTCTGCGGTCCGCCACCAGCTTCTCCCCGCTGGAAGTGGCATACACGAGCGTCCCGTCCAGCACGTAAAGTGCGAATTGGTTCTGGGAAACCAGGACACCGCTCGGATGTTCTCCAGCCTCGTCTATATATACTGAAAGCGTGTACGGCTTTCCCTGTGTCCCGTCGAAGAAAGGATATTCCCCCCATCCGCGGGCTCCGGTATAGATGTCGTAGTGAGGGCGCTGCGGATTGGGATAGGCAGGGTCGGCCACTTTCCCGTCCTTGAGAGGGAAGACCTGGTTCCGGACAGCTTCTTTTTCGAATTCAGCCAGAAGCTCCTTGACTTTCTTTGGATATTTGGCGGCCAGGTCGTGGCTTTCGTTGAAATCTTCCTTGAGATTGTAGAGGTGGATCCCGGTATCGGGATATATCTTCTTGCGGAGGCCGTTGATGTCTCCGTTCGGTACTTCCAGCTTCCATCCGTCCTTGTACAAAGCGTAGGATGTATTCAGTTCGTAATATTGGAGCCTTTTACGGTCCTTTACACCGTTGTCCGCAGAGGTGACCGCATAGGCGAAGCTGGTCCCGTAAATAGGAGTCTGAGTGTAACCGTTGATGACTTCGGGCACTTTGCTTCCAGTGAGCTCCACCGTAGTCGGGAGGATGTCGGTTACGTGGGTGTACTGGGTGCGTATCCCTCCGTTTTCCTTGATTCCGGCCGGATAGAACACGATCAGGCCGTCGTGGGTGCCTCCTTCATAATCAGCCCATTTCTTGTAGTAGCGGAAAGGAGTGTTGCAGGCCTGCGCCCATCCGTTAGGGTAGAACGGACTGGTCCGTTCGTCTCCGTAGTGGTCGTATTTAGCCAGTTCTTCCGCTATGAATTCCTTTTCCTCCTGCGGAGAAAGGTCACGGCCACCGGTCCTGCCGCCTTCTCCGGAGGCTCCGTTATCTCCCAATGCCAGGATTATCAGGGAGTTGTCCAGCTGGTCTATCCTCCTGAGGAAATCTATGAGCCGGCCTATCTCGTGGTCGGTCTCGCTCAGGAATCCCGCGAAGACCTCCATCTGCCTGGAATACAGTTTCCTTTGGTCATCGGTCAGGGAATCCCAGTCTTCGACGTCTGCATTCTTGGCAGGAAGCTCGGTCCCTTTCGGGACTATCCCCATCTCGAGCTGCCGGCGGAGCGTTTCACGGGCATATTCATCCCACCCGCCGTCGAACCTGCCGTGGTACCTGTCTATCCATTCCTTAGATGCGTGGAAAGGAGTATGTGAAGTCCCTGGGGCGAAATACAGGAAGAACGGCTGTTCCGGGGCCGCGCTCTTCTGGTCGGCTATGTAGTTGATGGCTTCATCTACCATACGTATCACGACGGGACGTCCGGACGTATCTTCCGGCTCACGGTGTGTGTCGCGGTACATAAGTGGATGCCATTGGTCGCTGGCGCCGGTAGAAGGATTGTAGCCGAAATAATGGTCGAATCCGCGACCTGTCGGCCAGCGGTTGAACGGACCAGCATTCGTACTGTTCTCGAACGGGGTACTGTTGTATTTGCCGACGCAGAAGGTGGCGTAGCCGTTTTCCCTGAGTATCTCGGCAATGGTGCCGTTTTCCATAGGAAGGTACGTGTCATAGCCGGGAGCCCCGTACTTGTCGTCGTTGAACCTGCCCATATGGTTGGCGTGGTGGTTCCTTCCCGTGATGAGGCAGGCGCGAGTGGCAGCACTGATGGACGCTGTATGGAAATTATTGAATCTCAATCCATTGGCTGCCAGGTAATCCATAGCTGGCATCTCTATGAGCCCTCCGAAAGCGGAGCAGGTACCAAAGCCTGTGTCGTCCAGTATGATCCAGATAACGTTGGGTGAGCCAGGGATAGCTACCGGATTGTGGAGCGGATAGTCGGTCTGGGTCTCGTCTACGGTACGCCCGATCTTTCCTTTGTATTCCGGAACAGGGCTGTACTGGGCCAGGGCGGGGTATGCCGCAAAGAGTGCGCTGCCTGCCGCGATGCCTGTCATTACTCGTTTGTTCATCATATCGCAAAGTTAACAATTACTTTGTCATCTGAGATTATTTGCTTATTTTTATTCCATTGAACCATCTGGGGCCGCAATGGACAATTCCAAGACCATAACCTTGCAAGACGCGCGGAAAGAGATGCGCCCGGTGGCTTTCTCCTCCCTGGTGAAGCCCGCCGGCTCCACTTGCAACCTGGACTGCACATATTGCTACTATCTCGACAAGGCTGTCCAGTACGGAGGGAAGGAGTCCTTGATGGACGAAGGTCTGCTGAAGGAATATATCCGGCAGTACATCACTGCAAACGCAGTGGACGAAGTGACTTTCTGCTGGCACGGAGGGGAACCTCTGCTCATCGGGATGGATTTCTATCGCAAGGCGGTGGAGTTCCAGAAGGAATTCGCCGGCAGTAAGAGGATCACCAATACCATACAGACGAATGCGACCCTCGTTGATCCCGGGTGGTGCCGTTTCTTCAAGGAAAACGGATTCCTCGTGGGAGTATCGCTGGACGGGCCGCAGGATATCCACGACGCTTTCAGGCGGGACAAGCAGGGACGGCCGACCTGGAGCAGGGTGATGGAATCGGTGAGGATGCTCCAGGATTACGGAGTGGAATTCAATACATTGAGCGTCGTCAATTCGATGTGCGAAGGAAGAGGGAAGGAGATATATTCGTTCTTCAAGTCCATCGGCAGCCATTATATGCAGTTCCTCCCTGCCGTGGAGCACGTCGTCGACGTACCAGACTGGCATCGCCCGGTCATAGTATCCCCGCAGACGGAAGGAGCCAGGCTGGCGCCGTGGAGCATCGGTGCCAAAGCCTACGGACAGTTCCTGACCGACATATTCAAGGAATGGGTGGTCAGTGACGTGGGAGAGTATTATGTCCAGATGTTCGATGCGACGCTGGCGCAGTACTGCCGGGTCCAGCCGGGAGTGTGTTCCATGTGCGAGACCTGCGGGGACTGCCTGGTGGTGGAGCACAACGGGGACGTCTACAACTGCGACCACTTCGTCTATCCGGAGTACCTTCTCGGGAATATCAGGGAAAGGCCTCTGGCGGAGATATATGATGACCCCAAACGCTTCCGCTTCGGAGTAGGGAAGAGGACGACCCTGCCACAGGAGTGTATGAAATGCCGCTTCTACTTCGCCTGCAGGGGTGAATGCCCGAAGCACCGCTTCGACCGCAATCCCCGCGGGGGAGCGAGGAATACCCTGTGTGCCGGCCTGAAGGACTATTTCAGGTTCACCCAACCGTATTTCGAGAAAATGCGCGATCTGCTGATAATGAAGAAGGCTCCGGCCAAGGTGATGCCGTGGGCCATTGAAAAACTCAAGGAGAATGGACAGTGAGATTCGCTCCAGGCTCATTGACTGGGCTGAGGAATACAACGACGAAAAGTATTTCCGGGAGGACCCGATAGCCTTCCCGAAGCGATTCCTGGCCGCATACAGGGCAGGGGATTGCTCCCTGGCGGACATCGAGGTAGCAGCCGTTTTTGCCGCCCATTTCGCCTGGGGAAGGCGGGCGATGATAGTGCGCGACTGCACCAGGCTGTTCGATGAAATGTCCTGGAAACCTTATGATTACGTTATGCGCGGCGATTATCGTTCC
>JAGDBQ010000058.1 GCA_017958985.1 Bacteroidales bacterium
CCGACCACAGTCGAATCGGTCACGGTCATCTTTTCACCGGTGACCACGTTGGTCCCCTCTCCCAGACCGGATGCGATCTCGGCATAATGGGACCAAGGAACCGGCTTCTCGTCCAGTGAATTGTTGATGAACACGAAGACCTTCCCGCCGTCGTTGTAACGGAAGAAGGCGTAGGTATTGTCCCTGGTCAGGAAATGCATCGTCCTGCCGTTGTGGATCACATCGTTGTCCTTCCTCCAGCGGAACATCTTGCTGGCATAGTCGTAGAGTTCCGCATCGGTTCCCTGTCTCCCCTCTTCGGTGAAAAGGTTCGTGGCATCACCCTGCCAGCCTCCCGGGAAGTCCATCCTGAGTTCACCGTCGCTCTTGTATCCCTTGCCTGTCGCGAACATCATCTCATCGCCATAGAACAGCTGAGGGATGCCCCTTACCGTAGCGAGGAGGGTCAGGGCAAGCTTCATCTTGTCCGGATCCTGATGCCAGGAGTCGGCGACACGGTAATGGTCGTGGTTGGAAAGGAATATCATCATCTTGGATATGTCGTGGTAAGTCGCATCGTGGGAAAGTGCGTTGTACACCCTCATCATTCCGTTGTCCCACTGCGCCTCGTTCTCGCAAAGGGCGGCATTGATGGCTGACTGGAGAGCGAAATCCATTATCGAAGGAAGATGTGAGTTGAACCCGTCAGGGTTGGCATTGTCTCCCTGCCAGTAAGCGACCTGGTCATAATTGATATCCCAGCATTCCCCTACTATGTTGATGTCAGGATATTCGTTCCTCACCGCCTCGCACCACTTGCTCATCGGCACTTTCTCGTTGTAAGGGTATGTGTCCACTCTCAGACCGTCCTGTCCCGAATACTCGGTCCACCAAATGGCCCACTGCTGGAAATACTTGAGCAAGAATTCATTATCGAGGTTCATATCCGGCATCGAAGGCACGAACCAACCGCTTTCCTGAAGATTGAGGTCATATTTGGATGCATTCGGGTCCATCAAGGTCGAGAACTGGAAATTGGATCCCGTATACTCCGGGAACTGATGGATCCAGTCCTGGAACGGCAGGTCTTCCATCCACCAATGTGCAGTGCCGCAGTGGTTGGTGACGATATCCATTATCACCTTGATGCCTTTTTCGTGAGCCTTCCTGACATACTCCTTGTAGAGGGAATTGCTTCCGAAACGAGGATCGATCCTGTAGTAGTCTCCGCAGGCATAGCCGTGATAGGACTCGTGTTCCTGGTCATCGAGCAGCAGAGGAGTGCACCAGATGGCCGTTGCCCCAAGGTCGGAGACATAATCCAGATGGTCTATTATTCCCTGGAGGTCTCCTCCGTGGCGTCCGAACGGCTCGCTCCTGTCTGCCTTTTCCTTGGTGTCAAGGGTATTGTCGTTGTCCGGATCCGCATTTGCGAACCTGTCGGGGCAGATTAGGTAGATGAAATCCGAAGTGGTGAAACTCTTCCTCTGAGCGGAACCTTCTTCCCTTGCGAGAATAGGATAAGGCCATCTGAAAGCCTGCTTACCATTCGAGAATATGAGATCGTAAGTTCCTGGCTTGACGGAGTTTCCGATAGTTATGTCGATGAACAGGTAATTCGGGCTCTCGGCCTTGCTGACCTTGGAGACCTTCAGTCCGGCGCCTTCGATGGAAACGTCCCAGCCGGATATGCCTTCACCGTGGACCATAAGCTGCAGGTCGGTCTTCATCCCAACCCACCAGCAAGGAGGCTCCACGTGAGCTATCCTCGACTCAGGGACGGTGACCTTCCACGCCCAGGGAGCCTTCAGACCCACGCTGACCGTGACGGTATCCTCTTCCAGAAATCTCCTGAATACGAAATCGCTGTCACTGGAAGAAATGATTTCATAAGCGGCATTATCGCTCCTGAGTGCCTTGTGTGAATGTTTCAGGCAGGAAAGGTAGGAATAGAAATCAGTGGTGGCGTTATGGTGCCAGTCAGGCATAGGATCCTTCTCGAAGAACTCGAACCTATGGTTGAGCCCGACTTCCTGACCGGTGTAGATCAATGGCTGCGAGCCGGGAAGGGTCCAGCAGAGGATCGACATAGCCTGCCAGGCATCGCCCATCCTTTCATATTCGGTACCGTTCCACGAGTTCTCATCGTGGTTGGAAGTGAACATAAGGCGGTGCGCTCCACCGTAGGTTTCCTTGTTCCAGGCAAGGTAGCTTTCCAGGCTGTCGCCGGCAGCCTTGCCTTGAGCGATGTCGTTGAGAAGATGATGAAGCTTCCAGGCATAGGTGCAGTCGAAGCCGGCCTCGTGGAGGAAGGTTTCCTCTCCCTCGGCCAGGAAGAAGAGCTGCCTAGGATAATCCTTGCGGAACGAAGATATGGCATCCGACCAGAAGTCCTGAGGCACCTGGAAGGCTACGTCGCAACGGAATCCGTCCACTCCCCTGTCCAGCCAGAAGCGCATACTCGAGGCCATCGCTTCCCTCATATCCTTATTCGCGTAGTTGAGTTTGGCGATATCCGTCCAGTCATATTCCACGATGGTCTTTCCGGTGACCGAATCCCGGACATACCAGCTTGCATCCTTCTCCGTAACCCAGGGATGGTCAGGTGATGTGTGGTTCGCAACCCAGTCCAGGATCACTTTCAGGCCGAGATCGTGGGCGGTATCGAGGAAGCGGTCGAAATCCTCGAGGGTACCGAATTCAGGATTGACGTCACAGTAGTCCTTGATGGCATAATATGAGCCGAGGGTCCCCTTGCGGCCTTCTACGCCAATCGGATAGATCGGCATAAGCCAGACCACGTCGACGCCAAGAGCCTTGAGCTCGGGGAGCTTCTTCTGTGCTGCGGCAAGGGTGCCTTCAGCGGTAGCCTGGCGGGTGTTCAGTTCATATACGATGGCGTCCGCAGTCCAGTCTGTTTCAGGCTGCAGGGCCACAAGCCGGTTCTGCTCCGTTGCAGGCCTTTCGCAGGCGACAGCAGCAAGCAGGATGGTCAATAGTGCCAGTGTACGTTTCATTTGCAGTATTGTTTTATGCTGTTGATCTTTACAGTAAAGAAATTGTCTTTCCCCATTTCGAGCAGGCGGTACTCCGGATGGCTGCTCCAGGAAGCAGGTTTATCGGAGATCGTCATATCTTCTCCCGTGTCGTTCGGGACGAACAACTTGATCATATTCTGCCAGGTGCGGATCCGGTCGGCGCAGACGGAAGGGCTGAAGAAAGGATTGCCGTCCGAGGCGAGTTCCATCAGGTAGTCCTTGTAGATCCGTTTGAAATCATCAACTTGCAGGATCTTATGGATCAAAGGGTTCTGCTTCGAATCCCCCCAGTTCATAGGGTCGTGCCTGCCGGCATCGCTCTGGACGCCGCACCACGACGTCGTACCTATCGTGTTGTCATAGTCGTAAGGGATGAAGAAGAACTTGTAACTCTGCGGGTCCGTGGAGTTGAAATAGATATAGTAATTGTTGCAGTTGTTCCAATAGTCGTCCCACATCCCCACTGCCACGTTGACGGCATATGTCTTGAGCAGCAGGTCCACGTCGCAGTGGGTACGCAGCCAGGAACTGAATTCCTGGCCGTTCAGTTTCAGGCTATTCCCTATGAAATCCTTCAACTGTTCAATCGCGTTTCCGAAGTCCTCCACGTTCGTCTTCAGTTCATAGGTATATTCCTTCCCGTCCCCGAGGTCGGGGCCCATATTCGCGGAGACTGAATTGAGGCGCGCGCCCCAGCGGCACCTCCAGAGATTTCCCCTGTCCGAGCCGAATTCACCCTCGGAGTCCCTTACTTTGAGATAATCCGTATCGACAGGCTCGACCATATCGTATATTCCAAGATAATACTCCTTCGGGTCACCTTGAACCTTTATGAAGAATCTGGAATATGCAGTATGGGAAGCCGTCCATACCCCGAAACGGCGGAAGAGGTCGTAGCAGAAATTCTCCCGGACGTAGGAAGGATCGTCCTTGTACCACTTGAAAGCGATCTTTTCGGCTCCGTGGAGCTTATGGTCCGCATCCTTGTGCCACTTGTGGAAATTGATCACGTAATGACAGTGATGCCAGTCCGGACGTGAAGCGGAATGTAGCTGTCCAGTGCTGCCCTCGGGGCGCCTGCGGGAGGTATTGCCCTTGAGCCTCAGCGCCGCCTCCCTTATCAGGGTGGTGTCCTTATGCTTTATGAATCGGACGTCGCACTTGACTTGCTCATTGGTGGCGGGATCCCTGTCGTAGGCCTTCAGGAGCGTATTCCATTGGCCCAGAGATACTTCCACGTGGACTTCAGGAATCGCTCCGCTGTCATATACGTAGTTGACTCCGTGCTTGTCGAGAGGTTCATCGGTAACCAGGATCTCATCCCCGCCCAAATTGCATCCGGACAGGAAGCACAGGGCGAGGATCAGGGAAACCGGGTACCGGAACCGTCTCATTGCAGGAATACGACGGAAGAGTTCGCTTCAAGTACAAGCTGACCGCTCTGAAGGGCAGCTGATCCGAGGACTGCGATTGGCTTGGAGAGGTCTCCCGGGGCGGCGACCGTTTTCGCCGAAGACGCCACATTGTGGATCACCAGGACTTTCTGTCCGTCTGACGAGGTCATATACCAGGCAAGGATGGTGGAGCCGGAGATGTTGGCTGCGCTCATCTTTCCGCTGGCAAGGGCAGGATAGGCGTTGCGGACCTTGGAGAAGGTCTTGTACACGTTCATAAGGGATTTGGTATCTGCTTCCTGGGCCTCGACCGAGATGCTTGCCGTAAGCATAGTGTTGTCCACCTTGCCGCCGAGCCTTCCGGAGGCGACAGTTCCTGTCTTGGTCCACTTCATAGGAGTGCGGACATATTCATCACCTCCGTCCTTCACGCCCCAGTATCCGAGTTCCTCACCCTGATAGAAGACAGGCCTGCCCTCTGCCGTCAGCAGGATGGCTGCGGCCTGCTTTTCCTTGGCCTCGGACTTGCCTAGGTCACTGGCAGCTCGGTTCTCGTCATGGTTGGTAAGCTTGATAGCAGGTACGGCATCTGCTCGCTTAGCGGTGTAGCTGGAGCGCCAGCTGATGAGGTTGTTCACGAAAGAGCCCGCCGAACGGTTATTCAGCGCGTCCTTAACGCCCCACCAGAAACTGAATTCGAACACGGAAGGAAGGCCCTTGTAATAGTTGAAAGTCTTGGAGGCTTCACTGAACACTTCGCCCACCATATAGATATTACCGGTGTTCCCTGCAGCCTTGTAGGTCGCGTTGCAGCGCTGGTACCACTTGTCCAGGAAAGTAGGATTCTCATCGCTGTCCTCATTCCAGTAGATGTGCTTTACGGCATCGAGACGCAAACCCTGGACACCCATGTTTATCCATTTGTCGGCGGAAGCAGCGAGTTCTACGAAAGCCGGGGATGTCTCGCTGGTGGAAGCCGGTCCGTAATTGAAGTCAGCGAACCAGTCCGTCCAGAAATGGGAATGGTACATCAGGATGTCCATACCCGGAAGAAGGATGTCCGCCGCATCGGTATTCGAGAGTGGAAGCTCCTTGCCCCACTCCAACTGATGGTTGCTGGAAGGTGCTCCGTATTTGTAGGAATCCCACTGGGTCTGGCTCGTCCTCACCAGGACTCCCCAAGAGCTTGATATATCGATGGAGAGTGTGCAGACAGAGCCGCCGGTAGTGTAGAACTGGGACATCTTCCCGTCGCCGTAATACAGCCAGATGCCGGAATTCGGGGTTCCTGAATTGCTGATCTCGTCTACTTGCTCGATCTTCAGGGTCTTCGGCTTGCCGGCGGCATCCAGGGTAAGGGTGAATTTCACCTTCATGGATGTTGCCGAACCGCTCACGCAGGAGAACCACTGGCCGGAATCATAGCCGTTCTTCGGAAACATAGCCAGCTTCCCTGCGGAGATATCCGCAGCCGGATTGGTGGAGAATATGAAGTAGTTTCGATACGGGCTCGTCTCTGAAGCCTTTGCACTCTGGAACCAAGGATGGTCCTTTCCAGCGTGGTTGAGGACATAGTCCAGATAGATGTCTATCCCCTTAGCCTTAGCCTTGGCCAGCAGGTTCTTGAAGTCCTCTTCCGTACCATATTCTGGGTTGACTGAATAATAGTCCTTGACGTCATATCCGTGGTACGACATGGCAGGATGGATCGGGCTGAGCCACAAGGCACTCACACCCATCTCATCCAGGTAGTCAAGCTTGGAGGCTATTCCGTTGAAATCCCCTATCCCGTTACCGTCGCTATCCGCAAAGGAATATACGAGTAGCTGATAGATGGTACCAGCTCTCTTGTTTCCGTCGAAAGATACAGGCAAAGGTTCCAGGTCTGTTACCTTGTTGCCGCTTTGGGTCACCTTCACGGTAACGGTCTGGGCACCTTTTACGGAGATAGTTCCCTCACGGTCGTCCCCGGTATTCGGAGAAACCTTGACTGCCAGAGGTGCATTTCCGCTGCCGGAAGTCTTGTCCAGTATTATCCAGTCCGCAGAAGCTGTTATTACCCAGGAGGTGTTGGACTTGATGCTCAACAACTTGGTGGAAGCATCTTCAGCAGTGAATGAGAGCTCCGTCAAAGAAACCGAAAGAGTATCCGGTTCTTTCTGCTCTGGCTCACCGCAGGAAACGGCCAGCATAAGGGCTGCCGACAATGCTGCAAAGAGCAGGAAATGGTATTTCTTCGTCATAGTCATGGGATATTAGCAAGCCGGAGTCCGGTCAGGGACTCCGGCCCGAAAAATGTCACTGCTTACTCGATGGTGATGGTCTCAGCCACTGAATCGTAGATGATGCTGAAGGTCTCCTTGTCGGAAACATTGATGTTGTCTCCTCCAGGGACAGCAGTGAAAGCAGCGCCGGAAGTGTAGGTTCCACCCCGGTTGACATCCCAGCCGGATCCCTGACGGACTTTCCAGCCGCCGGAGATTGTCTGGTTGTATGCCACCCACTTGCCTGCTCCGTCATACATCATGAAGACGTCTCCGCCCCAGCTGTTGAAATCACCGATAACGCCCCAGAACTGTGTACTGAGGGTAATGGTTTCAGCTGAAGGATCATAGACGACCATATAGGTGCCGTCTGCAGGAGCCTTGAAGTTGTTTCCGCCGTTGGTGACCGCAAAGGCCTCGTTGACAGCAGCGCAGTCGCCGCCGCGGTTGTTGTCCCAACCTGCGTTCTCACGGACCTTGATCTCGTCGGTAGCTGTAAGGTAAACAGGTATCGAATACCACTTACCGTCGGCACCGAGGTTCATTGGAACGTCATTGTTCCAGCTGAATCCGGCGATGCTGGCGATGGAACCTACGACACCCCACTGAAGGGTACCGATGGTCTCATTGTTGGCATTGTAAACCACCTTGAAGGTTCCGAGGAGGTTGACGTTGTCACCGCCTTGGACGGCCTTGACGAACTCACCCTGCTTGGATGGGGTCGCACCTCCGCGGTTGACGTCCCAACCCTTGTCGAAGCGGACTTTCCAGCCACCCTTTTCGACGGTGATCATATCACTGACCCAGATGCCAGGCATGACTTCGGTCATTGCGACATCAGTGTTCCAGTCATCGTTGACACCGATGACGCTCCATGTCTTCTTGGCATTGACGACGGTAATAGTCTGTGCGGATGGATCGTAAGTCACGATGTAGGTTCCGTCTGAAGGTATAGCGATATTGTCACCACCGGCAACGGCGTCGAACGGTTGTCCGAGCTCGGCCAGGGTTCCTCCAACGTTTTCGGCCCAGTCGTGGTTGTGACGGATCTTCAGGCCTCCGGCCGTGATGGCTGTCTCAGGGCTTACCCACTTGCCGTCGACAAGTTCCATGTCAACGTCACCGCCCCAGCTGTTGAAGTCACCGATGAGGGACCATACATCGCCGTTGGAAACGGTGATGGTGAGGTCGTTGGTATTCAGGACAACCTTGTAGAAGCCTGCACCGATCTTTATGTTGTCGCCACCTGCTACAGCTGCGAACGGCTGACCGAGTTCGACCAGGGTGCCACCATAGTTCTCGTCCCAACCGGCATCCTTGCGCCACTTGAACTCAGTGTCGCCTTCAGCGGTGATGTATGCAGTCCAGACTCCGTCCTTCTCGGATGCGAGGACGTCGTTGTCCCAGTCACCATTGAGACCGATGATGTTCCATCCGGTAACTACGACAGGAGGAGTGACAGGCTCGTCACCTCCGATGACGGAACTGGCCTTAGCACCAGTAGCTGCAACGACCTTGGCGGTACCGGCACCAGGGTTGACGAAGATATCATATTCTCCCTCGATACCTACTGAAATGTCAGGTCCGTCCTGGGTAACTGCGAAGTCATTGTCGAGACCTCCGAATTCACCACCAAGATTGACGGTCCAAGCGGCATCCTGACGGAACTTGAATTTGTCTTCGACACCAAGGGACACGCCGAGAGCGACGTGGTTGCTTCCGTCAGTGATCATAGGAATGTCGCCATCCCAGCTGATTCCATGCTTAGGAAGAGCTCCGGTCACACCCCAGTTGCTAGCTTCGGTATAGTCCGGATATGGATTGTAGGCTTCGGTGATCCATGCCGTACCGGCAGTGGAGTTGAACCAGATGTCATAGGTTCCAGCAGCACCGACAGCGATGTCCGGACCGTCCTGGCTAACGGAGAATTCATTATCGATTCCTGAGAAATCGCCACCCATATTGACGGTCCAAGCCTGATCCTTGCGGAACTTGAACTTATCGTCAGCAGCAAGCTTGACAGCAGGTGCGACGAAGTTGCCGTTGCCATCGGTCCACATATTCAGGTCCTTGTCCCAGCTGATACCGTAATTGCTGAGCGCTCCGGTGATAGACCACTTGTCGTCGGTATCCTGGGCGTTGGTAGTGTATTCTGCATAAGGGCTGCCAACAACCTCCGGGATTTCTACCAGGAAGCCGTTGATTGTGATGCGGCCTTCGGAATCAACATGTCCGTTCCTACCGTTGTCACGCGCAACCTCCTGCATGGAGGCACGTACTGCGAGTTCCACGTTGACAGTGGAGCCTTCCGGATATCCCAATGCGATGAGAGCCTTGGCAAGGTTGACAGTAGTAAGGGAGAGGGTACCGTCCTTGGCGGTAGACGTAAGGGTCTTGCTGACCTTATTACCATCTACCGACACAATGGCGAGGGAATGATTGACAGGCATTTTCTCGTTGAAGCCCATCTTGAAGGTACCCGGGGTATAGGTAGCAGTGATGGCTTTCTCGCCAATCTCATAGCTTCCAAGCACCGGGGCCGTAGCCTGGGTAGGATCGAAACTAGTCAGATCCTCCTGGACACAGGACACTGCAGAGAGGAGCAGCAGTCCGGCGGATATGATTGAAAATAATTTCTTCATTGCTGATAACTATTAATAGCCCGGATTCTGTTCAAGGTTGGAGTTAGCAAGACGGTCGCTGTCCGGAATCGGGAAGAGGGTCCTGTAGGACTCTACATCCTTACCTTCCTTGACTTCGCCCTTCCACTGCCAGTTATAACCGGAAGTGAACTTGCCGAAGCGGATAAGGTCGCTGCGACGCCAGCACTCCTGATAGAGTTCGCGTCCGCGCTCGTCGAGAATCTCGTCGAGGGAGAGGGCAGAAACGGCAGGAAGACCTGCACGTGCACGTACCTGGTTGAATGCGGAAAGCCCGTCGATCGAAGCTCCGCGGGCCTGGCACTCGGCAGCCATGAGGAGGACGTCAGCATAACGCATCATAGGGAAGTCGGTATTGACGAAACCCGGATTGTTCCATGTGTCATTAGCCTCGTCATATACCCTGTTAGGAATCTCACCGTCGCTGGCGACATTGCGGAACTTCATGAACGCATAACCGTTGCTGAACTCGCCGATATCGTCGATATCCTTGACCTGGGTGGCGGTGTAGAAAAGATTACGTGCGTCGTTGGAAACGAACTTGTCATAGAACTGAGGAGTAGTACGGAGGCCACCCCATCCTGAAGAAATACCCAGCTGGGAAGGGTCCATCTCTCCACCGGTAGAGGCGAAGATGATGTAGTTGGTAACGCCGTAGCTCTGGGTATAAAGGCCATCCTGCTCAACCGAGAAGATGATTTCGTCGGTGCACTTATGGTTGTCGGCAAGAAAGAGCTCCTGGTAAGCGTTGAAGTCGCCTGAAGAAGTGGTATGCAGGCTATAACCAGCTGCCATGAGATCCTTGAGGACGTTGGCGCAGTCGTTCCAGCGGGCAGTACCCGTATAGACCTCTGCGTTCAGGTAAAGCTTTGCGAGGAGGAACTGAGCGGTACCAAGGCTTACGTGGCCGTAGGTAACGTTGTTCTTTCCAGGAAGGGAACCATCAGAGATGATACTCTTGAGTTCGGTCTCAAGCCATTCGAAAAGATCGGCCCTCTTCATCTGGGTCGGAGTGATACCGACCTGAGCAGTCTCGTCCGAAAAAGGAACATTGCCGAAACAGTCGATCGCGTGGTAGTATGCGATAGCGCGAAGGACTCTGGCTTCATCGATGTAGCGGCTCTGCAAAGCAGCGTCGAAGTTAAGATTCTTAACCTCACGGATAAATTCGTTGGCAGCTGAGACCACCATGAAGATACGTGAATAGAACGCATAGATGAAAGTATCGTCAGTCGTCCAGTTCATGTAATGGAAGTTCTTGATGGTCTGGTCGTTCCAACCGCAGACGCTTTCATCTGTGGTAAGTTCGTTCACATGGTACAGACCACGGATGTACTGGGAAGCACCACCGTCAAGACCGGAAATCGAAGGATTTCCGTTCGGGCCATAGTATCCGGAAGTGGCAAGTCCGAGATAAACACCTGCGATATAGGAGTCCAGTGCCTGCTGGGTAGTCAGAGCCTTGTCTACGGTGTTCGTGTTAGGATCGATAGGGGTCACATTGAGGTCACCCACGCAGGAATTCAGGGCAACCGCAGCTGCCAGGATTCCGAGAATATATATTACCTTTTTCATATTCAATCCCGTATTAGAAGTTGAGTTTTACACCTGCGACGAAAGTACGAGGACGCGGATATACCGTTCCGTCTATACCGCCGTAGACCTCAGGATCGATGCCTGAGTACTTGGTGAGGGTGCAGATGTTCTGGACAGTTCCGAAGATGTTGAGCGAAGCGTAGCGTTCGGTAACGATCTGGAAAAGCTTAGGGAAGGTGTACCCGAGAGTGAAGTTGTCGAGTTTAAGGAACGAACCATCCTCGAGATAGTAGTCTGACAGGTACTGAGCCTGGGTGAACATCGTACGCGGAGCCGATGAGACACGGTTGCTGACGAACTGGTTTGTCCAGAGGTCGGCGAGCATCTCTGTATCGGAAGCTACGTTGTTGTAAACCCAGTTGCCTATGGAGGCGTGGCCGGAAAGGGCTGCAGTCCAGTTCCTGTAGTTGAACTTGGTGTTGAAACCGAAGGTGTAGTCAGCGTCTGCGTGGTGGCCCATGTACTTGTCCTCGGCAGTGATCTGGCCATCGTTGTTTCGGTCAACATAGACACCGTTGACAGGGTTGCCGTTCTCGTCATATACCTGCTGGTAGAGGTAGAAAGTGCGCATAGGATAACCCACCTGGATCATCTGGACGTTGTTACCAGTACCACCGGCGATTCCTCCGGTTTCGATACCTGTTGCATCATCGTCGGATGCAGTCAGCTTGGTAACCTTGTTCCTGTTGTATGCCATATTGACACCTGCTGTCCAGCTCATATCCTTCTTCTCGATCAGAACGCTGTTGAGATCGAGTTCGATACCCTTGTTGGTCATCGACCCGATATTGGTGTTCAGGTAGTTGGAAAGGTTCGAAAGACCAGGGACCGGGATCCAGTTGAGAATGTCACGGGTATCCCTCTGGTAAACGTCGGCGCTCAAGGTCAGACGGTCGTTGAACCAACCGAAGTCCATACCGGCATTGTATGTGGTAGTGGTCTCCCACTTCAAGTCAGCGCTGTAACCCAGGGCCACTATAGGAGCCGAGTAGTTTTCGCCGTTGACGAAGTAATAGGAGCCCGGGCTGTTGATGGTGAGGAACTGTGCGAAGGTATCGTAGTATCCTCCGACCTCCTGCTGGCCGGTCTCACCCCAGCTCAGACGGAGCTTGAGGGTAGAGAACTGGTCCACATTCTTCATGAACGGCTCGTTCTTGATGTTCCATGCGAAAGCCACGGAAGGGAAGATACCCCACTTGTGGTTCTGGAAACGGGAAGTACCATCCGCACGGAGAGTAGCAGTGATCAGATAACGGTCAGCAAAACTGTAGTTGGCACGGCCGAAGAAAGATACGAGATAAAGCTCGCCCTTACCTTCGGTATTCTTCAGTTCCTTGTTGTCGGAAATCCTGTACTCAAAATTGTGGCTGTTGTTCCAGAAATGCTGCCAGGAATATCCAGCCATCAGGTCGATGTTGTGCAAGGAAGCGAAAGTCTTATTGTAATCACCGTAGAACTCCAGTGTGGTGTTCCTGCGAATATAATCGTAATCTTCATGGGAGCCACCACCGGACTGGGTAGTATCGTGGAAGGATCTCTCGGAACCCTTGGCAAGCTCGCGGACTCCATCTGACTTTGCCCAGTCGATACCGAGGTTGAGGTTGAGCCTGAGAGCCTCGAAACCGTGAACCTTGTAATCGATCTGAGTGTTGCCGATGAAACGGTAGGTGTCGGCGTAGTCGGTCTTGGCCTCGAGAAGGCCGACCGGGTTACAGGTTGCCATGGAATTGATATTCCCGGACTTGTCATACCATGTGGTGAAACCGTTCAGACCGGAAGCGTCATACACTGGCTTGGTAGGATCGTAATGGTTCGCAGCTCCGATAGCATCCTGGTTGGCATAGACATTCTTCGAATACACGCCTTTGCCGTTCATATAGACGGTAAGATGATTATCGAAGAAGGTCGGAGAAAGGTTGAGGGAAAGAGTACCCCTATCCATCTTGGAACCCTTGAGGGTACCGTTCTGGCTCATAAGGCCACCTGAAACACGGTAAGGCAGGAAGCCTGCGCGGCCGTTGATACTGACGTTTCCGTCATAGGTCTGCGCCGTGTGATAGATTTCTTTCTGCCAGTCGGTATTGGCATTCCCAAGGGCAGCCTCCGCCGCGGAATTCGGTCCATAGAATTCACGGATGAGAGCGCGGATACCATCTGCGTCAAGGACATCGTTGTACTTGGCGATAGTGTTGGCAGAAGCCGTGAAATCAACTGCAATCTGAGGAATCTTGGATGCAGTCTTGGAGCCCTTCTTGGTCGTGATCACGATGACACCGTTGGATGCGCGGGAACCGTAGATCGCGGTAGCTGAAGCATCCTTAAGGACGGTGAAGCTCTCGATGTCCTCCGGATTGATGGAAGAAAGCGGGTCTGCCATACCACCTAATCCGTCATTTGAAACAGGCAGGCCGTCGATGACGATAAGAGGGTCGTTGGAGGCGTTGATGGAAGAACCACCACGGATCCTGATGGTAGCTCCGGCGCCAGGCATACCGCTACCGGCGGTAACAACGACACCTGCGCTCTTACCTCGGAGCAGGTCCGCCGGAGAAGTGATGACACCCTTGTTGATCTCGTCAGCCTTTACGGTGGCGATCGATCCGGTCATGTCGCTCTTCTTGACGGTACCGTAACCGATGACGACGACGTCATCGAGGAATTCGGAATCCTCCACGATGGTCACGACTGCAGGAACTGCGGAAGCCTTGAAAGACTGGGCAGTATAACCGATGCAGCTGATGACAACAATCGCATCAGGACTGGAAACATTAAGGACGTAGTCTCCGTCAAGTCCGGTCGAGGTACCGTTCGATGTGCCTTGTTCCATTACGGTGGCACCGATCACCGGACCGGATGCGTCGACTACAACTCCTTTCACCTGATACCCGCTCTGAGCGGATACGGTAGTGCCGGCCAAGCAGAATAGCAAGGCCGCCACAGCAGCTATAATCCTTTTCATTTGGAAATTTTGAATTGTTGGAATTTGCATTCTATATCTGTTTGTAATTAATTCAATGCTTCTTCTCTGTCACGAAATGGACGCACACCGCACCGAGTACCAGCAGGACACCTGCGATGATGAGCATATTGGCCTGCACCCCGCCGACAGCCTTGAGTACCAGACCGCCGAGAGCCGCAGCCACGATCTGCGGGAGACATATCGTACAGTTGAACAGTCCGAGATAGCTGCCCATATGCTCTCCGTTCAGGGAATTGGTGAGTAGTGTGAACGGAAGCGCAAGCATCGCAGCCCAGGCTGCCCCAATCATAAAATACGACAGGAAGAGAACGTACTGGTTGTGGACGAAGGCGACGGAAATGAAACCCGCGGCACCTATGAGCAGGCTCACTACGTAAGCAAGCTTCAGGGACTTGAACTTAGGGATTACGATCGCCCAGAGGATCGAGCCCACGGCCTGTACGGCGAAAACGACTCCGACCCAGTTGCCTGCGGCCTGGTATCCTGCGGAAGCGGTGTCAGCAGCTCCCCAGCAGTTGGCTGCGATGGAACCGTTGGAATATGTCCACATATACATGAACGCAGCCCAGCAGAAGAACTGCACGAGGCCGACTGTCCAGAAAGTCTTTGGGGCGTGGATCAGGAGCTTGAGAAGGCCCGGTTTCCCAGAAGCGGCCTCCGCCTCCTGCTGCTTCTTCAGGTCGATGCCGTGGAATTCAGCATATTCCTGAGGATTCATCTCCTTCACTTTCACGAAAGTATACAGCACGCAGAGGATAAGGATTGCAGCGCCGCAGTAGAAACTCCAGATCACTGAAGGCGGGATCTGTCCCTTGGGAGCGGTATTGGCTATGCCGATCCAGGTGAAGAAGATCGGGAAGAGGTAACCGACGAGGCTGCCGGCGTTGCAAAGGAGTGACTGGAGGGAATACGCCTCGGCTTTCTGCTCCTCGCTTACCATATCCCCCACCATCATCTTGAACGGCTGCATCGCCACGTTGATCGAAGTGTCCAGGAATATCAGGGAAAAGAGGCCGAACCACATAGCTCCGTTGAGTCCCAGCAGGAGCCTGCTGGAGAAATTGAGATTTCCGGCATTGGGCAGGAATACCATCACGAGTACCGCCACGATAGCTCCTATCAGGAGATAAGGCTTCCTCCGGCCCATCCTGCACCAGGTCCTGTCGGAATACTTACCGATCAGAGGCTGTACGATCATTCCCATCAGCGGCGGGAGTATCCAGAAGAAACTGAGCTGATGCGGATCCGCACCAAGGGTCGCGAAAATACGGCTTATGTTTGCGCTCTGGAGGGCGTATGCTATCTGCACACCGAAGAACCCGAAGCTCAGGTTCCACATATCCCAGAATGACAATTTGCGTTTGGTCTGCATTGTATCGGTTATAGTTTTGATGTCATAAATCGTGTAAAATTAGTAAATTATTACATATTATTATCGCGTGCACGATGAAAAGCGTGATTATCAGGATGAATTGCACGCCAAGTCGGATGAATTGAAATGATTTTTTCTTAAATTGCAGTTCGATTCGGAGATCAATGAAGCAACCGGGCACATCCACGATAATCCACGTATTCGCCTTGCTGCATTTCGCAGCAGCGGCCATCTGCCGCCTCTGCAACGTCGGCGACGAGCTGGTGCTGACATCCCTGACCATCATACTCTCCGTGATCCTCTGTCTCCGCTACCGCCAGAGCGTAGAGTTCTCCGCCATAGTCATAATCATCGCGAACATCTCGGGATACCTGCTGGGCAACGGGATAGCTTACCTTGTCAAACTGTTCACGAGCCATCCTGTGCTTTATCCCGCCATCGCTACCTTTGCGACCACGGAACTGATGGGCTGGGCGCTTGTCGGTTTCCTGAACCATTATTCCGGCAGGAACGGTCCGAAGCAGCAGTCTGGCACTCTCGAGAAGACCTGGCTCGTGATAGCCGTCGCGCTGATCCTGATCATCAGGGTTATGATCAGCCTCCTTAAGTCCACCCTTTTCTCAGGGGTTTCGATTATGGACGCTCTCGCGGAGTTCCTGGGTAATTCATTCGCATTGACGGTCATGGTCGGTCTGACGATCTTCTTCATTTCGTTCAGGAAGAACCACCGGCAGAAAGCATCCTCCCTGCTCGACGGGGCTCGCGTATCGCTATGTTTCATACTGACTGCCTTCCTCTCCGCCCTCATAGTAGGCTACGATCTTCCGTTCCATTTCGGACGGGGTTCCACAGGCAGGCACTTCCTCGAGCTTTTCCTCATCGCCATAATCTGCGAGGCCCTTGTATATTCCATCATCTATATGATCGAATATGCCATCACGTCGCGGCGGAACGCCGAGCGCGAGAAAGATCGTGCGGACCTTGCCAAGTTCCAGTACCTCAACCTGAAACAGCAGGTCAATCCCCACTTCCTTTTCAACTCGCTGAATATTCTGGATGCCCTCGTCCTGGACGGTAAGGACCAGGAAGCCAGCACCTATATACACAAGCTTGCGGGGCTGTACAGGTATATGCTCAAGAATGAGGATGAAACCATCGTCTCCCTGAGGGACGAGATGACTTACGTGGAGATGTACAGCGACCTGCTCAAAGTCCGTTTCCAGGAAGGATTCAACCTCCAGGCCGATATCCGGGAAGAGGATATGGCCAGGTTCGTAATACCGTGCTCTGTCCAGCTCCTGATAGAGAACGCCACGAAACATAATGCAGTCTCCCCGGAAAGGCCTCTGAACGTCAGCGTCACGTCCGACGGGAGCAGCATCACCGTGACGAACAACCTCATACCAAGGGTCACGAAATCACAGTCCAGCGGCCTGGGACTCAACTATATACGCGAGCAGTACAAGGAGCGTTCAGGCAAGGGCATAGTGATCGAGCAGACTGATGAGTCCTACACCGTAAAACTTCCGTTGCTATGAGAATATTGATCATCGAAGACGAGGCTATGGCACGCAGGAGCCTCGAGAAGCTCCTCGAAAACAATTTCCCGGACCTGACGGTGGTCGGAGAATGCGGTTCGGTAAAGGATTCCGTAGCTTGGCTGAGGGATAACCCCGGCAAAGCCGACATTATCTTTATGGACGTGGAACTCTCTGACGGTGAGTGCTTCGAGATATTCAGGAAAGTAGATGTGGATTCCCACGTGGTAATGACCACCGCCTACGACAATTACGCGGTAAAGGCCTTCGAAGCCGGGAGCGTGGACTATCTGCTCAAACCCATCGACCTAGGACCGCTCAAGAGAGCCGTCGACAGATGCCGGAACTCCACGGCCGGACTGGATGTTGAAAGGATATTGGGCGCCCTGGCGTCAAGACGTGAAGAGCCGGAATACAAGGAACGTTTCCTGGTGCATTTCAACGACAGGATCGTGCCGGTCAGGACGGACGAAATCGCATATTTCTTCTCAGAAGACAAGAACAACCACGTGGTGACCCACAGTGGCTCGGTCTACATCGTGGACAATACTATGGACAGCCTTATGAGCGGGCTGGATCCCTCCCGATTCTTCAAGATTTCCAGGAGCTGCATCTTTTCGAAGGACGCTGTGGAAAGCATCACCAAACTGATGGGAGGGCGCCTGAGAGTCACTCCGAAGGCTAAGATATCCCTGGACAGAGGTCAGTCTCCGGACTTGACCGTCAGCCGCTCCCGTTCAGAAGAATTCCTGGAATGGCTGGAAGGATAGCATTCAGCCCCTGTTCAGCGTGAAGTGCCAGAGCACCACGCCGATGCTTACCGAGACATTGAGAGAATGCTTGGTGCCTGACTGAGGGATTTCCAACGCGAAGTCAGACATATCCACCGCCTCCTGGCTGACACCGTCCACTTCATTCCCGAACACGAAAGCATATCTGGCGTCCTTCTCCGGCGTGAATTCCGGAAGGTTGACGGAATTGACCGTCTGCTCCACACTGACTATCGTGTAACCTTCTTCGCGGAGTCTTCCGATGACCTCCAGGGTGCTGCCACAGTATTCCCAGGGGACGCTTTCTTCGGCGCCGAGACCCGTCTTGTGGATCTCCGCAGAAGGTGGTACGGCACATATTCCGCACAGCCACAGCTTGTCCATTCCGAAGCAATCGCACGTCCTGAAGGCAGAACCCACGTTATGAGCGCTGCGGATGTTGTCAAGCACGACCACCGCCCCGCTTCCGGGACGCTGCCTGTACTCTTCCGGCGTCATCCTGCCCAGTTCAATGTTCAACAGTTTACGGTCTTTCACTAGATTCACCTTTTGTGTGAGCAAATATAGCAAAAATGGTTTTTTAATCTTATATTTGCTACTGGCTTCGGAATTTGGTTCCGAATAACGTCTAACTGCATTTTTTATGAAACAAGACCTTCAGATTTTCGATCTGATTAGAAATGAAAAGGAAAGGCAATCTTCCGGACTCGAACTGATTGCATCTGAAAACTATGTAAGCGACAATGTCCTCGAGGCAATGGGTTCCATCTGCACCAACAAGTATGCAGAAGGCTATCCTGGCAAGAGGTATTATGGCGGATGCCAGATAGTCGACCAGATCGAACAGCTGGCTATCGAGCGCATCTGCAAGATCTACGATGCCGAATATGCAAACGTGCAGCCGCATTCCGGCGCACAGGCGAATATGGCAGTCATCATGGCCTGCCTCAAACCTGGCGACACCTTTATGGGACTCGACCTCTCGCAGGGCGGCCACCTTACCCACGGTTCACCTGTCAACGCCTCCGGTATCCTCTACAATGCAGTTGCTTACGGTCTGAACGAAGAGACCGGAACGGTGGACTACGACAAGATGGAGGAAAAGGCTCTCGAATGCAAGCCCAAGCTTATCATAGGCGGTGCCTCCGCTTATTCCCGTGAATGGGACTATGAGAGGATGCGCGAGATCGCCGACAAGGTCGGAGCTCTGCTCTGGATCGATATGGCCCACACCGCCGGACTGATTGCCGCAGGCCTCCTTAAGAATCCTGTAAAATACGCACATATAGTGACTTCCACCACACACAAGACCCTCCGTGGTCCGCGTGGAGGAATCATCCTCATCGGCAAGGATTTCGACAACCCTTGGGGTCTCAAGACTCCGAAGGGAGAGATAAAGAAGATGAGCGCCATCATCAACTCAAGTGTTTTCCCTGGCGTACAGGGAGGCCCGCTGGAGCACTTGATCGCAGCCAAGTCAGTCGCCTTCTACGAGGCTATGCAGCCTGAGTTCGTAGAATACCAGAAGCAGGTTATGTCCAATGCGAAGACAATGGCCAACGCCTTCATCGAGAAGGGATACAAGGTGGTTTCAGGCGGAACCGACAACCATCTTATGCTGATCGACCTCAGGACCAAGTTCCCTGATGTCACCGGCAGGATGGCGGAGAAGGAGCTCGAGAAGGCCGAGATAACCATCAACAAGAATATGGTTCCTTTCGATTCCAGGACTCCTTTCAAGACTTCCGGTCTCAGGATCGGAACCCCTGCCGTCACATCCCGCGGTTTTGTCGAGAAGGATATGCTGGACATCGTCGAACTTATCGACACCGTACTCACGGCAGTCGCCAAGTACGCCGACGTTGTGAACGGTGTCAGTGAGGAAGGCAAGGATGAATATGCGAAGGTACTCGACACAGTAAAGCACAGGGTCCACAATATGACTGCCGGAAGGCCTCTCAACAAGTATTAGCAGAAGGGCTCCCGATAGATCTCAAAAGGATGACTGACAAGTCCCACCGACTTCGAAGTCATCCTTTTTTCTATTGCCAATAATAGTCTGATGCTCCCCGAATCACCTCCAGTCTCCGGGCGAATAGGAGGTGATCGGAGGTATCCTTAAATAACTGAGTAAGCTGGAAGGGATATGGGGTGTCCGGGGGCTTGTCCACCCCCGGACAAGTATAGGGGGCGGGGCCCTACGGATACAAGTTCACGCTTGCGTGGACGCAGGAGACGTTGGGTGGGGCCGGAGCGAAGCGGAGTCCCCCGGACACCCCATATCCCCTCCGGCTACACATAA
>JAGDBQ010000059.1 GCA_017958985.1 Bacteroidales bacterium
GCTTATCCTCAGCTGCAACTTCGGGCCCATCTCTCGTTTGGAAAACTCGAACCCGGAAGCATAACCTGTCCCTTCGGCGCTGGTTTCGGACTCCAGCTTGCTTTCGTCAGGCACGATTCCTTTGGAAAGGAATTCCATCTCTATCTCCTGGAGCTGGCCGACAGCTTCCTGCAAGGCTTCGTTCAGGGCAGGCAGCTCTTCTTCCTTCGACGCTATTATCCCGGCCAGGTTCTCCTTCTTTTCCTCATCGACGTTGGCCATCATCGCCCTCAGGGCGTCCATATGCTTCCTGTAGGCCGAAAGGGAATCACGCAGGGCCCTGACTTCCTTAAGCTTGGCGACATACCTGCGGACGCTTTCGTTCTGCTGGCCCTTGTCCTGGGTCTCTGGCTCGTCCCCGACGTCTTCCCGGACCGGTACTTCCAGTTTGGCGAGATTCCTCAGTTCCTCGATGTCGCTTATCGGTTTCCTGATAGGAACCTCGTCATATTCAAGCACATAGATACATACGCTATCCTTCTGGCAATCCCTGTTGGAAGCGAAGAGGGAATACTTCCCGTCTTCGGAATCGATGAACAGCAGGTCGTCATAAGGAGAAGAATACGGGAAGCCCATATTCACGGGGACGTCCCAGTCCTTGGTGTCCTTGTTCCAGTGGGAAACGTACAGGTCGTAGCCGCCCATCCCGTACAGGCCCTTGGAGGCGAAGTAGAGGGTCGCGCCGTCTGAGGAAAGCATAGGATATATCTCGTCAGATGCGCTTGTCAACCGTTCGCCGATCAGGGCGGGGGCAGACCAGAGATCCCCGTCGAGGGTGGTCTTGTAGATGTTGCGGATGCCGTCGTCGTCGTTGGCCGAATAGTATATTTCGGTGGCGTTCTCCGGCGCGTAGACAGCCTTTGCCATCAAGTTCCTTACTGTGGAGTCGAGCTGGTTCGGAGTGGCTCTCCAGCTTCCGTCCGGAAGCGGATAATAGAGGAAGAAATCCTTCAGCGAGACCACCTTCCTTGCAACTACCGTCGGCTGGCTGCAGAAGTCCATCATACTCAGTCCGTTCTGAGCCAGGATCAGATGGCCTTCATACCTGGACCTTGCAGTGGAGTCCAGGCGGATCGCTTTGTGGCAAAGCTCCAGGGCAGCCGGGAAGTCATAAGCCATCCTGGCGGAATCGGAAAGTGCAAGCAGTCTTTTCTGTGTGGTCTGGGCAGATGTTCCGACGCAGGTCAGGGCTGCTGTCAGCAAGACGGATATGCGGAAGAATAGCTTGTTTCTCATCTCGAAAAAACGCGGGCAACGCATCTGCAAAAATAAGAAATACTTGGCAGATAATTTCTTTCTTAGAAAAAAATGCTAAATTTGTACCCTTATTTTTATGCGCAGAAACGAAAACAATAAAAAATAAAGGTAAAAAGTTATGCAAAGTAAAGGTTGGATCAGGCTCGTCGCCATTCTGCTTGCGCTCGCTTCCATTTGGCAGCTCTCATTCACAGCAGTGACGGCCATCCAGGAAAAGAAGGCAGAAAAGTTTGCGGAAAAGGCAGCTGTAGCAGCTCAGGAAGCCGCATCTTTCGCCCAGGTCCCTGTCGAGAACCAGGCTTATTACCTGGATTCAATCAGGAAAGATCAGAACAGGGTCTACATCGATTCGATTTCTAACAAGAAGGTTTATCTCTGGAACACCTACAAGGATTGCAAAGCCCAGGAAATCAATCTTGGTCTTGACCTCAAGGGTGGTATGAACGTTATGCTGCAGGTGCAGCTCCAGGACCTCGTGAAGGCTCTCTCCGGAGACAATGTCACTCCTGAGTTCCAGAAGGCCCTCGCTCTCGCCAAGGAGCGCAGCGTCAATTCCAGGGACGATTACATAACCCTCTTCGCCAACGCTTGGAAGGAAGTTTCCAACGGCCAGAGGCTTGCCCAGATCTTCGGTACATACGAGATGAAGGACAAGATCAAGCCGGAGTCCACGGACGCCGAAGTAATCAACGTCATCCGCCAGGAGGCTGAGAGTGCAGTAGCCAACTCCTTCAACGTCCTGCGTAACCGTATCGACCGTTTCGGTGTCACCCAGCCTTCCATCCAGAAGCTTGGGAACAGCGGAAGGATACTCGTCGAGCTCCCTGGTGTCAAGGAGCCTGAGCGTGTGAGGAAGCTCCTCCAGGGTACCGCATCCCTCGAGTTCTGGGAGACCTTTACCAACCAGGAGATTTCCGGATATCTTGCAGAGGCCAACGCCAAGCTCGCCCAGATCCTCGTTGAGGATGCTGCCGACACGGTAGCAGCTCCTGCAGCAGCTCCTGCAGCCGAAACTGCTCCTGCAACCGAGGGTACCGACTCCCTGCTCAACGCAGAGATCGCACAGAACAATGCCGACTCCGAGCAGCTCGAGGCTTACAAGAAGCAGAATCCTCTCTTCGCCCTCCTGACTCCTGCACAGTACAACGCAAGCGCCTGCATCGGTTATGCTTCAGCGATCGATACCGCCAAGATCAACAAGTATCTGGCAATGCCTCAGATCGCGGAGATCTTCCCTGCTGAATTCAGGCCTATGTGGACGGTCAAGCCATCAGAGGCTATCGATTCCGACAACATCTTCGAACTTGTCGCCATCAAGTCCACTTCACGTGACGGAAGGGCCAAGCTTGACGGTGGTGTCGTTACCGACGCCCGCGTGGTTTACGACCACGGTTCCAACGGTGAGCCGTCAGTTTCGATGAGCATGAACGCCGAAGGCGCCAACGTTTGGGCCCGCATGACCGGTGACAACGTAGGACGCCAGATCGCCATCGTACTCGATGGTATGGTATATTCCTATCCAAACGTCAACACTCCTATCACCGGAGGTCAGTCTTCCATCACAGGTCACTTCACTCCGGAAGAGGCTACCGACCTTGTAAACGTCCTCAAGTCCGGTAAGCTTCCTGCCCCTGCAACCATCATCCAGGAGCAGGTCGTGGGACCATCCCTCGGTGCGAAGTCCATCAAGGCAGGTATGATTTCCTTCCTGATCGCCTTCCTGCTCGTCCTCCTGTATATGATATTCTTCTATCAGGGAGCAGGTCTGGCAGCTGACTGCGCACTTCTGTGCAACGTGCTTCTCCTCTTCGGAGTCCTCGTTTCGTTCGGCGCCGTCCTGACGCTGCCGGGTATTGCCGGTCTCGTCCTTACGATGGGTATGGCAGTGGATGCGAACGTGATCATATATGAACGTATCAAGGAAGAGCTGGCGGCCGGAAAGGGTCTCAGCAAGGCAGTCGCCGATGGTTACAAGAATGCATATTCCGCCATCATCGACGGTCAGGTGACCACCCTCCTCACCGGTATCGTGCTCTTCATCTTCGGTTCCGGTCCTGTCCAGGGCTTCGCCACGACCTTGATCATCGGTATCATCACTTCCGTCCTCACTTCCATCTTCATCACCCGTCTGATCTTCGACGACCGTATCAAGAAGGGCAAGAACATCACCTTCGAGAACAGCCTGACGAAGAACTTCCTGAAGAACACCCATTTCGACTTCATCGGTGCCCGCAAGTGGTCTTACATCCTTTCCGGCATCCTGATCCTCATCTCCCTGGTATCCATCTTCACCAAGGGCTTCTCCTATGGTGTGGACTTCACCGGTGGCCGTACCTATGTCGTCCGTTTCGACAAGCCAGTCACTGCTGAGGAGATCCGCGAGGCCGCTCTTGCAGAGTTCGACGGTGCTGTCGAGGTCAAGCAGTTCGGTGGTGAGAGCCAGATGAAGATCACGACCCAGTACAAGAACGACGAAGAGTCTTCCGATGTCGATGCAGAGGTTGAAGGCAAGCTCTACAAGGCTCTCCTTCCTTTCTTCGAGGACCAGACCATCACTATCGATGATTTCAAGTCTACTCTCGGCAACGCCAACGGTATCATCTCTTCCGACAAGGTGGGTCCTACCATCGCGAACGACATCAAGAGGGACGCCGTGATCGCAGTGATCATCGCCCTCCTGGTCATCTTCGCATACATCGCATTCAGGTTCAGGGGATGGACCTGGGGTCTCGGTGGTGTGGTTTCACTCGCACATACCGCCATCATCGTCATCGGTTTCTTCTCGTTGTTCTCCGGCATCCTGCCGTTCAACCTCGACGTTGACCAGACGTTCATTGCGGCTATCCTGACCATCATCGGTTACGCCATCAACGATAACGTGGTTATCTTCGACCGTATCCGTGAATACAGGCAGAACCATCCTAATACGGACATCAAGACCAACACCAACCTGGCTCTGAACGCTACGCTGACCCGTACTGTCAATACCTCCATCTCTACTCTCGTCACTATGCTTGCTATCGCAATCTTCGGCGGTGAGTCCATCAGGGGTCTTGCAGTCGCTCTCATCGTAGGTATCATCATCGGAACCTATGCTTCCATCTTCATCGGAACGCCGGTTATGTATGATGCTACAATCTCCGCCCAGAAGCGTCAGGCTGCCAAGGCACCTGCCACCAAGGGTTCCAAGAAGTAATTCTGAATATCCATACAGAATCGAAGGTGACCGGTTTTCCGGCCACCTTCTTTATTTGGTTATAATCTTAATTAGGATTACATTTGCATATTAAAGAAAATAACACAAAACTAATATTATCTGTCAGATATTTATGAGCGAAGAAAAATTCAGGATCGAATCAGATCTTCTTGGTGAACTCAAAGTTCCCGCCGATGCGTATTATGGTGTGCAGACCCAGAGGGCGCTGAACAATTACAAGATTTCCAACACCCGGATGCGCGATTATCCGGAATATGTGATAGCGATGGCTTGCATCAAGCTGGCTGCCGCCCAGACCAACAAGGAGCTCGGTGCCCTTGATCCGGAAATCGCCGACGCCATCGTCGCCGCCTGCCGCGAAATTATCGACGGCAAGCTGCACGACCAGTTCCCTGTGGATATGATGCAGGGAGGAGCAGGTACCTCCGTGAATATGAACGCGAACGAGGTCATTGCTAACCGTGCGCTCGAGATCCTGGGCCACAATAAGGGAGAATACCAGTTCTGCTCGCCTAACGACCACGTCAACTGTGCACAGTCCACCAACGATGCTTATCCTTCAGCTTTCCGCTATGCCTTCATCAGGATGAACCGGAAGCTCGAGAAGAGCCTCCAGGACCTGATCGATTCCTTCAAGAAGAAAGGAGATGAATTCGCCGGCGTGATCAAGATGGGACGTACCCAGCTCCAGGATGCCGTTCCTATGACTTCCGGCCAGGAATTCCACGCATATGCAACCAACCTCGGAGAGGAGATCCTCAATCTCGAGAGGAACGTGAACCTTCTCTATGAAATCAATATGGGAGGAACCGCTATCGGTACCGGCCTCAATGCCAAGCCAGGCTTCGCAGAGCTCTGCGCAAGGAAGATGACCGAGCTTACCGGCGAGACATTCATAGCGGCTCCGGACCTTGTCGAGGCTACTCCTGACACGGGCGCGTACGTTAGCTATTCCGGCGCTCTCAAGAGGCTCGCAGTCAAGCTCTCCAAGATTTGCAACGACCTCCGTCTCCTGACCTCGGGTCCTCGCTGCGGCCTGAAGGAGATCAATCTCCCTCCTAAGGCTCCGGGATCTTCGATTATGCCTGGAAAGGTCAATCCTGTCATCCCTGAGGTTACCAACCAGGTATGCTTCAAGGTCATCGGCAACGACACCACCGTTTCCTTCGCAGCCGAGGCCGGCCAGCTCCAGCTCAACGTAATGGAACCTGTCATCGCCGAATCCATAATGGAAAGCATCACCTGGCTTACCAACGCGATGAACACCCTGCGCACCGAGTGCATCGACGGCATCACCGTCAACAAGGACCGTTGTTTTGATATGGTGAAGAACAGTATCGGAATAGTGACGGCCCTGAATCCGATCATCGGATACAAAGCCAGCACCAAGGTGGCCAAGGAGGCCCTCGAGACCAACCGTTCGGTCTATGACATCGTCCTTGAGCACGGCATCCTCACCCAGGAGCAGCTCGACGAAGCTCTTGACCCTAAGAATATGATCCGCTAAGGATTCCTCTTTTATATTCTTTGGGGCCAGAGATTGCAACGGAGAGAACTCCGCTCACTGCGTTCGCTCCGGCCCCTCCCACAATCTACGGCGTCCCGCCGAAGCGGAACTTGTATCTTGCGGGCCCCGCCCCCTGCCCCCGTCCGGGGGTGGACAGGTCTCTCCGGCGCAATCTCTGGCTTCTTGGTCCAAGTTTATTCTTCTCCTGCTTTGGCGAAGGCTTTCTGGGAGAAGAACATCACGATGGCGAGGAGTATGAAGAGGCCGATGGATCCGGCGAGGAAGGCGAAGTCTCCCATCTTGAGGAGTACGAATATATAGGCGTACAGCAAGGCGGCGAGGGCGCCCAGGGCAAGGGAGTCCTTCCACGAGCCCAGGACTGATTTCATATAGAGGACCATCAGCACGATGGTCATCGCCGCTGCGATCAGGAAAGCCCAGCCGAAGCCGATGTGCTCCGAGAAGGAGAACAGAAGGGTAAAGAATATCACAAGGTCAGCTCCAGTCAGGATATACTGCAGGAAGTTGACCTTTTTCCCAGTCCAGACTTCCATCAGGAAGATCGCCAGCATCGTGATCAGGATGATGAGCAGGGCATATTTGCAAGCCCTTTCTGAAAGCCTGTATTGCGATACGGAATCGATGAGTCCGACTCCGGACAGCGAAGGATCCGTGAGGCTGTGGACATTGCCGGTCTCGCATACTTGCGGGTAGTCCCTATTGAGGGCGTTCACCCTCCATACGGCAGAGAAACCTTTGTCGTCCACGTTCCGTTCGGAAGGTAGGAAAGCACCGGAGAAGGAAGGGTCAGGCCAGTCGGAGGTCATCTTGACCACGTTGGTCTCTCCGACAGGAGCCACATTGAATGATGCTGCCCCCTTGAGATTCAGCAGCAAGGAA
>JAGDBQ010000060.1 GCA_017958985.1 Bacteroidales bacterium
CCCTGATGGTTCCAACAGGCGGTACTTCCAAGAGAGTCGACATCCAGGGCAGCGTCGTGTTCGGATACCCCGGGATGACGGCAAGCGTGATGTATTCCAAGGTGGCGGACTCACGTCTCAGGACAGAGATATCCGGAGAGCTTGGGATGATTTCCCTGGACCAGGTGCATATCGCTCGCCAGGTCGGGCTGACCTTGCGCGGAGAGCCGACTTCAGGCCGTTCGTCCGGTCCCGCCACAACAGACATAACCGTTCCCGGTGATGCGGACGAATATCAGTGCGAGTTCCGTGAGTTCATAGACCTGTTCGAATCAGGTAAAAGGGAATCCAGGAACAATTCGCTCCGGAATTCCCTCATTGTCGCCCAGATAATGGACGAGATCCGCCGTCAGGCCGGAATCATCTTCCCGGCCGACCTCCAAGAATAATACTTAACGTCAGCAGAGACTGCCGTCAGCGACTGCAACGTTAGGGCGCATTTACCCGTACAGGGCTGCAAAGCAGCAAGCGTCCGGTGTTGCAGCCACTGACGGAAAGGAGAGTCCCGGTCAGGCCGGGAATGACGAGGATTCCCGAACGGGTCGGGAATGACGAAGATTCCCGGTCAAGCCGGGAATGACGGTCAAGCCGGGAATGACGAAAAGAGGCCGGCTCAAGGGTGAGTCGGCCTGGTTGTCAAATGGTTTCCGTTAACTAGTTCACCTTGACGAAGGTGAATCCTGTCTTCATTCCATCGTAGCTGGAAGCCAGCGTCGATATTGCGGAGACTGGAGTCTGGTCCTTGGAAACCAGGCCCAGGGCCTGGATCAAAGTCAGGATCTTGCTTGAATCGAAAGTGAGAGCCATCTGGTCCTCAGCCACCGAAATATAAGCCGCCGGCAGCGGGAATAGAGGAGTCTTGAGGGTTATTTTCTTATTCTCGTCATCGTAGTCATACGTGCCCTGATAGGTTTTTCCACCCAGCGTGTAGGTGCAAGTATTGTCTTCGCGAAGGGAAATGGAGAGGTTACCCTGCTTGAATCCAAGGATACTGAAATAAGGAGCTATGTTGTCGGCCACGGTCTGGCTGGCAACGACACCTCCCGCCTTGTCCAGGAGATTCTGGGTCTCAAACTGGATTGCCGGCTCTGCGTAGGTCCAGTCGCCCACGAGAGATTTCTTGGTGGTCGTGTCATAGAACTGCCCGAGGACAGATCCGATGATCTTGACTATCTTCTTGATCGTCTTGACCTTCTTGCGTCCACCGAAAATGGATCCGATCGCATTGGCGGTCCTGATGATTCCGCAGCCGGACAGCGTCAAGGCACAGCACAGGACGGCTGTCGCGGCTAAGCCGTGCCTTTTCATAGCTATGCGTCCTTTTCGTCTTTCTTTTCCTGGAGCTTCTGCTTTGCCGTATCGATGGCATCAGCAGCCTTGTCCTTAGCCTCAGCAAAAGCATCCTTGGCTTTCCCGCCGAGTTCCACAGCCTTGTCCTTAGCCTCGGCATAGGCGGCCTTGCTCTTGTCGGCTACCTTTCCTGCCGTAAACTGGACTTTTTCCTTGAAAGTCACCTTTCCGTCTCCGTCAAGATCGGCGCTGTTGATCTTCTCGGCCACGTCCTCGGTCCTTTCCTTGGCCTTCTCATAGAGTTCCTTGCCCTTGCAGGCCACCTTTCCGGCTGCCGCCTGCAGCTTTTCCTTGAAGGATTCCTTCTTAACTTCTTCTGACATAGTGTTTTCTTTTAAAGGTTATTGTAATTCCAAAGGTTATCGTAAATATAGTGTATTTTTATGATTCCTTCACAAATATTCCTCCCAAAGCAAGGAGCAGCAGCAATACGAGGGTAATGCTGGAGGCTCTGGAAGCCCTTGAACTCTTCGTATATACCTTGGGTTCGAATCTCATTGTGATCTCGTGCTCTCCGGCAGGCAGGACCGCCCCGCGGAGAATCCAGTCCGTGCGGAATAGAGGTATTTCCGCCCCATCCACGGTTGCCTTCCAGCCATCCGGATAATAGACTTCACTGAATACGGCCGGACGGTCATACGCAGAGACATACCTGTATTGAAGCTCGTTCGGAGAATATGACGTCATCCAGATGGAATCGCGCAAGTCTGCCTTGTCTTCAAAAGAGGTCCCGAATACCTTTGCCATTTCTTCGAAGTCCCGTCCCAATACAGCTTCTTTCCGAAGGTCGGCTGTCTCCAGAAGTCCTATCTCGTCATCCGGAGTAGCGGCATCGACGAATCTCTCCACAAACCACGCCGGCCCGTAAGCCTTCTCGTTCTCAACCGGAGGCAAGTCCGCACCAAGGATGAAATACTTGGTATTCAGGGCGGAAAGCAATTTCATTTCAGGAAGGGCATCCCGGAAGTCTCCGAGTGTCTTCGCCCCGCGTGCAACAGCCAAGGCTCCCTGAAGTTCTCCGAACAGATACCTGTCGATCAGGTCCTGGTAGCGCTGCAGCTTGGCGGGACTGTATCCGCCTATGCTCTTGTGCCAATATGGATTGTAATTATCATTGAATATGTCCGCTGTAAGGTCGGCCACGCGGAAAGACGGAGCCTTGTCCTCCAGTATAGCCTTGTCCACGCCACGTGCGGTGAAATGGCTGTCGAACTGACGCGGAGTAGTGAAGTCACTGGAATTGAGGTACCGTTTGCCGACGGCAAACATATTCACCAGGACGAGGAAGCATATTCCGGCCATAGCGACTTTACGCCTCGACTCGCCGATCTCAGGATTCAACTCATAAGACTTCGGAGCCTGTTTCGGGATGCTGAAGGACCAGAATATCAGGCAGAAAGCCAACAGGATGACAACTGCTGACCACAAGGCGTCGGTGCGGAGCAGGCGGATACGGTCAGCCCTCAGAGCGTCTGCTATCACATCCTGGATCTGCCCGTCGGAAGGGCCGGAGAACGTACCGGCAAGGCTCGGAACCAGAGCGACCAGAAGGCAGATTCCTGCCGTCAGGGCCAGGGCGGGCCAACCCTTCTTAAGGAATTCCTTTTTCGTATATTCCCCCTTCATCAGTCGGTCGAGCACCAGGAAGCCGAGCATCGGCAAAGTGAACTGGAGGATTACCAGCGCCATCGAGACCGTCCTGAACTTGTTGTACATCGGCGCATAGTCGAAGAACAGCTTGGTGAACCACATAAAATGGTTGCCCAGGGCGAGGAAGACGGCGACGATGGTTGCAGCCAGCATCCACCATTTCTCCTTCCCTTTGTAAAGGAACAAGCCCAGCAGGAACAGGAATATGCTTATGGCTCCCATATACATCGGACCTGCCGTAAAAGGCTGCGGTCCCCAGTAATACGGCATCCTTTCAGGAGCGCTCTGTCCGTATTGCTTGAAAAGCTTGGCCACTTCGGATTTGTCGGGGTTCACAATCCCGGCCGAAGATCCGCCGTTGAAATCCGGAATCATCAGGTTAGGCAACTCTTCCCATCCGTATGACCAGGCCGTGGCATAATCAAGCTGAAGCCCGTCCTTGTTGATCTGTCCTCCTGTGGGGTGGGAAAGTTCGGAGCCCCCGCGCATCGTATTCTTGGAATATTCATACAGAGGGGCAAGCTTGATGGCGTTCGTGCCTATTCCCGCAAGTCCTACGACCAGCAGGAGGGCGGAGGCTGCAAAGAATCTTCCGAGAGAAGCACGCCCTTCCTTCGAACACAGCAGTGAAATCGCCAGTGCCAGGGCATAGATGACGATCATTATGGCCAGGTAATAGGTGATCTGCTGGTGGTTGGCTTTTATCTGGAGACTCAAGGCCAAACCGAACAGGACCGCTCCGAGGAGGGTCTGTGGCAGCCATCCTTTCCATCCCTTGCCGTCCTTTTTGGCCAAAGCTTTCCTGTATGTGAATATCACGGCGGCCAGGACCCAGGGCAGGAATGCCAGCGCCTGCATCTTGGTGTTGTGGCCTACCTGTATGATCTGGAAGTTGTAGGAGCAGAAGGTTACGGCCACTGCTCCTCCAATGGCCAGGAACTTGTCTATCCCGAGCGAAAGCATAAGCAGGAAGGCTCCAAGCAGGGATATGAACAACCAGGTGGCCGGCCGTTTTCCGGTCATCATCAGGTCGTACAGTCCCTGGGTCCAGTCTCCTTCAGAAGACGGCATAAATGACGTCGTAGGCATTCCTCCGAACATCGAGCCTGTCCACCGGGCCGGATCGTCCGGATGGGAAGCGTTCCATACCGAAGCCTCCCTGGACATTCCCTTGAAACCGGTTATGTCGCTCTGGTTGACTATCTTTCCGGAAAGCACTTCCGGCACGAAGGCATAGGCCAGCACCAGGAAAAACGCAACGATGCCGGCATAGATAAGGATATTCCTGACTTTATTGCTCATTTCTTATCTGTTATTTCGTTCAAAAGGCTGACAAGCCGCTTGGTAGTATTCCTGCGGGTATAGCGGGAAATGTCTCCGGCCGTGTCTTGCAGTTCTCCGTTCTGGAATTCTTCCCAGCAGAAATCCATCCACTCGCGGATCCGTTTCTCATCATTCCAGTCATATACCACGCCTGCGCCGGCATCCCTGACCACCGTCGCCATCGCTCCGCCGGTCTGGCCTATACCGAGGATCGGCCGGCGCGAGGCCAGGTATTCGAACAGCTTCCCGGGAAGGACGGCGTTGTATTCCGGTTCCTTCCTGAGAGGCAGGATCAGGATGGAGGCGTTGCGCTGCTCGCGGACCGCAACATCGTGGCTCTGGTAACCGAGGTCGACCAGGTTGGCTCCCAGGCCGGCATCTTCGATGGATTTCGTGATTTCGCGGTCGGTCTTTCCGGCCAGCCGGATCCTCAGGGTCCTGCGGAACTGTACGTCGGTCCTGCATTTGTCTGCAAGTACCTTCCACAGCACATCCGGGTTACCGTCTGAAGCGAAGAGGCCGGTATGGGTTACGTTGAAACAGTCGTCCAGTTCGAATTCCCGTTTGAAATCCTCTTCGTCGAATCCATTGGTAATCAGTTCGACAGGGGTCTTGGTCATAGCCTTGAAATCCGCTTGCACCAGAGGAGAGACCGCGATTACCTTAGTGGCTCCGTCCAGCACTTCCTGCTCGAGGGCGTGGTGCTTCTCTTCCGAACGTCTGGTGAGCCCTAGATGCTTGAAATAGAACATCTTGGTCCAAGGGTCGCGGAAATCAGCGAGCCAAGGCAAACCGGTGGCGCGGCTGAGTTTCAAGCCTATCAGGTGCATAGACTGAGGCGGTCCCGTGGTGACTATGGCGTCCACCGGGTGGGCCTTCAGGTATTCCTTGAGGAAACGGACGGAAGGATTGACCCAGAGGATCCTCGGGTCCGGAATGAAAAAGTTCCCCCTGATGAAAAGGGACAGTTTCTGCTTCCAGGATTTTTCTCCGCCGTTGATCGGATTGACCTCGTCCTTGCTGGAAGAGGCGCCTGTCAGGGTCTTCAGGTCCGTGGAGCTGCCCTTGCCCATTATCTTGCGGTATATCCCGTAAGGTTCAGTGATATGACGCTTTATTATTTCGGCCTCGGGAGGTATCTCGTCCGCGAGGGTCTTGTCCACGGTGGTCAGCTCCGGGTTCTCCGGAGTATAGATCACAGGCTGCCATCCCGAAGCGGGAAGGTACTTGGCGAACTTGACCCAGCGCTGGACGCCGGAACCTCCGGAAGGTGGCCAGTAATAAGTTATGATCAGAACTCTTTTCATAGCATACTCGGTGCGTCAAACTCCCAGTTCCTCCTTCATCGAGCGAAGCAGGTCGAAAGCCTGGAGTGGTGTCATATTGTCGAGGTCGGCCGCTTCAAGCTTGTCCCTGAGCGACTCGAGCGTAGGATCGTCCAGCTGGAAGAATGACAGCTGGAGGGATCCGTCGCTTTCTATGGTTCCGGCCTTGGTCTGCACCGGCTTCTTGATCTCTCCCTTCCTTGCGCTCACAAGGTGTTGGGAATCATTCATTTCCAGAGCCTTGAGGGTATTCTCGGCGCTTTGGATGACCTCCTTTGGCATCCCAGCCATCCTGGCGACGTGTATTCCGAAACTGTGGGCGGTGCCTCCTTCGCGCAGTTTCCTCAGGAATATCACCTGGGTGCCTACTTCCTTGACGGCGATATGGAAATTCTTGACCCGCTTGTAGCTTTCTTCCAGGTCGTTGAGCTCGTGGTAATGGGTCGCGAAGAGGGTCTTGGCCCCGTGGCCGTATTCGTGGATGTATTCGACTATCGCCCTCGCGATGGACATTCCGTCGTAGGTGGAGGTGCCCCTGCCGATCTCGTCCAGGAGCACTAGGGACCTGGAGCTGAGGTTGTGGAGGATCATCGAGGTCTCGAGCATCTCGACCATGAACGTGGATTCTCCCCGGGAAATGTTGTCAGAAGCTCCTACGCGTGTGAATATCTTGTCGCAATATCCTATACGCGCGCTTTCAGCCGGGACGAAGCTGCCGACCTGGGCGAGGAGCACGATGAGGGCTGTCTGGCGCAGGAGGGCCGATTTTCCGGCCATATTGGGACCGGTCAGGATTATTATCTGCTGCTTCTTGTCGTCCAGGTGGACGTCGTTCGGTACATATTCCTCTCCCGGAGGCATCAGCGTCTCGATGACAGGATGGCGTCCGGCCTTTATGTCGATGGAATAATCCTTCGTCATCTCCGGCCTGCAGTAAGAACGTTCGCGGGCCAGGCGGGCGAAGCCTGCAAGGACATCCAGCCTGGCGATGATCCTGCAATTGGACTGGATTGCCGGGATATTCTTGCGGATAAGTTCCACGAGGTCTGAATACAGCTTCGTCTCGAGAGCATAGATGCGGTCTTCGGCACTCAGGATCTTGGCTTCATATTCCTTGAGTTCTTCGGTGATGTACCGCTCCGCTCCGACCAGCGTCTGCTTCCGGATCCACTCCGGAGGCACGAGGTCCTTGAAAGTATTCCTTACTTCGATGTAATAGCCGAACACGTTGTTGAAGCCTATCTTCAGGGATGTTATCCCTGTCCTTTCGGCCTCACGCTGCTGCAGGGCAAGGAGATAATCCTTCCCTCCGGAAGAAATCTCCCTGAGCTCATCCAGCTCGGGGTCCACACCCTTTCCGATGACGGGCCCCTTGCCTATCGCCGCTGCCGGCTCCGGAGCCATCGTATGGCTTATGGAATCCAGCAGGGACGAACAGTTCCTGATGCCGCCGGCAAGATTGTCGAGAGCCTTGACGCCACGGCCCTTGCAAAGTGCGGACACAGGATCCATCGCGGATAGACCGCGCCCCAGCTGCATCACCTCCCTCGGGGCTATCTTCCCGGTAGCCGCGCGGGCGATGATACGTTCAAGGTCGCCCATCCCGCCGATATGTTCCTGAAGCTGCTCGAGATCTCCCGAATCCGGAATGAAGTGGTCTACTACGTCATATCTGGCCTCCAGTTCCTTTATGTCCAGGACCGGCATAGCCAGCCAGTTGCGGAGGAGCCTGGCACCCATAGGGGAAACACAGCCGTCCATCACGCTCACCAGGCTGACTCCTTCTCCTCCTGCTGCGGATTCGAATATTTCCAGGTTCCGGACAGTGAACTTGTCCATCCATACGAACTTGTCGCCGTCGATCCTGGATATGGAACACAGATTCTTGAGGCCGGTGTGATATGTCTGCTCCAGGTACACCAGCAAGGCTCCCGCAGAGCAGATGCCGAGCGGATACCTGTCTATCGCGAATCCCTTGAGGGAATCCACGCCGAACTGTTTCTTGAGCTTGTCGACAGCTGCATCATAGACGAACGCCCACTCTTCGACGGAAGAAACGTAGAGAGTCTCCCCGAACCTTTCCTTCACTCCCTTCTCGAAACCTCTCTGGACTATGATCTCCTTTGGTTTCAAGGAAGAGACAAGTGTCCCGATGTATTCAAACGAACCCTGGGATACCTGGAAGGCGCCAGTGGAGACATCCAGGAAAGCGGCTCCGCACTGGTCCTTCTCGAAAGTGAGGCCTGCGAGGAAATTGTTCTCCTTCTGTTCCAGCATCTGGTCGTTGAAAGCCACGCCGGGAGTTACCAGTTCGGTCACTCCGCGCTTGACCAGCTTCTTGGCGAACTTGGGGTCCTCCAGTTGGTCGCATACTGCCACCTTGTGGCCAGCCCGTACCAGTTTCGGGAGATATACGTCGAGCGCGTGATGCGGGAAGCCCGCCATCTCGACATAGCCCTTGTCTCCGTTGGATTTCCTGGTAAGCACAATTCCGAGAACCTTGCTGACCAGGACGGCATCGTCTGAATATGACTCGTAAAAGTCCCCAACCCTGTAAAGGAGCACCGCCTCCGGGTGCTGAGCCTTTACGGAGAAGAACTGCTTGATCAGCGGAGTATCTTCGGGAACCTTTACCTTGGCCATAGCAAACGACAAAAATACGAAAAAAAAGCTTTAGGTTACTTTGTGAACAGGAATCCTGTCTTCATTCCGTCATACGCCTGGGCGATGGAAGCTATCTGGGAAAGCGTGGAGTCGCTGCCGGTGACCTTGCCGGCCGACTGGACCATTCCGAGGAGCTTGGTGGAATCGAAAGTAAGCGCGAACTGAGATCCGGAAACGGACACATAGGCGGTCGGAAGGTTGAACGCCGCGGTCTTGATGTCCATCGTCCCGGCTTCCTCATTGAATTCATAAGTGCCTGAATATGTCTTCTTTCCGATAGCCAGCGAGCACGTCTTGTCCTCGTTCAGAGTGAGGATCATCTTGCCCGGCTTGATTCCGGCCTTCTCGTAATAAGGCGCGAGCTGCTCGACGACCTTGGCGCTGGCGATGCTGCCTCCCGCCTTGGCCAGCAGGTTGTCGCTTGTGAACTGGACCGCAGGCTCCTGGTATGTCCAGGTGCCGAGGATGGATGCCTGGTCGGTGGTGTTACCGAACGAGCCGAGGATGCTGCCGATGATGTTTATGATGTTTTCGGCAGTCGTTCCGGTAGGGTTTCCGTCCTGGTCGGTGGCGGTCGGAAGGTTGAGCAGGCCGCAGCCGGCTGTGAGGATCGCTGCGCAGCACAGGGCTGCGATGGATTTGAGTTGTTTTTTCATATCACTTGGTTTTAAAGAATGTCCTTGAGTGCGGGGAAAGATTCCCTGAAAGCTGACAGAAGACGGAGGTCCAGCTCTCCGGTCGCCGATGTTTCCCTGCCGGTACCGCAGGAGACCACCGTCCTGCCCATCGGATCCAGCATCACGGAAGCGCCCGGATAATCGCATTCCGGATCGGTTCCGACCCGGTTGACGCCTATGACGAAGCTCTGGTTCTCGATCGCCCTGGCCTTGAGCAGGGTGTTCCAGGACTCGATCCGGCGGCTGGGCCAGCTTGCCACGAATATGGCCAGGTCATAATCCGGGGTCCCGTCGTCCCGGATGAAGTTCCGGCAGGACTCGGGAAAACGGAGGTCGTAGCATATTTGAAGGAGGATCCTTACTCCCTTGTATTCCACGATGACCCTTCTGTCTCCGGGAGTATATTTCCTGTCTTCTCCGCTGATGGAAAACAGATGGCGCTTGTCATAGAAGGAGACCTTCCCGTCAGGCTCGACGAAGCAGAACCTGTTGTACAGCCTTCCTGCCTCCTCGGTAGAGATGCTGCCCGCCAGGGCGAAACCGTATTCCCGGGCCTTCGAAATCATCCAGCGAAGGGTTCCGCCGTCAGTTTCAGCCCTACCTTCCGGTTCTGGCATAAAGCCGGTGGAGAACATCTCGGGCAGAACCACCAGGTCCGTTTCGGGCAAACCGGAAAGCATCGCTTCCAGTTTCCTTCGGTTAGCTTCAGGATCCGCCCAGACCACGTCCGTCTGCATCAAAGTGGTTTTCATAGTACGCAAGTTAACAAGAATTCATTTAATTTTATTAATTTTACGAGTGTAACTGCACGAAAACTAACTCAAAACATATGATTGGAAGACTCAGAACCCTCTTTACGGCCATGCTCGTATTATTGTCGGCTTTCGGTTTCCGCGCAGCCGGCAAGAGCGAGGATTTCCGTGCTATGTCATTCAATATCCGGTACCAGTTCCCGGCAGACACCGGAAAACTCAGCTGGGAAGCCAGGAAGAGCGGCTGCATCAAAGCGATTGAAAAATACAAACCGGACGTAATCGGTTTCCAGGAAGCATACCCCTACCACAAGGCCGACCTGAAGAAGGAACTGGGGAAATATGTTATGGTGGACCGTGGCGGGAAGCCCGGCACTCCGGACCTGGAACTCCAGAACAACGAGAATCCGGTGATGTTCAGGGGTGACAAGCTGGAACTTCTGGACTATGGCTATTTCTGGCTCAACGAAGACCAGACTCCCGACCGTAAAGGCTGGGATGCGGCCAGCGTGAGGAATGCCACCTGGGTCAAGTTGAAATATAAGAAATCAGGACGCATATTCTTCTATTTCAACGTCCATATGGACCACAGAGGGCCGAACGCGAGGCTGCAGAGCTCCATCCTCATAGTCGAAAAGATCAAGGAAATCGCCGGGGACGATGCCGTGGTATTCCTTGGGGGAGACTTCAACATGCCGGATTCCGAGAAGGGAATCAAGCCTTTGCAGGACTATATGAAAGAGGCGGCCCACTCGGTCAGGAAGCCGGACACGGCTCCTACTTTCAACGACTTCGGAAGGAAGGGCAGCAAGCCTATGTGGCTCGACCACATTATGTTCCGTGGAGCCATCGCTAAATCGTTCATCGTGGTGGACGAGAATAAATACGGGGTGCAGTACATCTCCGACCATTATCCGATAGTCGCCGACTTCGTCATCCGATAAGGCCGCTTATGAATATGACGGCTATCGAGACCGGCGCTATGTACTTTATCAGGAAATAGATTATCGGGAACAGTTTCACGTTGGTGTGAAGGGTGCCTCCGTTGGTGAGTTCATCCTTCACATCTTCCTTTTTCATCTTCCACCCCACGAAGAGGCTGAACAGGAGGGCGCCCAGGGTCAGAAGGAAGTTCGAACAGAGCTTGTCCAGGAAATCGAAGACGCTGCCCCGCAGCGCACAGACGAGTCCGACCACGAACGCGAAGATGAAGATTCCGGCGGTCGCGGCTGTTCGGGATATTCCTTTCTCTTCACTCAGGTACGCAACCCCCACCTCCATCATCGAGATGGAAGAGGTCAGGGCGGCCACCAGGATGGTGATGAAGAATATTATGGCTACCGCAGCGCTCAGGACCAGCCCTCCGGTGCCCATCTTGGCGAAAATATAGGGCAGGGTCTCGAAGACAAGACCAGGGCCGGCTGCCGGTGCGATGCCGGAAGCAAAGACGGCCGGCATTATTGCGAAGCCTGCCAAGATTGCGAAGAGAAGGTCAGAGACAGCAGTGCCCGCACCCGATGCCATCAGGTTCTCATCCTTGCTGACATAAGACGAATACGTGAGCATCGTACCTACTCCCAGGGACAGGGAGAAGAAACTCTGGCCGAGTGCGGCGGCAAAGGCATCCGGGGTAAGCTTGGAGAAGTCCGGACGGACAAGATACCTTATCCCTTCTCCGGCTCCCGGCAGGGTCAGGGAATAGACCGCGATGACCAGGACCAGCACGAAGAGCACCGGTATGGTTATCTTGCTGAACCTCTCTATCCCTTTCTTGATGCCGGCGAACACTATCCCCGCTGTCATTCCGAGGAAAAGCAACAGGCAGGCTATCACCTTTGCCTTCGATGCGGCGAATTCCCCGAACATCCCGGTAACCGTTTCGGCATTGTCAGGCCGGAACTGGATAGTGACCGCCTTGAAAAGATATTCTATCGACCAGCCACCCACGACGCTGTAATAGGAAAGGATGATTATCGGCGAGACTACTGTCAGGAGCCCAAGCCATTTCCAGGAAGACCCCGGGGCAAGGGCTTCCATCGCTCCGTATGTGTTCCTGTTCGTCCTCCGGCCTATGACGGACTCTGAAAAGAGGATGGGAAGGGAAAGCAGGAAACAGCAGAGTATGTAAACCAGGATGAAGGCGGCGCCACCGTACTGGCCGACTATGAAGGGGAAACGCCAGATATTGCCAAGGCCTATGGCAGATCCCGCCATAGCCATTATCACCGCAGCCCTGCTGCCGAAATGCTCCCTGCCGCTCATCGGAGTACCAGGTTGGAAATGAATATCACAAGGACTGCCAGCGGAGCGATGAACCTGATCAGGAAATAGATGACGGGGAAGGCCCCTGTGTTCCGGGTTCCGCCGTTGGTTATCTCGTCCCGGACATCCTTACGTTTCATCTTCCACCCGACGAACAATACCACGAGCAAGGCTCCTATCGTCAGGAGGAAGTTGGACGCGAAAGCATCCACCATTCCGAAGGCCTTGATGGACAAGGCACAGGCAAGGCCGAGCAGCCAGGTAAGGATGAACACCAGCAGGCAGGCTTTCTTCCTTTCTATCTTTTTCTCTTCCACGAGGTAAGCCACTCCGACTTCGATCGTGGAGACCGAAGATGTCATCGCCGCCACGATAACGGTCAGGAAGAATACTGCAGAAACGGCGACCGAGATCCACTTGACTCCGGCTCCCATCTCGGTAAAGACGAAAGGCAGAGTCTGGAAGATCAGCCCTGGACCCGCCGAAGGTTTGATTCCGACCGAGAACACCGCCGGCATTATCGCGAAACCGGCCAGGATTGCGAACATCAGGTCAGCAACGGCGGTTCCCAAGCCAGTCGCGATGACGTTCTCCTCCTTGTGCACGTATGATGAATACGTGATGATGATTCCCATTCCAAGGGACAATGAATAGAAGCTCTGACCCATCGCGAAGGCGAAGGTCTTTCCGGTTACCTTGGAGAGGTCAGGCTTGACGAGGTAGTCTATCCCTGCCTCCGCCCCCGGCATATTGACCGAATATACCAGTATGATGATGATGAGCACGAACAGCACCGGAATGGACATCTTGCTGAATTTCTCTATCCCGCTCTTGACCCCGAGGGCGACAATTCCGCAGGACAGGGCCAGGAATATGGTGTTGAAAGCCAGGGCAGTCCAGCCTGACGGGGAGAATTCTCCGAAGTCGAGGGAGAAACTCCTGAGGAAATATTCGATAGACCACCCGCCCACGATGCTGTAATAGGAAACGATTATCATCGGGGTGACCACGCTCAGGTATCCCAGCACCCTCCAGCCGCTTCCGGGAGCAAGCTGTTTCATAGCTCCGATGGCATTGGAATGGGTCCTGCGGCCGATTACGGCCTCTGAAAGGAATATGGGCAGGGACAGGACCAGCGTACAGGCTATGTAGATCAGGATGAATGCGGCACCGCCGTATTCACCTGTCATATACGGAAAACGCCATATGTTTCCAAGGCCTATGGCAGAACCTGCCATAGCCATTATGACGGCCGACCTGCTTCCGAAATGTTCCCTGTTTGCACTCATATCCTGGATTGGAGGCTATTACTTCCTGCGGGTATAGATCGTGAACTCGTAGCCGAAACCCGTTTCAGGATCGGTTGCAACCGGCGTGGTGCTCTCGACTTCCCATATTCCGGGATCGATCACCGGGAAGAAGGTATCCGCATCTTCAATGGTCGCGTGGACGTGGGTGATGTAGAGTTTGTCTGCTGTCGGGAGAGCCTGGCGGTATGTCTCGCCTCCTCCCATCACGAAGACCTTTTCCGCATCCGGCGAGACGAGGGAATAGGCCTCGTCGAGACTGCCTGCGACCTTGACTCCTTCCGGCTTGTCCGGCCAGGGGAATATACTGATCACGACGTTGTCCCGCTTGGGCAGGGGCCTTCCGCCTATCGACTGGAACGTCATCCAGCCCATAATGACCGGGCTTCCGGTAGTCGTAGTGCGGAAATACTTCATATCTTCCGCTATGTGCCACAGGAGGGCATTCCCTTTACCGATGGCCCTGTTGTCGGCGATCGCCACTATTATGCATTTTTCCATATTACAAATGTTGCTTGTCGTTCTTCATCACCCGGAATCACACCGCGACCGGAGCCTTGATGGTAGGCCAGGGGTCATATCCTTCCAGGGTGAAATCTTCTGCCTTGAAATCGAATACGGACTTCACTCCGGGGTTCAGGATCATCCTGGGAAGCGGACGAGGAGTCCTGCCAAGCTGTTCCCTGACCTGGTCGAAGTGATTGAGATAGATATGGGTGTCGCCCGTAGTGTGGATGAACTCTCCCGGCTCGAGTCCGCTGGTGGCGGCTATCATCATAGTGAGGAGAGCATAGGAAGCTATGTTGAAAGGAACGCCCAGGAAAGTATCCGCGCTCCTCTGGTAAAGCTGGCAGGACAGCTTCCCTTCTGCCACGTAGAACTGGAACAGGCAATGGCAGGGCGGAAGGGCCATCTTGTCGACGTCCCCCGGATTCCAGGCGCATACCAGCATCCTGCGGGAGTCCGGATGGTTCCGGATGAGGTCTATTACTCCTGCGAGCTGGTCCACGGACCTGCCGTCGGGAGCAGGCCAGGACCGCCACTGGTGGCCGTAAACCGGACCGAGGTCCCCGTTCTCGTCCGCCCACTCGTCCCAGATATGGACGTTGTTGTCCAGCAGGTACTTGATGTTGGTGCTTCCGGAAATGAACCACAGCAGTTCGTGGATGATTCCTTTCAGGAACACTTTCTTGGTTGTCAGGAGAGGGAATCCCTCGGAGAGGTCGAATCTCATCTGGTATCCGAACACGCTCTTCGTGCCCACGCCGGTGCGGTCGTGCTTGACCACTCCGTCGTCCATTATATGCCTCAACAGGTCCAGGTACTGTTTCATCTTACCGAGAATTGCCAGATTATCGCTTCCTGCAAGGTCTCGCCGGGACGAAGCACGGTGGACGGATAGTCAGGTTTGTTCGGGGAATCCGGTGCGTGCTGGCACTCGATTGCGACTCCCTCGTAGTCGAAATAGCTTCGCCCGCATTTGGCTACGGGGCAGCCGGCAAGCCAGTTGCCGGTGTAGATCTGGACGGCAGGCTGGGTGGTCAGGACTTCCAGCTGACGGCCGCTGAGAGGGGAATACAGCTTTGCTGCGGATTGCAGCTGCCCGGGCTCATATCCTGAGATCATGAAGCAGTTGTCGTAACCCTTTCCATAGTTGAGGGCAGGGAAATCCTCCTTGATGTCCTGTCCTATAAGCTTGAACTCGCGGAAATCCATTGGAGTCCCGGCAACGGCATCCGGCTCTCCGAGCGGTATCAGGGTGTCGTCGGTAGGGAGATAAACGGCAGAATTGAGCTTCAGGAAATGTCCCAGGATATCTCCGTTCCCTTCTCCGTTGAGGTTGAAATAAGCGTGGTTCGTAAGATTGACCACGGTAGCCTTGTCGGTCTCGGCGGTAAAAGTAAGTTCAAGGGCGTTGTCCTCGCTCCACTCATAATGCGCAACGACTTTCATATTGCCTGGATAACCGGCCTCGCCGTCTTCGGCCACATACAGGAACTCTACGGCATCGCCGACGATCCGACTGTCCCACACCTTGTTCTGGAACCCCTGGGGGCCGCCGTGGAGATGGTTCGGACCGTTGTTCACAGGAAGGGTATATTCGACCCCGTCAAGGGTGAACTTTCCCTTGGCGATCCTGTTGGCATAACGGCCGGGGCACTTTCCGGAGCAGGGGCCGTCGGCGAAATAATCATTCGCCCGTGGATATCCGAGGACCACGTCGGCTAGCTTTCCATCCTTGTCCGGCACGACTGCGGACACTATCGCAGCACCTACGCTGCACAGGCGGACGAAGGCTCCGGACCCGTTCTCTATGGTATACAGGAAGATTTCCTTCCCGTCGGGGGAAACACCCCAGAGTTGCTTGTCAGTTTTCATATGATCATGCTGTTATTCAATATTCGCTATGTAGGACAGAACCTTGTCCGACGGGGCGTCCTTCATTATCACCCTCTTTCCTTCGTCGAGCAGATACAGGGACGGGATGGCCCTGACGTTGTAGGTTACGTCGGTGCGTATAGTGTAGCTCTGGTCGTAACCACTCAGCCAGGTTTCCGGATAGTTGACGGCATATTCCCGCCACTCGTCCAGGTCGGAATCGATGTAGACATTCACCACCGCGAGCTTCCCGGAATCGACCTTCCCGGCGATACGGGGGTCGGTAGTAAGCCCGTCTATGATCTCCTTGCAGGCTGGACAGCCCGGGTTCGAGAAGAACAGCAAGGTATAGTCAGCCTTTACTGCGTGAAGGCTGTGCCTGTGGCCGGACAAGTCAGTGAAAGAAAAATCCGCAGCCACGGTCCCTGTCTGGTTGAGGGAACACATCCGGGCGTCGTGGGCATAGGCCTGCCGCATCCCTTCCGGCACGAAAGGAGAAGAGGCCAGTCCTGCCGCGAAAGGAAGGTAAAGGTCTTCGCTGCGTACCGGGGAGTTCGGGTCGTACAGATACTTTGAAACCGTCTTTTCCAGGAAACCGAACACATTCGAAGCCGTATCGGAAGCCTGGAACCTCTCCAGGGACTCCACGAAGTCCCCGATAGCCTTCCGGGCGAAATCCAGTCCGCACCCCTGCTCCAGGACGGTGACATACGTGCCGACGGCGCTTTCCACGTCTTCGGCAAGGACTCCGTTGACTATGTTCGTGTCGCAGGGAAGGGTCCTCCCCAGAAAGGCGTCCCAGAAATGGGCGGCTACATATTCGTTCGCCTCGGCTCCGTCGGTTATCAAGGAGGGGACTTTCGGTGCCGCAGGGAAGGGCACGGGATGGAAAGCTGTATCCTGAGAAGCTTTCTTTCCTCCGCATCCGGCGGACAGCACGATAAGGATGGCTGCCAATATGTATCCAGGAATCTTTTTCATATGTGCATTCCTACAAATTTAAATAAATAATCGCAGATTTGTTATCTTCGTGATTGATTATGAAAAGAACGATACTATCCGTCATACTTGCACTCGCCTGCATAAGCCTGAACGCCCAGTTTTCCCTCAACGGAAGCGATCCTCCAAGCCTCCGCTGGAACAGTGTCAAGACCGACCATTTCAAGATTATCTATCCCGTGGGGGCAGACTCCCTTGCCAGGGTCTATGCATATGAACTTGAAAGAGCCAGGGATCCTCTCGGCTGGTCTTCCGGACTGAAGACCGGATCCAGTTACAAGACCAGGATGCCGGTAGTGTTCCACTGCCTCAACCCGATTGCCAACGCATCCGTCGCCTGGGCTCCGAAAAGGATGGATATCTACACCGTGATGGACGCATATTCCCCGACTCCGATACCCTGGGCGAGGCATCTGGCTATCCACGAGGGGCGCCATTCCTCCCAGATGCAGTTCGGCGCGGCCGGCAAGAACAAGATTTTCAAGATCCTTACCGGGGAAATGGTGGCGGGGGCTTTCTCCGGACTGTATCCGGGCCCGGCCTTCCTTGAGGGCGATGCGGTAGTCGCCGAAACGGCGCTTACGCTGTCCGGCCGGGGTCGCCAGGCTTCTTTCCTCAACTACTTCATGCCGGCCTTCGATTCCGGAGACTGGCGTAATTACTGGCGTTGGGCTTATGGTTCGTACACCAGGTATACCCCGGACCATTACCGTGCCGGATATATGCTCGTTGCCGGCTCGAGGGTATTCCTGGACGATCCTTCATTCACGGACGAGTATTTCACCAGGGTCATCCGGAAAGGGTGGCTGTTCAATCTCCAGAAGACGGTCAAAGCTGCTTCCGGAACCAAGTTCAAGGAATCCTTCCGTACCATCGAAGAAGGTTTCAGGGATATCTGGGACAAAGAAGCCTCACTCCGGGCGCCATTCATGCCGGCGAGGCAGGTGACCGTCGCCGGAAAAGTACATAACAGCTATATGTCCGGCGTATATTCCGAAGACGCCAGCATATTCACTCTCAAAGGCGGCCTGTACACCCCGCTGACCCTTGTCAGGGTAGCTCCTGACGGCTCCGAGTGGGAGGTTAGGCCTTTTGCGTCCTCCACCGGCAACCTGCATCTCGACAAAGCCAACGGAAGGATCTGGTGGACGGAAACGGTGGCTGACAGGCGATGGGAGCTGGCCGGAGAATCGCGGGTCCGCTATATCGAGACCACAAACCCGGCAAAGGTCCATACCGTCACCAAGGGACACAGGTATTTCAACCCGGCCCCTTCCGACGACGGGAAGATGGTCGCGGTAGCGGAATATCCTTCTTTCGGAGGATCGCGGGTATGTATCCTCGACTCCGATTCAGGCAGCGGAATCACCGTGGTCCAGGCCCCTGATTCGGTCCAGGTCACTGAATCTTCCTGGATAGGGGACAGGTTGTTCTCCGCGGGCCTTTCCGGGCACGGAATGGGAATATATGAAGTGTCTTACGGACAGGATGGCCCCAAGGGCTTCAAGGTCCTGCTGGAGCCTCAGCCGGTCGAACTCGGCAGCTTGAAAACCTTCGGTAAGGAGCTGGCGTTCGTATGCGACAGGACCGGGGTGGGAGAGCTGTATCTTTTCGACCCGGATTCGCTCCGGCTCCGCCAGGCGACTTCCACGCGTTACGGAATAAGTTCTCCGTTCCTCAACCCGCAGGCAGATACGCTGTATTATTCTTCCGTTGCCTCCTCGTTCGATCCCGAGACATACAGGCAGGGAAAGATGATGTATGCAACGGCGGTCAGTGACCTTCCGATAAAGGAGGTCTCATATTCCGAAATCCACAAGTATCCGGTGGCGGAAACCCTGACCAGGCAGGAGAAGGAACTGGCTGGAACTGAATGGGACAGCTTCTCGGATTTCGCCCCGGTGACCGTTTCAGAGCCGGAAAGATATTCGAAGATAAGGTTCCCGCATATCCACTCCTGGGCTCCTGTTTATTTCGACTACAACAATGTCGAAGACATAAGCCTGGACGAGTATTACAAGACCGCCTCCCTCGGAGCTACGGCCTTGTTCCAGAACCTTCTTGGTACAGGATACGGGTTCGTGGGGTACAATGCCCACGAGGATCCTTATTCGGAAGGGAAATGGCGGCATTCCGGACATCTCCACTATATCTACACAGGACTGTATCCGGTCCTGGACTTCACCCTGGACTTTAACGACAGGGCTGCCCTCGATACCCAGAGGCAGCAGGCTGTCGACGAGGAGGAACATACGGTAAGGGTATATACGAAGGGCACCCAGAGGAAAGAGCCTTACCTGTCGGGAATCGTTTCTGCGTATGTTCCCCTGACTTTCTCCTCTGGCGGAATCAGCCGCGGACTGGTGCCGAAGGTCAGTTTCAAGTTCTCCAACGACAGGCTGAACGACCAGATCAGTCTCAGGAAAGAGGTCGTGGACGATGAAGGGAATAAGTCCACGGAGGAGATTTCCACGATAGGAAAGACCAACCTGGTGCGGAGAAGCACCCTGGATTTCACCGTAAGGGGTTACGCCATCCGCTCGAAAGCGCCTTCACAGGTGTATCCGAAACTCGGCTTCGGCGCGGAGCTCGGCTTCCGCGTCCACCCGAACAAATCGGAGTTCTATTCCCCGAGTATGTACGTCTACGCCTACGGTTACGCCCCCGGCCTGCGTTACGACCAGGGTTTCAGGTTCACTTTCAGCGGACAGACGGCTGTTGGCAGGAAGGAATACAGTTATACCGACGGACCGATTTCGATGGTTCCCAGAGGATTCGTGGATTCAGGCCTCAGCGGAGTGCTGATGCGGGCCGCCTCCTCTTCATTCAAGGCTACCGTGGATTATGCTGTTCCGTTCCTGTCGGTGGACTGGACTTTTTTATGTCCTGCATTCTTTATCAAGAATTTCCAGCTGACTCCTTTCGCGGACATTTCGCTCCAGGACTTCAACTACAACCGGAATTTCCTTGTCAATCCGGGGAACATCGCTTCGGAAACCCTGCTCAGCTTCGGTGCCGACCTGGTGGTCAATCTCGGCAACTTCCTGTGGCTCCCGTTCGATTCCAGGTTCGGAATCCGGTATGCCCGCAACTGGTGGAGCGCAATCGACTCCTTCCCGATCGGCAAGCTGGACCGGAATTATTTCGGAGCAGTTTTCAGCGTGGATATCTAGAACCGTTACCTGAAGAACCTGGCTATCCAATCGGAATCTATCCTGGCGAAGCCTTCGGAAGGTTTGACTTGCGGATTGCGTCGGAGGATTCCGGCGCAATCTTCATATACATTGAATCCTATCATCACTCCGTGCATCCTGCCTTCCGAAGGATACGAGAACTCTATGTCGTTGTCCGGCCCCGAAAGGCGGAAGAACTTGAAAGGAGCAGTCGCTATATCCTTGCCTCCCTCCTTGTCCGCAAGTTCCATCCGGGAGACATATTTGCACATCTCGATCACGCAGTCGTCCAGCCCGGCATCGAATATATTCACTTTCTCGATAAGGGAGCCGACGTCACCGACCCTTCTGAGGGTATATCCTTCCAGGGAGCCGGAGAGGGCGGAGAGCTGCTGTTCAAGGGCGGCTGCCTGGCTTTCCGGAACCGCTCCTTCCGGCAGCAGGAACACCATCAGCCTGGATTCCGGATCGTGGTACAGGGTCTGCCCCTGTATCAGGTTGGTTGCTCCGCAATGAGGGCACTCCCAGACGAAGAGGGAGCCGTCCTTGACCTTCTCTTTCAGTTCGGGATTTTCCGAAACATTGATCCTGTTCCATACTTCCACCTTGTGGTCCTGGGAACAGACCCTGCAGGTTGCCGATGCTTCTGCCATATCAGTGTTTGTCAATGTATTTCCACAGTGCGTACATCAGCGCACCCCAAGCGAGGAACAGGCCGGCATACGCCCAGAACGGCCATCTGGCCTGGAAATGGGTGCTTCCGGTATATTTCTCGAAATCAGGAATATCAGCATAGTAATATGCTCCTGCGCCGAAATCCAGGGAATCCTGCAGACCGATCCCGTGGAGCATTATGTATGTAACGGCAATCAAAGCGACCGCCACGACAATGATGGTGATCACTTTGACTGCCTTATTGGATTTTCCGGCCAACTAGCTGAGAGTTGGGACCGGGAAGAATTTACCGGAGAGCAACAGCCAGACCGCGAAGAAGGTAAGGAGGATGTTGAATGTCTGACCGATGATGTAGAGCCAGAGAACCTTTCCACCCTGCATCTGCTTGGCTATCTCCTTGAAGTTGGTATCCAGACCGATACTGGTGAACGCAAGGACGAACGCCCAGTTCTTGTACTGGTCGAGCACCTTGTTGATGGCTCCGACCTGGTCGGCTCCGCACAGCGGCTGGATAAGGAAGGATGCGATCAGTGATGCTGCGAAGAAACCGAGGATGAACTTAGGGAAGCGGATCCATATTTCGGAAGCGCCTACTTTGGTGGTTCCGGTACGGTCCACCCTGGTCGCGAAGAACAGGGCCACGAAGAAGGCGATGAAACCGATCAGGATGTTCTGGATGGACTTCACGAGGACTGCAGCCTGCTGTGCCTCAGGGCCGAGGGCGGTTCCCGCCACGACCACCGCTCCGGTGGAGTCGATAGTTCCTCCGATCAGGGAGCCTCCCATAATGTTGGACATACCGCAGGCGCGGATAAGCATAGGCTCGAAAACCATCATAAGTATGGTGAATATGATGGATATCGAAACAGCTATGGAAAGGTCGTCCTTCTTGGCCTTGGAAGCCGCTGCCGTTGCAATCGCGGCTGACGTTCCGCAGACAGAAGTAGCTGAAGCAAGCGTGATTACGAGAGGCTTGTTGTCAATCTTGAGGATCTTGGTTCCGAGCCACCACATAAATATGATGACGACCGGAGTGACGATCCAGGCGATTCCCAGACCGTAGAGACCGAATTTGGCTATGTTCGAGAAAAGGACCGAGAATCCCATTATGACCAGACCTGTCTTGATGTAGAATTCTGTCTTGATGGCCGGCTTGAGCCACTTCGGGACGCCGACCGTGTTGGAGATCAGGAGACCTACCAGCAATGCCCAGAAAGCCCATTCAAGGTAACGGTTGAGCGTGAATTCAGCGCTGATGAGACGCACGGCGAACGCTATCACGAAAAGTCCTATGAAGGCAGGAATATACTTCTTGACGCTCTCGCCCTGAAGCTTCACGCCTAAAGTGAACAAGACTCCCAGGGTGACGAAGGTCACCAGGAACTTGCGCCAGAAAGCCAGATCTCCCAACTGGGCGCCAAGTGACGTAACCTTGGCTGCAGCCGCTTCAGAGAGGGTTTCTCCCACCGTCCAGGTGGCGAATTTAACGGCTGAAAAATCGAAAGCTTTGGTCAGAACTGCGATGCAGGCCAGGAGGATTACGATGAATCCTATCCAGATTGCCTGCCAATCTTCTTTGCCCCAGAATGCCGGGACCGGTTTGCTTTTATCCATATCAGAAAATAGTATAATGCTTTACTATTTTGCAAATATAGGATTTTTCTGATATTTCCTTGTGTACTTTGGCCAGAACCCAGGTTTTTCAGCGCTCTTTCCGTTTTTCTCCTGTATTACAGTTCAAAATCCACCAGTATCGGACGATGGTCCGACGAGTCGTAATAGTTAGACATAGCCCAGACCATATTCGTCCAGGACTCATTGAGGACCAGCGCATTCCGGACTTTGGAATACATTGACGGAGAGGCATATATGAAATCATAACGAGGCGGATAGTTGCCGGCCGCGTCATTAGCCCAGGTACGGGTGGCAAAGAAGTGACCCGGGTACTTGAGTCCGATTATGTCCTTGTAGAATGTGTTGTTCAGGATGTAGTCATGGCTGCCGAGGAAAGGACTGTTCCCGGCAAGCTTGTACCGCCAGTTGTCCAGACGGCTGCGTGTATTGAAGTCCCCCATCATGAGCCAGTTCTGCTCCGAAGACAGCTTAGGGTCGTCTATGCTCCTGGAACATATGTACTTGATTTCTGCTTCGCGCTGGGCGTTACCGCCCGCGCTGTTCTTGGAATCGTAATTCTGGTCCTTCAACACAAACTTCGCATAATAGCTGTAGGCATGAGGCCATAGATGGAGCGTCACAATGTTGACTTTCGTTCCGTCCACGTCCACCTGCTGGACGGCAGCTCCGTGCGCAACCGGACAGTAACCTTCCGGGCACTGGCGATGGTATTCCGCCGCATGGCTGGCACCATCATTCCAGTTGTCCGCCATCTGCTGGTGCTCGCTGTCGGTTTCGGTTATGAGTGCAAGCGTCTCTATCGGGTACTTCGATGTAATCACCTGCGGGTAATAGTCATCCGCATAGATGCGGTAACCTCCGATCGCCGTGTACTTATGGCCGTAAGATGCTGCGAATGCCGGCCAGGCATTCGGGAAATACCTGCTGGCCACGGAGCACATGGAGGAACTCCTGTCCTTGTATATCGATTGGGCTTCACACCAGACACAGACATCCGGATCGTATTTGGCAATGAATTCCTTGAAATGCACGAATCCGTCCTGCTGGTCGCTCCACATTCCGTTCTGGATGTTCCAGTATAACACACGAAGACCTTTTTCCGGGCGTTCCATCTTCGCGGTCTCCACCACCTTTATATTGTCCAGGTAGAAACCGTGGTTCAAGGTCTTGACATTGCTTTCGCTGGACCAGTACAGCATCGTTCCGTCCGTGGCATTTGAAACCTCGACCGAAATGGTGTTCCAGCCGTCTTTCAGCGAATTGCGCGGGAAAGTGAGATTGTGGTCTATTCCGTCATGCGGTTCCGTCAAGGCATAGTCTGCGCCGTTGAGTTTGGCAGAGGTGATCACTCCGGCAAGGCATACCTTGAAGCAGAAGTTGTCGTTCATAGAAGGTTCCGGCTTCACATCGAAGGTGACCCTGATGTCGGAAACCTCCTTTATCGAAGAAAGCATAGGCGACTGGATGATGCCTCTCTTGCCTTCTCCGTTCACTCCGCAGGACAGATAGCCCGGGCGTTCGGAAACCCTGAACAGATAGACCCAAGGGCCGAAACCACGGCTATCCATATATTCATCGGAACAGATATGGGATTTCGCCACCGTCTTCCAGACAGTGGATTTGAAAGAGATATGGCTCAGGGGGTTTTCACAGTCTTGCTTGAAATTGTCCGACTGTACGTAAGGTCCCTCGGACATGGTACAGGCATCGAAGTTCTCGGAAAACAGAACGGTTTCCTCGTCTTTACCCCCGTTTTCCGGATAGACTTTCGGTTCTGGTATCTGCCTTTCATTGCAGGCGCTCGCGCAGGCGATAAGTGCCACCAGCGCGATCCCTGCGAGAAAAAAGTGTTTATGAGCAAACACCTGAACAAAAAAGCCCGTTACTGACCTCCGAATATCTTGATGACGGCTTCGAGTTTCTGGCGCAGGCGGGCGGTGTCGATGCTGTTGACGATACCCTCGACCTTCTTCCGGAACTCGGCGGTGTCGATGCTCTTGGTCATATTCTCGATGGACTCACGCAGCCTGGCGGTGTCCACGCTGCCTACTATTCCTTCCACCGACTTGCGGATCGCAGCGGTGTCGATGCTGTTCAATATTCCTTCGATGGTGTTCCCTAGATTATCCATCGACTGCTTGATGGCCACGGTGTCGATGTTCTTGATCGCATCGTTGATAACCTCTGGAATCTGGTCGATAAGGTCTCCGATGGACTCCGAGGCGCTTCCTACGCCATTCTGGATGAGGATGGAGTTGTAACGGCCGATAGCTTCCGCCATCTTGACCTTTTCCGAGGTGGAATATGAGTCATAGTTGTCCTTGATTTCCTGGACGAACCCTTCATATTCCTGACGGGACTTTTCCCAATCGGCCTCAGTATAATCCTTGAATTCATTCTCCGTCTTCTCGACGAAACTGTCGAATCGCTCAGGAAGGCTCTTGGTGGAAGCACATCCGACGAAGATCGCCAATGCGGCGATAAGAGCGAAAACCTTTGACTTATCCATATCGTAAAGTGTTATACATTGAACAGGAAATGCATTATGTCGCCGTCTTTCACGACGTATTCTTTTCCTTCGGTGGCAAGCTTTCCGGCGGCCCTCACGGCACTTTCGCTGCCGAGGGTGACGAAGTCCTCGTACTTGATGACTTCCGCACGGATGAATCCCCTCTCGAAATCCGTATGGATAACTCCGGCGGCTTTCGGTGCCTTGTCTCCCTTATGGATGGTCCAGGCGCGGCACTCATCGGCTCCGGCCGTGAAGAACGTCTGGAGGCCGAGGAGGTGATATGCCCCCTGGATGAGCCTTACGACGCCTGATTCCTGAAGACCCATCTCCTCGAGGAACATCTGCCTGTCTTCGTAGGAATCCATTTCCGCTATCTCGGATTCCGTCCTGGCAGAAATCACAAGGATCTCCGCATCCTCATCCCTGGTGGCTTCCCTGACAGCATCCACATACTTGTTGCCTGAAGCAGCGGATGCGTCATCCACGTTGCAGACATACATCACCGGCTTGTTGGTCAGAAGGAAAAGGTCGTGGGCCATCGCCGCCTCCTCGTCGTTGACCGGCTCCACCGTCCTGCAGGATTTTCCCTGGAGCAGGGCTTCCTTGTAACGGAGAAGCAAAGCCACAAGCTTCTTGGCTTCCTTGTCGCCTCCGGTAGTCGCCTGTTTCTGGGATTTTGCCAGACGTGCCTCGACCGTTTCAAGGTCCTTTATCTGAAGCTCGGTGTCCACGACTTCCTTGTCCCTGACGGGATCCACGCTTCCGTCCACGTGGACTACGTTGTCGTCGTCGAAACAGCGCAGGACGTGCAGGATTGCATCTGTCTCCCTGATATTCGCAAGGAACTGGTTCCCAAGACCTTCACCCTTGCTTGCCCCTTTCACGAGGCCGGCGATGTCCACGATGTCAACCGTGGCCGGTACGACGCTTTTCGGCTTGCACATATCTGCCAGTACCTCAAGCCTCTTGTCCGGAACGTTGGTGGATCCGAGGTTCGGTTCTATGGTACAGAACGGAAAGTTCGCACTCTGGGCCTTCCCTGAACTGACACAGTTGAACAATGTTGACTTCCCCACGTTCGGAAGTCCGACTATACCGCATTTGAGAGACATATCAATCCAATTTGTACAAATATACGAATCAAAAGAAAAAGTTTTTCCGTTTCTTTTCCTTTTTGCTGTTTGACCGGTGCATCTTTGATGCCGAAATGATCTTATGCTATTTATATCTTACTTTTATCTTGCTTCCTCCCGCGGCCCACTCCCGGTTGCGAAATCCGGAGCCCGCGGGGGAAGTTTCTATCCTTTTCTGGAACCTTGAGAACTTCTTCGACTGGAAAGCCGGCAACGGAGGAGAAGAGTTCTCATCCTACGGAACGAGGCACTGGACGAAGCGGAAATTCGAGGTGAAGTGCAACGCCGTCGCCAAGTCCCTGTTATGGATTGCCGACACGGAAGGCGGGCTTCCGGACATAATAGGAGTCGCAGAGGTGGAGAACCGTTCCGTGTTGCAGAAACTCCTGGAGGGGACCGCGCTTCGACGGGCCGGCTATTCGATTATCCACTACGACTCTCCCGATCCCAGGGGAATAGATGTCGCCTTGCTGTACCGCCGGTCGGAACTGGCGCTTATGGATTCAAAGCCTATCCATATTCCTTCCCTGGACACGAGAGACATCCTTCTTGTGACATTCCTGACCAAAAGGAGCGACAGTCTCGCCGTGCTGGTCAACCATCATCCTTCAAAATACGGGAAAGACTCGGAGTGGAAACGGGAAGCTGCCCTCAGGAGGCTGCGCTCGGCGACGGACTCACTGGCATCCGAAGGCTACCGGAACATCGTTGCGATGGGCGATTTCAACGACACCCCGGACAATCCTGCATTCCGTATCATCACCGGCAGGGACGGCGGCCCCGGGCTGCTTGAAGACCTTTCCGCTCCTTTGTGGAAGAAAGGGTCGGGCAGCATCAAGTATTCAGGGAAATGGGAGCTGATAGACTTGTTTTTCGTGTCGGAAACACTTGCAAATGAGGGCCTTGTATCTCCTATGAAGGTTATACGGGTGCCGTTCCTGTCTGCCAGGGACAACACCCATTCCGGAGAGAAGCCTTTCCGCACCTACACCGGGCCGCGGTATTCCGGAGGAGTCAGCGACCACCGCCCCATAATGATAAAGATTCGATAATATTTATTACATTTGTAAGGATATGGCAATAACTTAAATGATTAATAATATGGAAATGAAAACCAAGATAAGGGAGAAATTCAAGACTCTCTTCGGCGGAGAAGGAGAAGTTTTCGCCTCTGCCGGCAGGATCAACCTCATCGGAGAACATACCGACTATAACGGCGGATATGTATTCCCGGGAGCCATCGACTGCGGTATTATGGCCGAGGTAAAGGTCAACGGGACCCAGAAGGTCAGAGCTTTTTCCCTCGACTATGATGAATATGTAGAATTCGGACTCAATGAAGAGGACAAGCCTCAGCAGCAGTGGGCCTGCTACATATTCGGTGTCTGCCGCGAGACCACGAAGCGCGGCGGCAAGGTAGAAGGATTCGACTGCGTATTCGCAGGAGACGTCCCTCTCGGAGCCGGCCTTTCCTCTTCGGCTGCTCTTGAAAGCACCTTCGCATTCGCAATCAACTACCTGTTCGGCAACAAGATCGACAAGTTCGACCTCGCCAAGATCGGCCAGAGCACGGAACACAACTACTGCGGCGTCAAATGCGGAATAATGGACCAGTTCGCTTCCATATTCGGAAAGAAGGGCAACCTCATCCGCTTGAACTGCAAGACTCTGGAATACAAGTATTTCCCATTCGATCCGAAGGGATACAAACTGGTTCTTGTGGATTCCTGCGTAAAACACGAGCTGGCTTCGTCGGCCTATAACAAGAGGCGCGAATCCTGTGAGAATGCAGCCAAGGCCATCAGCAAGAACCACCCGGACGTGGAATTCCTCAGCGACGCCAAGAGAGTATGGCTGGACGAGGTCCGCGACCAGATTCCGGAGGAGGATTTCCTCAGAGCTGAATATGTGATCGGAGAGGTCCAGAGGGTGCTTGATGTCTGTGACGCTCTTGAAAGGGGCGACTACGAGACCGTCGGCGAGATGATGTACCAGACCCACTTCGGAATGAGCAAGCTGTACGAAGTCAGCTGTGAGGAGCTGGACTTCCTCAACAAGCTGGCACGAAAATGCGATGTTACAGGCTCAAGGGTTATGGGCGGCGGCTTCGGCGGCTGCACGATCAACCTCGTGAAGGAGGAACTGTATGACGGCTTCATCGCCGCCGTCAAGGAGCTGTTCCCGGCCAAGTTCGGGCACGACCCTAAGTTCTATGATGTCGTCATCAGCGACGGCGCCAGGAAGGTCGAATAAGAGGCTTCACAACACAACTTAATACGACACGGGCCGCACGGGATTACTCCCTGCGGCCCATTTTTGCCATTATTACAACCTGTGAGATTCGTTGAGGCAAGTGCTTAATGATATAAATTTTTCGTTTGCTCTACATTCAAGAGCCATTTATCAAGCGTGTAATTCTTATCTAATCCTTTGATGTTACTCAAATTAAAAAGACCATCCTGAAGAGTTACTCTTATAGCTTCTGAATCAGAAGCCTCAAAAGCATTTCCTTCTGCGGAAAAAGATCCTTGAATCTTATTCCCGTTTTTTGTATAGACAACTGTTACGGTGAGTGGTGCATAAAATCTTAATCTTTCTTCTCCACCTATTACCAATGGATTATACAGATAGAAACCCACGATGGAAGAATAACTTGTTGTAGTGTACGTTTTATTTAATTCTATATCTTGATATGGTAAAAGCAAATTCAACATACCACCTCCGTTATTTGAAACCATGTCCGAATGGATAATGATGAATTTCTCATTATTTATTTCGACAGTATTCCATGACACATCCACTTCGGCTGTAAAAAGGTGAGTACGTGAAAGTTGCATAAAAGTATTTCCATTCCATTTAAAGCCTATCATAGAGAGAGCCTCATTCCTCGTCTCGGAATATGGATTAGTATCTTTGGCTTTATTATTAGTTACCTTCTCAGACTTTTCACAGGAGGCGGCACAAAACAGCACGGCTGTAATTGCAACAATTGCAATCCTAAACAAGTTTTTATATGTTGATTTCATTTGTATGAAAGTTTGAGTGTTAAGAATGTTTATTCAGAAACACCTCCGGTTCCTTCCGGCTGAATAATGGTCGGTGGAATCCGACAGAAGACGGAATATGTAGTAAGCACTTGATTCCGGTATGATACGTAAAAATACACCATCCTCGCTGATGTTCTCATTTTATCACGTGATGTAAATGATACTCTGCTTTCATAATCTGTTGATTTGGTCAATAAAACCGTTTAAAATTAGTAAAAAATTGTTTTCTGCGTCTTTCTTTTTCATAATTATTTGCCGAGGGGAACCCTCCGGAAAACAAAATAAGGCGGCTGAAGAACAGCCGCCTTATTGATTCACAAGAACTTCCTATTAGAAGAAACGAGCCCTGTTGACCTTGACGACAGCATCCAGCATCATAACCGGAAGGATCATCTGGGAC
>JAGDBQ010000061.1 GCA_017958985.1 Bacteroidales bacterium
ACGGGTAAATGCGCCCTAACGTTGCAGCCAACTGCCGCCTACTGTCCGTCATTACCGGCTCCGAACACGACTTCCAGACCGTCGTAGGCGGCTTTCAGAGGGGTCGGGAGAGAGGCGTCAAGCTGGGACTGGGACTGATTGGCGTGAAGGGAACGGGCTATATGGGTGATGTATGCCGGCTGGCCTTCCTTCGGCTTGTAGCGGCCCTCACGCAAGAGCATATGGACTGTCCGCAGGACAAGGGCGGCGCTGGAGTGGCAGAATATACGGAAATCCTCATCGCCTTCGATTCCCATCGTGGATTCCATGATGAGCCCGGTAACAGGGTTTCCCGGCTTGACGTGAGGATCGATCCCGACTAGACGCGCAGCGATTGCGGTAATCCCAGCCGTGTCTGTGGCATACAAGACACGGACGGGCTGTTTTTCAACAAGGTATATCAGCGCCTGCTCCTTCAGGTCGCCCGTGGCGTGACAGGCAGGAAGCGCGGTAAGCGTCATCCCTGCCACCGTAACCTTGTCGCCGATGCCGAGCGGGATGACCGGAGGCACCGGAAGGCCGGTTTCCTTCGAAGCCTCATCCAAGTCCCCCATAGCCCTTTCCGCCCAGGTTTCACTGAGGAATATCCGGCCGGGGGCCAGTTTCAGGGCAGCGCCGGGATTGTAATGGTCTCCGTGCGAATGTGTGTAGAAGAGAGCCTCCGGATGGAATCCCTCGGGAATCATATCCTCCGACGTGGGAGTGAAATCAATGATTACTTTCTTGTCCAGGAGCACGCTCGAGTTCCTTCTGATGAGGCCGTCGGCATCAGGGGCAGGTCTCCCGGCTGCACCGGTGCCCAGGAAACGTACCTGGAGCGGGCCGGGAGCTTCTTCGCTTAACTGATAGTGAAGATAACCTCCCGGGAGCTTCTTGAACGGAATCGTCCCATCAGTAATCCTGTCGTGTGCAAGTCCATCGGCTGCTTTCGCTGAAGCAGTCAGGCCACCGAGTCCTGCGGCAACCACCGCTCCGGCTCCTATATTCAAGAATTTCCTCCTGTCCATATTTTATCACATCAATGCTATTCTTGCCATAGCATTAACGCTATTCTTACCATAGCATCAATGCTATTCTTGCCATAGCATCAATGCCATTCAAACCATAGCATCGATGCCATTCACTGACTTGCACCATAAGGGCGCTTGCTGCTTCGCAGCCCTGTACGGGTAAATGCGCCCTTATGGTGCAAGTCATTGATTCAACAAGATAATGATTTCCGGTGAAAAAATCCTAACTTTACGATATGATTGAGAAGAGAGTGCAGATGATGGATGCCGGGATGAGGCTGTTCCAGACGGAGAAACCGTTCGGGACTGTCCTGGGGGGCATCAAGACGGAAATGGCGAAATACGGCAATGTGCAGAGAGCCAATGAGATCGACCCGGCCCGGCTGCCGGACAGCACTGGGGAAACGGATCTGTTCCTGGATTGGTCTTCTGCCACGAAGTACCGCTACATATCCTGCAAGCTAGAGGATGCCGGTGAAGCCGGGACCACAGACGAAGGGGAAACCATCCACAGGTATGCAGTGCTGCTGAAGGAAGGCAACAGGAACAAGCCGATGAATACCGTCCTCTCTGCCGCGGCGTTCCTCATCTACCTTGCACTCGCCTGGATCATCGGCAAGGGGCACCCTTCTTTCTGGCTGGTATTGATATTCCTAGCCCTGGGATGCATCACTGCATTCCGGCTGCTCAGGCCGAGCAAGGCCGCCACGGAGCTTGTCAGCAAGCTCCTGGATATATTCAAAGAAGCGAAGTAGCCGCCGACTCCCCCGCAAGGAAGCCTGTAGAGAAGGCGCACTGGAGGTTGTAGCCTCCGGTATCACAATCCATATCCAGGATTTCCCCGCAGAAGTACAGACCTTTCACAAGCTTGGACTCCATAGTCTTCGCCACTACTTCATCGGTGGTGATACCGCCGGCGGTAATCACGCATCGCTCGTAGCCGACATATCCGACGATGTCGAACTTCCAGTCCTTCAGCGTCTTGGCAAGCAACTGAAGATCGACGTCGTACCGCCTCCTCTGCACGCTCCTGCCCCTGCCGTAGACCTCCTTCCTGATGCTTGTCCTCAGGATATCCGGGTTCCAGGCCTGGAAGCCGGGGATGAGGTCCCAAGGCATCAGTTTCCCGAGTAATATGCGGTACATCTCCTTACCGTTGATTCCTCTGCCGTCCTTGGCCTGGCGTGTACGTGGATCGTTGCCGATTTCCTTCCAGAGGGTCTTGACTCGTTCTGTCAGCTCCTCGAGCGGGACTCCCGGCTTCAAATCGAGTGAGAAAGCCACCTTGCTGCCGTTCATCAGAGCCTTGACGCACTTCCGGCTCACCTGGAAGCCTATCGGGCCTTCTATTCCCCCATCCGTGAAATCGATATCTCCGAATTCAGTATCGGACAACGAGCCGTCGATGGTCACGGACAAGCTGACATTCTTCAGCTTCGCTCCCTGCAGAGCCTCCGCGCTGCCTGTCATCGGGGTTTCCCTCGGGATGTGGCCCTTCAATACCGTTGGATTGTTGTCCAGTACCTTATAGCCTTTCGGAACAAGGGCAGTAAGTGACGGGAAGCACGGAATCAACTTATGGCCGAAGAACTCCGCCCAGCGATAGCCGTCCCCGGAAGAGCCGGTGAATGGATATGAAAGTCCGCCTGTGGCGACAATGAGACGAGGACTCTCGTAGACCTCTCCATTGGTGCAGGTTACGGTGAAACCCGGCCTGATATCCTCCACTTCCCTTTCCGTCAGGAGGGTGACTCCCATCCGCAGTACAGCCTGGACTATGGTATCCAGGACATCCGATGCCCTGTGGGAATACGGGAAGGCGCGGTCCCCTCTCTCCACTACTGTCTCGAGGCCGTTGCCCTCAAGGAAGTCGATCATATTCTCGGGAGAGAGGTTGAAGAATGCCGGCTTGACGAAGGCGGGATTGGTCCTGATATGCCTCGAAAACTCGTTCCAGTCCTTCACGTTCGTGAAATTGCAACGCCCCTTCCCGGTAAACAGTATCTTCCTCCCCGGACGAGGCATTTTCTCAAGGACCGTAATCTTCAGCGAACTGCCGCTCGGCAACGCCTTTGCAGCACCGTATGCGGCCATCAGGCCAGCCGCTCCACCGCCTATTATCAGAATATCGGATTTCATATTGCAAATTTAGTCTATACTTTTGAATAATTTAGTTATATTTGCAGTCCATTTCCAAGAGAAATGCAGACAGGCCACTTTAGCTCAGTCGGTAGAGCAGCGCATTCGTAACGCGCAGGTCAACAGTTCAAGTCTGTTAAGTGGCTCATAAACAGCGATTTCAGCGCTATCGATCAAGCCCATGCCCCTCCCGGGTCGTGGGCTTTTCGCATAGTCTGGGTAATA
>JAGDBQ010000062.1 GCA_017958985.1 Bacteroidales bacterium
AATCTTAGGGAATTGGGAGTCGGCAGGGCAGTGATGCTCACCGGGGACCGCAGGGAGGTGGCGGAGCATATCGCGGAGGGCCTCGGGCTAGACGGATATTACGCGGAGCTGCTCCCCGACGGGAAGGTGAAGCACCTCGAGGCTCTTCTTGCATCGAAAGAACCGGGCACCACGCTTGCCTTCGTCGGCGACGGCATCAACGACGCTCCTGTCCTCGCCCTGGCCGACACGGGCATAGCTATGGGAGGCCTGGGTAGCGACGCCGCGCTGGAGGCGGCCGATGTGGTGATAATGGACGACAAACCTTCCAAGGTGGCTCTTGCCATACGGATCGCCCGCCGCACCATCCGCATCGCACGGCAGAATGTTATCTTCGCCATTGGCGTGAAGATTGCAGTCCTTTTGCTCGCCGGAATAGGCGTTGCCACCCTGTGGATGGCAGTATTCGCAGACGTGGGAGTTACGGTACTTGCCGTACTGAATGCTATCCGCGCATTGAAGGCTTGAGATATGGACCGACAGAATCAACTCTCTGATGAACAAATACTTGAGGAGGCCGGAATACGCGTCACTGCGGTCCGGCTTCTTATATGGCGCGAGATAAGGCGCTCCCTGGCGGGGGCGTTCAGCCTCTCCGACCTGGAGGACGCGCTGCCGACCGTGGACAAATCCACGCTCTTCCGCACACTCACTTTGCTGCGTGAGGCTCACCTGCTCCACGATATCGATGACGGTTCCGGCTCGCACAAGTTCTGTGTCTGCCACCACGACAGTACTCTCCACTGCACCGGACACGTCCATCTGAATTGCCGTGTCTGCCACCGGACATTCTGTCTGGCGGACGTCAGGATTCCGCAGGTCGGACTGCCCGAGGGCTTCATCCCGGAAGAAACTGAATACATAGTCAAAGGTATCTGCCCGGACTGTGCGAAAAAGAATTAGGTTCTTTTTCCGAAAAAACACTATCTTTGCAACGAATTAATTCAAAGTGATATGAATCTCAGAGACATCAAGAAGGACATCGAGTATGTAATCGGCGCATTTATCGACGATTGCTCATTATTCAGCGCTGTCAATTCCAAGGCAGATGACGAGGCTCTCGGGAAGCTCCTCGACGAGGCTGTCAATCTTTACAACGAACTGAAAGACAAGGTCAATGTCAAGGTTGAGGGTAAGAAGGGCGTTTATTTCGCAGAGATCCGCAAGGAACTGCTCGAAAAGACGGACGCACTTTATGCCTCCCTCAGCGAAGTGGTGAAGAAAACGGAGAAGCCTGAATAGGCCCTTGTCCACGATAGATTCTTCCGGGAGGGCTTTGCAGTCCTCCCTTTTGTTTATATCTTTATCGAAAAACGGACTGACATATGAAAGTTGCAGTAGTCGGCGTGACCGGACTGGTTGGAACCAGGATGGTTGAAGTACTCCAGGAAAGGCATTTCCCGGTGAGTGTATTCATTCCAGTTGCATCGGAGAAGTCTAAAGGGAAGAAGGTTCTCTTTGATGGCAAGGAATATCCTGTCGTCACCGGAGAGGAAGCGGTGGCTATGAAGCCGGACCTCGCTCTGTTTTCCGCCGGTGCCGAAATATCCCGCGAGCTTGCCCCGAAGTTCGCTGCGGCAGGTTGCCGTGTGGTGGACAATTCCTCCTGCTGGAGGATGGATCCGACCAAGAAACTCGTTGTCCCTGAGATCAACGCCCACGTCCTCACGGAGGATGACTTCATCATTGCCAACCCGAACTGCTCGACCATCCAGATGCTGCTCCCGCTGGCACCTCTCCACAAAAGATTCACGATCAAGAGGATAGTGGTCTCTACTTACCAGTCCGTGACTGGCTCGGGCACACCTGCGATGAACCAGATGCAGGCTGAGCGGGAAGGACTCGGGTGGGGTGAATATCCCGCTTTCTACCATTATCCCATCGACCAGAACATCATCCCTCACATTGACGATTTCCTTGACAACGGCTATACCAAGGAGGAGATGAAGATGGTCAACGAAACCCACAAGATCCTGGATGACTATTCCATCGGAGTATGCCCTACGGCTGCCCGTGTGCCAGTCCTGGGTGGACACTCCGAGTCCATCAACCTCGAATTCGCCAAGGAATTCGACCTGGACGAAGTCCGCAGTATCCTCTCTGAAACGGAAGGAGTCACAGTCCAGGATGACCCGTCAGCGAATGTCTATCCTATGCCGCTGTATTCGCTGGGCAAGGATGACGTGTTCGTAGGACGCATACGTCGCGACCCGTCCGTTCAGAACGGATTGAACTTCTGGTGTGTCAGCGACAATATCCGCAAGGGAGCCGCCACCAACGCAGTCCAGATAGCTGAAGTACTGCTGAACAAAGGCTGGCTCTAGTCATCCCCGGCCTGACCGGGAATCCCCGTCATCCCCGGCCTGACCGGGGATCTCCGCCAGATGCTTTTCCCACGCCCAGGCCGCAGCCAGGGTGTCTTCGATATTGCGTTCCGCCTTCCAGCCGAGCTCCTGGTTCGCCAGGGTCGGATCGGCCCAGATGGCTGGCACGTCTCCCTCTCTGCGCGGAGCGAACTTGTAATTGAGTTTCAAGTTGTTGGCCTTCTCGAATCCGAGGATGAGTTCCATTACCGACAACGGCTTGCCGGTGCCGATATTGTAGATTTCATATTCCTTCTTCATCTTGCCGTCAAGCATCCTGCGTACGGCGTAAACGTGAGCTTTGGCAAGGTCCACGATATCGATGAAGTCCCTCTGGCAGGTGCCGTCGGGGGTAGGGTAGTCGTTGCCGAACACCGAAAGGCATTCCCTCTTGCCGACAGCGGTCTGGGTGATGAACGGGACCAGGTTGTTCGGAACACCTTCAGGAAGTTCGCCGATAAGGGCTGAAGGATGGGCTCCGATAGGATTGAAGTACCTGAGAGCTATGCCCTTGATCTCCGGATATGCTTTCACGCTGTCCCGAAGGATGTCCTCGCACATCTGCTTGGTGTTGCCGTATGGGGAAGTGGCGCTCTGCCTCGGGCTCTCTTCGGTCACCGGAAGGATCTCCGGGACGCCATAGACGGTCGCTGATGACGAGAAAAGGATATTCCCGCATCCGTGGCACCTGGCCGACTCGATCACGTTGATGAACGATTCGAGGTTGTTCCTGTAATATTTCAGCGGCTCTGCCACGGACTCGCCGACAGCCTTGAATCCCGAGAAATGGATCACCGCGTCTATCTGGTGCGTAGTGAACAGGAGCTCGGTCGCAACGGGATCGCAGAAATCCATCTTGATGAACGGAATATCATCCTTTCCGGTTATCTTCTTGACCCCTTCGAAACAGGTCAGGTCGCAATTCGACAGATTGTCGGCCACTATCACATCATAACCGGCCTCGATAAGCTCCACGGTCACGTGGCTTCCGATAAATCCGGCACCGCCGGACACAAGAACGCACTTTTTCATCTGGTATCAGTCTATTTCGGGTAAAGTTAGCGTTTTTTGCTAAATTTGTGGATATGAGACAGTCGAAAATGATATCCATCCTGGCCGTATTCCTGCTTTCCGGTCTGGTCGCAGCGGCCCAGGTCCCGTCAGCTTCCAGGAAGGTGACAGTCAAGAGCAAGGCTCAGAGATACGTTGAACTGGTTGCCAGGAACGACGTGCTCAAGTCGTCCGTATTCGGTGTCCTGGCGATGACGGAAGGAGGGGATACAGTGGCTGCCTGGAACCCCGGCCAGAGGATGATACCGGCCTCTACACTCAAACTGGTCACGACAGGAGCGGCCCTTCACCAGCTTGGCCCTGATTTCAAGTTCGTTACCAAGATCGGTTATTCAGGAGCCATCAAGGACGGTGTCCTGGAAGGCGACTTATACATAATCGGAGGCGGAGATCCCACCATTGCTTCCAAGGACTCCATAGCCACACCCCGTTTCTTCCTTTTCAGCCAGTGGAAGGGTTTCCTCGACGCTGCCGGGATCAAGAAGATAAACGGCAGGGTAATCGGTGACGGACGGTATTTCGATGGCCCGATCGAGAAGGACACCTGGTCCTATCAGGATGTAGGAACGGCTTACGGGGCCGGCTGCGACGGACTCTGCTTCTACGAGAACGCCCAGGACCTGAAAGTTACGCCGGGTGCAACGGTCGGGGCTCCGGTGAATGTGGTCGTCTCTTTCCCGTCATCCCCCTGGATGAAATTCAACTATCTATGCAAGACAGCCAAGGCCGGAACCGGCGACCAGCTCTATATGTATGCTTCCGAATATGTCCCATATGCTGAAGTCCGCGGTTCCTTCGCCATCGACCGCCGGGCCAAGACGGAAGAGTTCGCGAATAAGTTCGGTGCCTACACCTGTGCTTATTATTTTTGCAACTATCTCAAGACCAAAGGAATAGAGGTGAGCCAGGGGCCTGCAGACGTGCGTTTGGGCAGAGTGCGCTCCAACCTGGAGTCCCAGGAATATGGGCCATACGCCGCCAAGGTGGACGGCTTGAAAGTGATCGGCAGCACATATTCGCCGAGCTTGAAGAAGATTGCCAGGGAGACCAATCTCAAGAGCGACAATTTCTACGCTGAGACCTTGCTCAGGACCCTGGGCCGCAGGATGCATCATTCTGCGTCGTACGACTCGAGTTACGTTGCCCTGGGAGATGTGCTGAAGAAGATCGGAGCAGACCCTTCGAAGGTGAGTATCGCTGACGGCAGCGGCCTGTCCCGCCACAATTATGTATCTCCGGACTACTTCGTCAAGTTCCTGTCCGCGATGATGGAAAGCCCTGTATTCGGAGATTATATCGAGACTATCGGCCAGCCGGGTGGCAAGAACTACGAATCCCGTCTGAGAGGGGAGAGCGCTGCGCTCAAGTCGCGCGTGCATCTGAAGAGCGGTTCGATGAACGGAGTACGCTGCTTCAGCGGCTACATCGAGCCTTCCGTAGGCACAAAGTCGGACGCCATCATATTCTCGATAATGACCAACAACACCATCGCATCCACCTCCAAGGTCGATCCGATCATAGACCGCATCATCCTCCTCCTCGCCTCCGAAAACTAATTCCCCCTCCGGCAGTATCCCCGTCATGCCCGACCCGCTCGGGCATCCCTGCC
>JAGDBQ010000063.1 GCA_017958985.1 Bacteroidales bacterium
CTGGATGAGATCGGGTATTCCGGTCCATATCCTGTCCCTGGAGTCACCAGGAAGCAGAATGAAGAATTCAAACGTAAACTTCAGGATATGAAGGTGGATGCCGTCATTTCCGGTAACGGTGGCTGCGATCCTCATAACAGGCGACAGTGCCCGCAACAAGGTGCAGACGATGCCTGGTGGGGGATATGCTTCTGTCAAGGTCGAACTGCCCGAAGACTGGGACAAACTGATCGACGCTTATCTCAAATAGCCTTGAGCAGTTCCGGGATCGAGTCCACGACCCCGTCGAACAGCTTGTACATCAGCTCAGGTTCCATCATTTCAGGAATATAGGCGATCACCTTCCTGCCGCTGCCGGCCAACCAGCCGGCTTCGGTGTGGGCTGACCTGCCGCAAGGGAGGACCAGGACGCAGGTGTCCGACCATTCCATCGCTTCCAGGTCGGCCTTGAACTGGCGCTCTGCGAGCGGATGGTGCAAGCCTTCGGCATATTCCCCGAAAGACCATCGGGGAGCTTCCGGGTCGATGTCAGTCCACCGGAAACCGTTCCCTCCGTGGGGCGGGTTACGGAAATCATAGACTTCGTGGCCTTCTGCGCGCAGGCTTTCCACCACTTCTGGATAATACTGGTTCCTCCAGCTGGAGGCGACATATATTCGTGCCATAAGAAAAGGATTGGTTTGACAAATATAGTTTGTATTTTTGTATATCCGAAGCAATATGAAACCACATTATATCCTTTCAACCATCCTGGTTGCATTGTGCCTCTTCAGCGGATCGGTCGCCTCTGCCGGAGGGAAGCTGTCTGCCGACGGCCCGTATATCCTTTACACAGATGCCGGAGTCAGGGTCATCAGGGTGAATGCCCGCGGGAAGATTTCCGACAAGACCTATTCCGAGGTCCCGTCCTCCTTCACCGTGACCGACCATAACGGCCAGAATTCCTTCGAAGTTTCGCTCCGCCCGTTTTCCAGGCAGGAGTGGAAGGACACGGTCCGGCCGGAACGGCTTTTCGTGATGTCGGACCCTCACGGCAAGATGGACTGCGTGGTCAGCCTCCTTTCTGCCAACGGTGTGATAGACAAGGATTTGAAATGGTCTTTCGGCTCGGATCAGCTCGTGGTGATAGGCGACATATTCGACCGGGGAGACGATGTGGTGCAGATATACTGGTTGTTCTACAAGCTCCAGCAGGAGGCGGAGGATGCAGGCGGACGGGTCACGATGCTCCTCGGCAACCACGAACCGATGGAGTTCTCCGGGGATATGCGCTACGCTACCAAGAAATACGAAGCTCTCGCCAAGAAGCTCGGTATTGAATACAGGGACCTCTTCGGGCCGTCGTCCGAACTCGGGCGCTGGATAGCCACCTGGAATACCATCGGGATAATCGGGAAGGATGTTTACGTCCACGCCGGACTCGGCGCTGATTTCTATCGCTGGGACCTTCCGGCCGATCTGATCAACCGCAGGATCAGCGATGTCATATTCCTGCAGAACAAGGACAGGAAAGCCGTTTCGGACACTCTGGACTTCCTTTACGGCTCCAACGGCCCTGTCTGGTACAGGGGGATGGTCCTGGACGAACCAAAGCGCAATCCTGTGTCTACGGACACCCTCGACCTGATCCTCAACCGCTTCGGGGTGGACCATATAATAGTGGGTCACACCATATTCGACGACATCTCCACTTTCCACGACGGAAGGGTGGTGTGTGTCAACGTCGACAACCGGAAGAATATGGAGAAACGGCGTGGGCGCGGCCTGCTGATCGAGGGCGACCGCTATACCGTGGTCGGTGACAACGGGCGGATCAGAGAGCTGCATCTGAGGGACAGAGGAATATTCCAGCGCCTGAACGAGCAGGCTGCGAAGGAGTACCTCAGGCCGGTCAGGCCGGCCTCCGAGGGGAGGAATCCTTGCTGGAACGCTTTCGCCAAGAAGTTTATGTATGCTCCGGCATTCGACTTCCCTCCTGTCGCCGGTGCCGCATCCTACCGTTTCACCGTAAAGGAAAAGAACGGAGACGGGAAATGGTCTTTCGAGACCCCGGACCCTGCGGCCGACCTTTCGCCGATATGGAATGATGTCCCTCCTGGCTACGTGGTGCTGGATGTGGCTGCCCTGGATGCTGCCGGGAACGTTCTCGGGACTGCGTTTGAGAGGGAATTCGTGCGGGATTTCCCATATTCGGGGCCATATAACCCTCCGGTCAGGGACTACCGCGAGGCTGCGCTGAAGGGGGCTTTGTATGTCCATCTCCTTCCTGAGATCCAGAATTGGATAGGCTCCGATCTTCCGGATATGGCATATCCCCACAACACTTATCCCTGCAAGATCATCGGGGCCACGATACGCAACGAGTGCTTCATAGCCCGCGAGCTTCCAGCCCGCCGGGAGAACGCCCTTGCAGTTGCCCGCAGCGCCGCTGCTTTCCTTATAAGGATGAGTCATCCTGAAGGACATCCGCTGGCTTTCTTCCCTCCGACCTACTACCTGGACCTGGAGGCTTCCAAGCGCGACTGGAACAAGGGCAAGACTATGACGCTGGAGGCTGCCAGTGCCGGACACGCCTTCCTGGACCTGTATGACCTTACCGGTGAGCGGGAATGGCTGGACAGGGCTGTCGGGATCGCCCGTACATATGTCCGGCTCCAGAGAGAGGATGGTTCGCTTCCGATAAAGATAGATTTCGAGACGGCAGAGCCTGTGAACGGTGTTTCTGCTATGCTCCATCCGCTGCTGAGGTATTTCCAGCGCCTGGAAGGTTACGGGATCAAGGAGTTCGCGGAGGCTCAGCGGAAGGCTGAGAAATGGATGGACGAGGTGGCTGTGGAGACTTTCGATATGACCGGCCAGTTCGAGGATGTCAACGTCAAGGGACTGCAGCCTTACCAGAACCTAACCAACTGTACGGCAGCTCCTTATGCCTCGTATCTGCTTGACAAGGAAGATATTACTGCGAAGAACCTCTCTGATGCCGTCGACCTTATCCGCCTCAGCGAGGACCAGTTCGTGCATTGGGCATATCCTGACCTTACAGAGGACGGATTCCCGAAGAAGAACGCTCCGTGCGTCCACGAGCAGTACCATTACGAGATGCCGGTCGATGCCAGTGCCTGCAACGTGGCGAACGCCTGGCTGGATTATTACGAGGTGACGGGAGACCTGCTTTCCCTCGCCAAGGCGAAGGCTATGGCGGACCAGATGACCATACAGCAGAACGCGGTGAACGGCTATCTCCCGACTACCTGGGAATGGCGCGATTCCAAGCGTGACCGCAACCGCACCTTCTGGGTCAACTGCTCGTTCTCGTCCGTCAATCTCCTGATGCGTATGGCTGCATTGCAGCAGGATCTTAAGAAACTTGAAGACCATAGATAGAATATGAAGAAACATTTTGCCATACTGGCAGCCGTCCTTATCTCGGTTTCACTGCTGCCGGCCCAGACGAAGATAATGTCCCACCGCGGCTATTATGCCCATCCGGGATCTTTCGAGAATACGTTGACCAGCCTCAAGGGGGCCCAGAAGCTCGCCGTGGAGGGAGTGGAACTCGACGTCCACCTTACCGCGGACGATTCCCTGGTCATCCTTCACGGCCCGAAGATACCCGGGACGGCATATCAGGACGTCCAGAAGCTGGATTATGCCACGGTCAAGTCGTGCACCCTGCCTAACGGCGACAAGGTACCTTCCCTGAGAGAGTATTTCTCCCAGGCGAAGAATACCCCGGCCCTGATGCTTTTCCTGGAGCTGAAGTCGCATCCGACCCCTCAGAGGGAGACCCTCCTTGCAGAAAAGGTCATAGCCCTTTGCGACGAGATGAATATGTACGACCAGATGACTTTCATTTCTTTCAGCGAGCATCTCTGCGATGAGATCCTCCGCCTGCACAAGGGTGCGCTGGTCATTCCTATTTCCAGCCGGAAAGTCTATCCGACAAGCGAACTGGTGTCCAGGGGATATTCGGGAGTGTCGTACAACTTCAACACGATAATGAACTGCCCGTATGTGCTCGACGAGGCTCACGATGCCGGCCTGCAGACAGTCCTGTGGCCTGTCAACAGCTACGACCTGGCCGACTTCGCGATGAGGCACAAGGTGGATTATGTCTCCTCCGACGAGCCTCAGGCGATGCAGAACCTGATGAGCGCCATCCGCGAGCTGAACTGGAAGCAGTCCAAGAAACTCATCTGCTTCGACCTGGACGGCACCCTCACCCAGCACAGGACAAGTATGACTCCCGAGAGCAAGGCTGTCCTGGACACCCTGCGCCAGCGCTATGAGGTCATTATGGTCGGCGGCGGCAACTGCCGGAGGATCTACAGGCAGATGAACGAATATCCTATAACCATCCTCGGCAACTACGGGATGGAGGAGAGCCATATGGTCGACGGGGTGTTCACGATGGTACGTGAAGACAAGACGGAGATAGACCGGAAGTTCTTCGACAAGACCCTCACGGCCCTGCGCAAGAAGCACGGCTATACGTCCTACAAGGGCGAGACTGCCGAATACCACGAGTCAGGAATGGTAACCTTCGGCCTTCTGGGAACCAAGCCGGACCAGGCTGACAAGCTTTCTTTCGATCCTGACAAGGTGAAGAGGCGCGCGATGCTGCCGGATGTGCAGGAGGCGTTCAAGGGCTACAACATATTCATCGGCGGGACGACTTCGTTCGACATCACTCCTGGCGGGTACAACAAGTACGATGCAGTGATGAAGTATGCATCCGAGCACGGCTACACGCTTGACCAGATCCTGTTCGTCGGGGATGATTTCACCGATGGCGGGAACGACAGCCAGATACGCCTGCGGGGTATGGATTACATCCGCATCGACGATTACACCCGCGTAGGCGAGAAGGTCCGCTTCCTCTACTAGGTGGCTGTAAAAGAATAACTTGCACCATAAGGGCGCATTTACCCGTACAGGGCTGCGAAGCAGCAAGCGTCCGTTGGTGCAAGTTATTCTTTATGCCCGTCTAGAGGGCATTCTCTTCTCCGAACTGCGGCGTGATGTAGTTGTACATCGACTTGCAGCAGTCGGCAGAGAATGCCTGGGCGCAGGCCGTCAGCTTGTCCCAGAGCTCTTCCGGCAGGCCCCTGCAGACCATATCCCTGGTAATCCCGTACTTCACTATCGCGTAGGCGATGCCTGCGTTGAAGCTGTCGCCGGCACCTATGGTGCTGACGGTCTTGATCTTGTCCACCGGATATTCCTTCCTGAAACCCCCGACATCGAATATCTCGAGGGGATCCGATCCCCGTGTGCAGATGAAATGCGGGCACTTGCCACCGGTCTTTTCCGAATATACGACGGCCGCGTCGTCGATCCCGAATAGGGTCTTGAAGTCCTCGTGGCTGCCGCGTAGCAGGTCGGCGAATCCGATGTTCTCCCAGATGCTGTCCCAGCACTCGCCGAGATCCTTCTTGTGCGAAGGACGGAAATTGATGTCGTAGTAGATTATCGCCTCGCGTGAGCGGGCATATTCAAGGAATTTCCTGACCTGCGGACGTACCTTCGGGTTCAGGGCATAGAAAGAGCCGAATATCACGATGTCGTCTTTCTCCAGCTCAGGATAAGTGAAGTCGGGATGCTCGTCGTAGGAGTCGCGGTAGAAGGAATATTCGGCGTCGTCGTTTTCGTTGAGGAACGCCAGCGAGAGGGGAGTCTTGCCCGGAAGGGTGTTCACGCTCGCCGTGCTGACTCCGTTGTAAGTCAGGAAATCCTTGATGATCTCGCCGATTTTGTCGCTTCCTACTTCCGAAAGGAAAAATGCGGGGATGCCGCATCTGCCCACGGATACCATCGAGTTGAAAGTCGATCCTCCGGGCACTGCCGCCTGCGGCTGCCCGTCCCTGAAAACGATGTCATACACCGTCTCACCGATTCCCGTTACCTTGCGCATACCTCAAAGATAGCAATTCTTTCGGTTTTCTACGCCCTCCGTCATGCCTGAATCTATTGCCCGTCATATCCGACCAGCCCTTCGTCCTGCCCGAGCAGCTCGGGCATCTAGTCTAGTCCCTCATCCGGGAGCGAGGCCATTTCCGCCAGACAGGCGCACACCAACCCGCCTCCTACGCCCCTTCAGGGCAGGTCAGCGTGCGCCTACGGCTGAAATCGGCTGGTGGCGCACAGAGATATGCCTTCCACTGCCTTACAAGGGCTATAGGTGTGCGCCTATTATTCTTTTATTTGTTTTGGTCCGGGAAAATCACCATTTTTATGTCGTACGGATCATCCGAAGTCATCGCGTTGATGATGGGAGAATGGGGCGTTAGGTTTTGCGATGAATAAACAATACTATCATTTATGCGCCAAGGGTGCAGACTCCCGTAACTTTATCCTTAGTAAGGCGGATTATTATACCGCTTTCAATTACATAGCCTTGTGCGCAGCCAATACGGATGCAGTAGTCGTTTCTTTTTCCATAGAGGATAGCCACCCGCATATATTGCTGTGGGGGACAAGAGAGGAGTGCACCCGTTTCATGGTCTTATTTGAGTCGTTGTATACTCATTATGCTGCGTCATCCAGGAAGAGCGGCTCCGATATAATCTTGCGATGTGAGTTGTATCCAATAGGGGACGACCTTGATTATTTGCGGAACGTGGCAGTGTACACGATCATCCAGCCCACGAAAGATGGTAAATCAATAATGCCATATGATTACCAATGGGGTACTGGATCGATGTATTTCCGGACTGGTAATTACACTCCGGTATGGCTTTTCGATGATGAAGGATTGATTTGTCAGCCTGTCAGTTTTGGGACCTTGAGTGCAAGGGAGAAGCGCATCCTGCTCCATTCCAGGAATTATCTTATTCCTAATAACTGGTTGGTTTGCAACGGTTTTGTCCTTCCGTACAACTATGTTGACGTGAAGCGTTTCGAGTTGGTTTACGGGACGTGCAATTGTTTCCGTGTGTTTTTATCAAGTCCACGGAAAAGGGAAGATATGATGCTTTCGAGGATGGCCGAGTACCGAGGGGTGACTATGGAAGACTTGGAGGCAAGAAGAATATGCGGTGACCAATGCAGGCAATTATTCGGTGTCAAGGATACAAGGAAACTGGATTCTAGCCAGAGGGTTACCTTGGCTCAGCAATTGAGGAGGCAATTCAAACTTACTTTTCGTCAGATTTCCATGCTCGTCCGGCTTCCTGAATCGGAAGTCAGGGCTTTTATCCATTAAGAAATTATTTTCCGACAGACAGGCGCACGCCAACCCGCCTCCTACGCCCCTTCAGGGCAGGTCAGCGTGCGCCTAGGGCTGAAATCGGCTGTTGGCGCACAGGAATAAGCCTTCTACGGTCTTACATGGGCTATAAGTGTGCGTCTGTCTGGCGGGAAATGCACCTCAACTGGAATATGCGACCTTCGGTGACTGTCGCCGTCGGTCCTTTGAGGGCTAAGGCGATACTCAGCCGCAGCGAATCGGAGATGGACTTCGCCGTGCCCTGCAGAGGCCGACGGAGATTCCCGGTCAGGCCGGGAATGACGGGGAGCAGGCTGGTGCCGACGGGGCAAGGGCAAACAAAGAGGCCGGCTCATGCGAGCCGGCCTCCGGTCATTGGCCTTGGGTTACCGATTACTTGTAGTACTCAGCGAACTCAACATCCTTAAGAGCCCTTTCGGCAAGAGCCTTGTCCTGCTTGGCAACCTGGTCGAGGTAAGTCTTTACCTGGTCGAAGTTACCCTGGCGTGCAGCGATGATAGCCCTCAGGTAGTTGACACTTGCATCCTTGCAGTGAGCAGCCTTTGCAGCCTTGTCGAGCTGGTTGGTGAGGACATAAGCAAGCACGGTGTTGTTGCAGCATCCCTCAGCATCCTTCAGGTCGGAAACAGCCTTCTCGTAGTCGCCGGTGAGGATGTCGATGACACCCTGGTTGGTCTTGGCAACCTTGGTGCCGGCCTTCTTGAACAGAGAAGTAGCCTTCTCGTAGTCGCCCTCACGGAGAGCGAGGACACCGAGAGCGTTGGTAAGCTCCTCGTCCTTGGTCTCGACGTTTGCGAATGCCTTGGCAGCCTTCTTGAGGTCACCGGCATTGAGGTAAGCGCAAGCGAGGTTGAACCTTGCCTTGTCACTGTCGAACTTGTCGATAGCCTTGTTGTAGAGCTTCACCTTGCTGTTCAGATCCTTCACGAGGGTAGCTGCGTGCAGGAGAGCAGGCTCGTCGAGGATGTCACTGTTGCTGTCGACCAGCTTGATGAGTTCGTCAGCGGTGTAGTTCTTGAATTCGACGTTGGCAATGAACCTTGCACGACGGAGTTCAGGAAGGATGTCGCTCTTGAGCTCGGTGTAGACAGAAGACATATTCTTGATCTCGCTCTCACGTACTGCAGGATCGCTGTACATTGAAAGGACGCGGAGAATGAGGTCCTTGTCCTCGATGTTGGAGTTCTGGACAAGCTCCTGGAAACCTTCCCAGTCCTGACCCATACTCTTGACCTCAGGATCGGTGACGTCCTTGCCCTTCACGATCTTGTCCCAAGCCTTGTCGGCGGTGCCGGCACGCTTGTCGGAAAGCTTGGCGTTGAGCTTCTCACCACCTTCAGGGGAAGCGTAGGCAACGACCTCGGTACCGACGAGAGTCTTCCTCTCGTTGTCCAGGATCTCATCGAGAGCATCCTGGAAATCCTTGACTGACTTGCCCTTGAGCTGGGCAGCCTGGACGTCTGCGGAGTTGACCTTGTACATGATCTGACCCTCAGCGGTCTGCTTGATGACAGGCAGGTAGCCGTCAGCCTTCATAGGAACCTGACCACCGGCCTTGACGAGCATATAAGTGGTGTTGAGGCCGTCGGCAACCTTCTTGGTAGGGAGCTGGAAGCTCTTTGCCTTGTACCTTACTACACCACGGAGTTCGAGGTGGGATTTTTCCATACCCTCGACATAGTCGAAGTGAAGTTTCTCAGCTATGGTGCCTCCCACCTTAGGGACGACTTTGTAGTTATCCTTGACTTTCTCACCCTGATACATCAGAGGAGCCATCTTCGACTCGCCGCCTTCGTATACGATGACAGGAGTAACCTCGAGGATAGCCTTCGGATGGAAGTAGTTTGCAGGATAAGTGACGGTGACAGTAGGATCGATGCTGCCGCCGATGCACTCAAGAACTGCAGGGTCGCACTTGACGACCACATTGTCAGCCAGTTCAGCCATCTTCTGGGCTGAAGAACAAGCGACTGCAGCTAGTCCGATAACTGCAATAGCCAATGTTTTAAGTGTTTTCTTCATATTAAAAATTGATTAAACGTTTGCTTTTGCGCATTCTATTTCAGTATACAAATATAACTAATATTTTCTTAACTTTGCCAAACCTTGATTATTTAGTATGGATTCTCAGGAACTTCAGAGACTGAAGAACAAATATGACATCATCGGGAACGATGCCGCCTTGAACAGGGCGTTGGAGACCGCGATAGCCGTGGCCCCGACCGACCTTACGGTGCTGATCACCGGAGAGAGCGGAGTCGGAAAAGAGAATATTCCCAAGATAATCCATCAGAACAGTCGCCGTAAGAACAACAAATATTTTGCCGTCAACTGCGGAGCAATCCCTGAAGGGACCATAGATTCCGAGCTTTTCGGACACGAGAAGGGCTCTTTCACCGGAGCGATCGAGACCCGTAAAGGCTATTTCGAGGAAGCCAACGGAGGCACGCTGTTCCTGGACGAGATCGGAGAGCTTCCGATGGCGTCCCAGGCCAAGCTCCTGCGCGTGCTCCAGAGCGGCGAGTTCATAAAGGTCGGATCGTCCAAGGTCGAAAAGACCGACGTGAGGGTGATTGCGGCTACCAATATCAACCTGCTCCACCAGGTCAGCAAAGGGAAGTTCCGCGAGGACTTGTATTACAGGCTCAACGCGATCAACATCCAGATGCCTGCCCTTCGTGACCGCAAGGAGGATATCTATCTCTTTTTCAGGAAGTTCACGTCGGATTTCTCGGAAAAGTACGGAATGGGCAAGGTGACTCTAACCAATGATGCCATCGATCTGCTCATCAATTACCGCTGGCCGGGCAACATCCGCCAGCTCAAGAACGTGGTGGAGACGGTGACCGCCCTCGAATCGGAGAATGTCACTCCGACTTCAGGAAGGTGCATCGTGGATGCGGCCACCCTGTCGAAGTATATGCCGAAGGAGGATTACAACCTCCTGCCGGTGACTTCTTCCGGAAGCAGGAGCGAGTCGTCGATGTCGGATTCGGACAGGCAGATGTTCATAAAGGCCATCCTGGATCTCAAGCAGGAGGTGGACCATCTGAAGGCTCGCCTGGACGGAATCCAGTCATCCGCCCATACCATCCAGGCCATCAAGCCTGTGGCTGAACCCGAAGAGGCCGAATGGCAGGGACAGGGAGTTCCGGTGACCAGCGGCGACATCGGAAAGGTTGTGGACATAAATGCGGAAGAGCCTGAGGAACAGGATCTTTCGCTTAAGAATACGAAGATAGAGAACATCCGTAAGGCTTTGGAGAAGCATCACGGCAACCGCAAGCTCGCGGCCAAGGAAGTGGATATTTCCGAGCGTACGCTCTATCGTTGGATAGAGAAATATCATCTTGATCAATAGGGAAATGAGAAGGTTACTGACAGCGCTGGCGCTTGTTGCGGCCGTCCTTGCGGGCGGTTGCTCGATAGTCCGTTATTCTTTTTCGGGCACATCCATACAGCCTGATGTCAAGACCGTGACTATCAATTATTTCGATTATAAGGCACTGAAGGTCAATCCGACCCTCAGCAACGACATCACGGAGGCCTTGAAGGACAAATTCCGCAAGATGACCAACCTGGAACAGGTCGAGATGGACGGGGACCTGGAGGTCTCCGGAGAGGTGACCGGTTACGAGGTCCGTGCTTCTGCCGTGACCGCGGATGAGGTCGCGGCCCAGAACAGGCTCACAGTCACCTGCAAGCTGAGGTTCGTGAACCGGAAGTACCCGGAGGATAACGTAGAACAGAATTTCTCCGCATATTCGGACTATGATTCCACGAATCCGCTGGATGCTGTCGAAGCGACCCTCTGCGAGGAGATCGTCGAGAAGCTGGTGGAGGATATGTTCAATGCCTGCGTGGCTCAGTGGTAGAGGTTATGGGCGAAGGAATTTCCAGACTCGAGTCCCTTACGATGGACGAGCTGACCGGGGTGATCAACGTCTACCCCTGGTTCGGTGCGGCCCGCAGGGAGCTCTGTGAGAGGATGTCCAAGGTAGGCGGCAGCGAGTGGGGCAAGGAGCAGTATGCCGATGCCGCTATGTATATTCCTTCGCGTACCATAGTATTCGACATCATGCGTTCCGCATCCGGGGCCGACTATTCCGACAAGGATGTCAGGAACCTGGTGAAGAAGACCACGGAGTACCGCCGGACCGTGAAGGTGGTCGGGGGAGACTTCTTCTCCGCCGAGCAGTACGAGAAGGTCAAGCAGGAAGACGACAATTTCTTCTCCAGGATCAAGATAGGGAAATCGGACGAGCCGCAGGGCCGTGGCTGGGAAGATCCTGAGCTTGGATTCTGTACCGAGACGCTTGCCGGGATCTATGCCGAGCAGGGCTATTTTGCTCAGGCAAAGAAGATTTATTCACGTCTAATGTTGCGTTATCCGGAAAAAAGTACTTACTTTGCATCCCTGATTCAAAAATTGAAGGAAGAATATTAAAATTTAAGAATATGTTTACAGTCCTTACAATCTTGATTGTGTTCGCAGCCATCCTCCTGACGATCGTCGTCCTGCTCCAGAACGGCAAGGGAGAGGGAATGGCCAGCAATTTCACGTCAGCAAACCAGACTCTTGGTGTAAGGCAGACCGCAGACATCCTCGAGAAGGTGTCCTGGGGCCTGGTAACCTTCATCCTCGTCGTTTCCATCATCACCGCCTTCACCGTCAGGACCCAGTCCTCAGGTGTCGACGTTACTGACAAGATCGAAGCGGTCGAAGAGCAGCCTGAGTTCCCTTCAGCTCCTGTACAGCAGGCAGCTCCGGGACAGGACGCACCTCTCCAGGAAGCTCCGGCAGAGTAATCCAAGGGTTTACAGACCAGTAGGAGGTGGCCATCGCGGTCACCTCTTTTTTTGTGACAAAATGGCAGGAACGGGCAGATGGAATATTATTTGACTCATTTCCAGGAGAAAAGGAGAAATGATATATGGTTAAAAAGAATAATCCACAATTGCAATTCCTGCCGAAGTATGCCCTCGACCTGAACGAGCAGGCGGCTTCGGGCAAACTCGACCCTGTCATCGGCAGGGACGATGAGATCAGGAGGGTCCTCCAGATCCTCAGCCGGAGGACCAAGAACAACCCTATCCTCGTGGGAGAGCCGGGAGTCGGCAAGACCGCGATTTCGGAAGGTATAGCCCAGAAGATCGTGGACGGTGACGTCCCGGAGAACCTTAAGAGCAAGAAAGTATATTCCCTGGATATGGGAGCCCTCATCGCAGGCGCAAAGTACCAGGGAGAATTCGAGGAAAGGCTCAAGGGCGTGGTCAAGGAAGTGGTCGACAGCGCCGGGGAGATAATCCTCTTCATCGATGAAATCCACACCCTGGTGGGTGCGGGACGTACTTCCGGAGCGATGGACGCTTCGAATATCCTCAAGCCTGCCCTCGCGAGGGGTGAGCTGAGGACCATCGGCTCCACCACCCTGGACGAGTACCAGAAGTATTTCGAGACCGACAAGGCTCTGGAAAGGCGATTCCAGATGGTGATGGTGGACGAACCTTCGCCTGCCGAGTCCATCGCTATCCTCAGGGGATTGAAGGAGAAATACGAGAACCATCACAGGGTCCGCATCGAGGATGATGCCCTGATCGCGGCAGTGAACCTGTCCCACAGGTACATAACCAACCGTTTCCTGCCGGACAAGGCTATCGACCTTGTCGATGAGGCTGCGTCCAAGCTGCGTCTGGAGATGAATTCGGTACCGGAGCCTATCGCCGAACTGAACAGCGACATCCGCCAGCTCGAAATCGAGAAGGAGGCGGTCAAGCGCGAGGGGACATCCCTGAAGTCCGAGAAGATAGAGAAGGAGCTGTCCGACAAACTGGCTGCCAGAGAGGAACTTATGCAGAAATGGAACACCGAGAAGGAAATCCTTTCCGGACTCCAGGAGGCTCGCCAGAAGATGGAAGACTACAAGATCGAGGCTGCTGCTGCCGAGAGGGCCGGAGATTACGGGAAGGTCGCCGAGATCCGTTACGGGCGTCTCGCCGAGGCCCAGAAGACCATCGACGAACTGTCCGCAAGGCAGGCCGGCATCAAGGATCCTATCGTCACGGAGGCCGTGACTCCTCAGGATATCGCCGAAGTCGTGGCCAAGTGGACCGGTATTCCAGTGGCCAAGATGCTCGAGAGCGAGAAGGAGAAGCTTCTCCGGATAGAGGATGAGCTTCACAAGAGGGTCGTAGGTCAGGAACAGGCTATCCAGGCCGTTGCGGATGCTGTCCGCAGGAGCAGGGCAGGCCTTTCCAACGAGAAAAGGCCGATCGGATCTTTCCTGTTCATGGGTACCACCGGAGTCGGCAAGACCGAGCTTGCCAAGGCGTTGGCCGAGTTCCTGTTCAACGACGAGAATATGATCACCAGGATCGATATGAGTGAATATCAGGAGAGGCATACGGTCAGCAGGCTTGTAGGTGCTCCTCCGGGATATGTCGGATACGATGAAGGCGGCCAGCTGACGGAGGCGGTGCGGAGGAAGCCATATTCGGTGATCCTCCTGGACGAGATCGAAAAGGCTCATCCCGATGTATTCAACGTCCTTCTGCAGGTGCTGGATGACGGTCGTCTGACTGACAACAAGGGCAGGACCGTGGACTTCAAGAATACCATCCTGATAATGACCTCCAACGTGGGTTCGGACATCATATCCAATTATATGGAGAGGCTTCCGTCAGTAGGGGAACCGGGCTCCGACCCTGCAGAAGAGATGAAGGCGATCGCCAGGAGGCGTGAGTTGCTGGACGAATGCAAGGAGAAGGTGACGGAGGTCCTCAAGATGACTGTCCGTCCTGAGTTCCTGAACAGGATCGACGAGATCATAATGTTCGACCCGCTGACCCAGAATGACATACGCGATATCCTCCATATCCAGATGAAGCAGCTCCAGGAGCGCCTGGGCGAGGATGGGGTTACCCTGGAGTTCACCCCGGAGTTCGAGGACCTTATGGTTACCAACGGTTACGATCCGGCATACGGTGCACGTCCAGTAAAGCGGCTTATGCAGAGGGAACTCGTGAACCAGCTCGCCAAGGCTATCCTCGGCGGAACCGTCCGGAAGGACTCTGCCATAGTAGTCGATGCTGCAGGCGGCCAGGTCGTGCTCAGGAACAAGGCGGGTAACTCATAATATTTTGTATATTTGCGAATATGAAAGCATCCATGAAATCATTCCTGACCGATTTGCTTGCGATCGTCCTCGGTATCTTCATCACCTTCGGAATACAGGGGATGATAGACAAGTCGCAAGACCGCAAGAGCATCCGTTCCTCCTTGGAACTCGTCCGATCGGAGCTTGAAAAGAACATAGAGGATGTTGCGTTGATTCGGGACTATCTCTATGAAGAGATCAAGTCGGCTGAGTATCTCATCGACCATAAGGATTCCATCGGGTATTGCCCTTCGGATTCTCTGTCCTACCATACCGGGATCGTTTTCGCAGAGGTTTCCGTTTCCTTGAGCCAGGATGCTATGGAACTGCTCAAGATGTCGTCCATATTCCAGAAGATTGGGAACAACGACCTGTCGATGAAGATCATCCGTGCCTATGACACGTGCGGGGCGATAGTGGAGTATATGAACCGTCACGTCTCAGCCAGGGATGCCCGCTTCGAGAAATCCATCGACAAGGAGACGGCCGGGCTCTATACCAGGGAAGGGGGTCTGGATATCAAGGATTACTTAAAGACGGACTATGGCTGCTATTCCATAGAATGGCTTACATCCCAACCGGATCCGATGAGCTTTACGGACGTCTCGGACCTGGAGGATGCCATTTCCGCAATAGATGCTTACCTGGATTGATTATTCCTAATTTCAAGCGATATGAAAAAACCGAACGAAAACCCTTCGAAGGTGGTGATCGTACCGAAACCGCCGAAAGAGACATCGGACCCTTCTACGCAGTCCGAGCCGGAAGTCACCCAGGAGAATACTCCGGATGAGGAGAAACCTGAAAAAACTGAAGGGAAACCTGAAGTCTAACCCCTTCTCGCTTCAATGAGAGGGTAATCCCAGAATATGCTGGCCCCGTTTTCCGAGGCCAGCTTATTTGCTTCGTCCCGGAGGGTCGCAAGAAGCGCTTCCTCGCGCTTCCTGGACCTCCTTCCGGCTGCTTCGTGGAGTACCTTGCTGAAACAGGCATCGTATGATATTGCAAAGTCGTCTTCAGACCTGTGCGGGAAGAAGCTGACCATCAGCTCGTACCGGATCTGGCCGGCTTCCGAGTCCGACACCAGCATCACATTGACAGCCTTGCGTTCGACCTCGTTGAATGTTCCCTCGGCCTTGAAATACTGCTCATAGACATTTATCGTTGCCATATTCTGAATATGTAAAAATGTCCTTGTTTACCTTTTGATCACCGGCGGGGCGGTATGTTCGAACTTCCTGCCGTTTGCAGCCGCCTTGAGAGGTGGCCTTGCGGCAGCCTGCGAGGCTTTGCCTCGGTTGACGGCGTCATATTCAAGGAACGTCTGGAAGCTGTAGGACTCGCCGCTGCGCTTCATTATCTGCTGGTAGATCGCCCAGCGGGAAGGTGCATTGAAGTACTCCAGGTTATCCCTCATCATACTGTTCCGGGATGGGCGGTATGCGCCATAACTGTACAGTGCTCCGCCTTCGAAAATACCGACCTCGTTCTTGTAACGGTCGTCGGAGAGGAATGCGCTCCAGCGGATCTTCGCCGGGTCGGAAGTGAAGTCTACGTTGGCGAACCAGCCATACTGGTTGTAAACATCGTTGTAGTAAGCTATGTGTTCCGGAGTCGCCGCTGAGCTGTACGTGTTGTACTCGTCTGCGAGGAAGGCGAATCCGTGTCCTCCGGATTCGTGACGTAGTGTAGGTCCGTAGACATCAGGATCGTTTCCGAATGAAGGATAGAAGACAACACCGGATTGCAGGGTGGCATCAAGATGGGCGGTACCTCCGTGTTTGTTGGAATTGACCAATATGCTTACAAGCAATCCTTCCTTGCTGGTGATTCCAGGGACCTTCAGCGCGTATTCATAACACTTTTCAATATCGCCTTCCATATAAGAACCATATCCGTGATACGAGCTGAGTGCCGTAGTGTAGTCATTCCCGATCCTGTTGTTCTTGGAAACTGCCTTGACTGCATAGACATTGAAGCGATTGCGGAATGTCTTGTAAGGTTCGATCGCGAAGTATTCCTCCATAGCCTGTCTCATTACAGTCTCATAGAGTCCTCCCGATCCCATATCCTTGTCAACATATCCATCACCCAGGAATACAATGTCGATACCCTTGCCGACAGTGGCTCTCTGCAGAGTGATGACTTCTCCATCCTTGGAATAATCGGTCGAAGTATAGACATCAGGACCCGTGGCCGGTCCGAGCAATGATTCCAGGAACGGCATCAGCTCTGAGGAAGCGGTCCTTCCGAAACGTTTCCGGACAGGATCTAAATAATTGGCGAAACTGCTGAACAAGATTTTTCCTTCAGAGTCATAAACTTCGGCGATAGGGACATACGCAGGATATATTCGTGGTTCATGCTGCCAGAAGTAAAAGTTGTACCATTTGTCATATCCTCTTTCCTTGACTGCATTGACATATTCAGACAAAGTCGGCTCGTGGCCATCGCTGTCTCCGGCAACTATCGTCGCGATGACTTCCAGCCCATCCTGTTGGTAGTTCTCGTAATAATCCCTTAACTGAGGCATAAGTTCTTTGGAGAAAGGACACCAAGTCGCCCAGAATATATAGACAGTGTATTTGTTCTCAGATATAATATCCTCGAAAGAGAGTATAGACCCGTCCAGGTCGACTGCCGTCTCTCCTGGAAGGTAGAGTTGTTCCGGCCAAAATTTATAGCCATAGAATTCAACATCGGTCACGTCAATACCATAGCCAGGTTTCTGATAAAGGATATCTTCTTTCAAGAGATCCTTTGAATATTCAGATTCCATGTACGTTTTCGGGACCTTTCCTGTCAGACAGTTATCGTCAAGCCTGAGATTCTTGCCCAATCGCGCCCAGGATGCCGGGAGTTCTCCTGTAAGACGATTGGAGAAGATCTTCAGTGACTGCAATTCAGGTGAATCTCCTATACTGACAGGCAGAGGGCCGGTCATTTTGTCATTGCCAGCTATAAAGACTTCTTTCAGGGATTTCATTCCCGAGAAGACATCAGGTAATGATGTCATCGATGTATTGGCTATCGTAAGCCAAGATAGTTCGGTAAGCTTTGCAAACGACATTGGTAGCGAACCGGTCAATTCAGGCTCACCTGATATCATAAATGAGTACAGAGCAGGGCCGAAATCACCGATCATTTCAGGTATTTCTCCCTTCAAGCCTGTATTTCCGAATCTGAGTCCGTACCTGGTGTAATCATACGTTACCCAACACCAACGCTCGAGAGGGGCATCCGTTCCCCAGTTATAATTATCGGTCCAGTTAGGTCCGTCCATTGCATAATAGAACTCCATCATCAGCCTCCTTACCTTGGATGCCTGCTTCAATGTGAGGCTTCCCAGACGTTGCCGGCCAGTCTTATCCGCGATGTCCACAACAGCTGTACGGATGTCGCTGATTTCGTTCGGGGCTATCTGGAACTGAAGCTTCCCGCTGGTGAGCGATCTCGTGACGATGAAAGTGACCCAGGATTGAGCTGCTTCCTCTATAATGACTTCGAAATCGGTATTATACTGGATATCAACCTCAAAGAGGCCGCCCTCCTCAGGGATCTCCATCACATCTCCTACTATGTTGACGACCATCTTTTCCTTCTGTACGAAGGTCAGTGTAATCGGGCTTACCTTTCCGGACTTGTCCTTGACGGTGACCTTGCCAGTCCTCTCCTCCGGATCCGGATTCGCATCGAAACTGAACTCAAGTTTGCCGCTGGTGAGAGCCCTGAC
>JAGDBQ010000064.1 GCA_017958985.1 Bacteroidales bacterium
CAGGGAAACACCTGATTATCTTCAAGTTACAGGAATATACCGATATTCATCCGGTCTGGAGGTAACGGCAGCCTGCTACCTGCTGTTCCTCCGGGAGGACAAGATGCCCGAAAGACCTGTCCTGAAGTACTACTATTCCCTGGAATACCGCAAACCGGACGGTCGGAAAGGATTGTATTCGCAGCGCTGGGACCTCTCGCGCCGCTCCACCATAGACTTCTATGTGGACAAGGCATTTCCGGAGAGCTGGTATCCCTACATAAAGGAAGGGCTGGAAGACTGGAACAAGGCGTTCGAGGCGGCCGGCCTGGGGAAGGTGGTCTCAGTCCATCCTGAATCAGACGACGAATCATTCGACAGATACTCCCCTCTCGTGAATATGGTCCGCTATATGGACGTCGAGGAGGCCAATGCTAAGGGGGATGTCCTTTGCGATCCCCGGAGCGGGGAGATCCTCCAGGGAGACATTCTCTGGTGGAAGAATGTCGTGGATCTGATCACGGGATGGCGCTATGTCCAGACCGGGGCGGCAGACCCTATGGCCCGCCTCAAGGAATATCCCCTGGAAATGCTCGGGCCTATGATCAGGCATTCGGTGTGCCACGAGATGGGGCACGTCCTCGGGCTCAACCACAATCTGGGGGCTTCCTGGAGCTATCCCACGGATTCACTGCGGAGTCCTTCCTTCACCAGGGAATACGGGACCAGCGCTTCCGTTATGGACTACGCACGCTACAACCATCTGGCTTCCGCCGAAGACGTGGAAGCTGGTGTCAACCTCCTTCCTCCGCGCCTCGGCCCATACGATTATTACGCAATCGCCTGCGGCTACGGGGATGGGATCCCGGAAGAGACGGAGTACTGCTACTACGCGCCTATGATAAGTGCAGCTATATCCCCGGATCCGTCGGCGCAGGCTGAAAGTCTCGGGAACGACCTCCTGGCCTCTTCCAAAGCCGGTATCCGCAATTGCAAGGCTCTCCTGGAGCTGGACGGACTGGACGAAGGACGCACAGGGCTGCTGAGGAAATATTACTACAGATACCTCTGGCTGTCGTTGTCCAACATCGGCGGGAAGGTGGATGGGGAACCTGTCCCGTGGAAATTACAGAAAAAAACACTTATATTTGTTTCAAACGGCCTTACCGGCGTTCCTCCCGCTTTAAAGGATCTTAGAGAGGAAAGACGGATATTGGATGAACTGGATGGGAATTTCCTTCCTGATCGGGTCTTGAAGAATTCAGGGCCTGATGTATTCAAGGCATACGTGAGAAAGACAAGGAGAATAAAGAATAAATCTTACCATTAACCGTATATCACAATGAAAACAATCAACACATTATTGAAAGCTACCCTGGCCGTAGCCGCAGGAGCATTTCTGTTCTCCTGCCAGAAGACCCAGGTGACAGAGCTTTCCGTATCCCCGATCGCAGTCAATTTCGAGGCTGCCGCTTCGGAGAATACAGTTTCAGTAACCTGCAACGATGCCTGGACAGCCAGCACGACGGCAGACTGGATAAGCCTCTCCCCTGCTTCAGGCAACGGGAACGGCACGATCAAGATCTCGGTCAAGGCCAACGAGGCCTTCTCAGACCGCAACGCTGACGTGACCGTGAAGGCCGGCGACAAATCCGCAACCATAAAGGTCGGCCAGATATCCCTGGCTCCATCACTAATTGTCGACCTGGAGACTATCGAAGCCGAGGCAGGCGGCGGCGAGTTCGAGCTGACTATCACATCGAATACGGACTGGAGCGTCGTCGTTCCGGCAAACGACTGGGTGACCGTGGACAAGGTCAGCGGCAAAGGCAGCGACAAAGTCAAGGTCTCTGTGAATCCGACTACCCTGCTCGAGCCTCGTACGCTGGACATCAAGGTCAATGCGATGAATCTCTCCCACACTGTCAAGGTCAACCAGGCAGCTCTGGTACCTGCCCTCAGTGTACATCCGGAGCAGGTTGAAACTGGTGCTGCATCAACTTCCTGAGAGGGTGTGGTCGAGTCCAACGTGGCCTGGAAGGTCGAGATTCCGGAGGATGCAAGCTGGATCAAGGCTGACAAGACCAGCGGTACCGGCGACGACAAGGTCATATTCTCTCTCGAGACCAACCCTGCAAGGAAGGTCCGCACGGCTACGGTCACATTCAGCTGCGACCAGGATCTCAAGAAGGAAGTCCTGTTCAGCCAGGCTGAAGCCGTTCCTTCCCGCCAGACCGACTCCCTCGCCCTTGTAGCCATCTACAATGCAAGTGACGGAGCTAACTGGAAGGAGGAGAGGCTTTGGGATCTTTCCAAGCCTGTGGACACTTGGTATGGTATCACCGTCGAAGGGGACCGTGTGACCAAGATCCAGATCACCGCAGCCAGCGTCATCCCAGCCGAGTGGACCATTCCTCACGAAATCGGCGACCTGACTGAACTTACCGTCCTGAAGATCAACCAGAACAAGGTGAAGGGCGAGATTCCTGAGGAAGTCTACGGACTCACGAAGCTTACGGATCTCTGGTTCCAGAACAGCAACCTCACCGGCACGCTGTCCGACAAGCTGGGACAGCTGACTGAACTCAAGAACCTGTACATCGACCGCAACAAGAACCTTGGCGGAAGCATTCCGGCCGCGATCGGCAACCTGACCAAACTGGAGAGCATCAACATCGCCCAGACAGGCATCGGCGGAGCGATTCCTCAGGAATTGGCCAAGTGTACTTCACTCAAGAACTTTATGGCATACAGCAACCAGCTCAGCGGCCAGATTCCTGACTTCTGGGACAAGCTTCCGAACATCGGAGTGATCCAGCTGTACAGCAACCCTGGCATCACCGGTCCGCTCCCTGCCACGATGGGAACCCTCAAGAAGGCTACCGGCATCCAGCTTAGGGATTGCAACATTACCGGGAATATCCCTGTTTCATTCGCAGGTCTGGAGAAGTGCGGCCAGCTCTTCCTCTACGGCAACAAGATGTCCGGTGTAGTTCCTGCAGAAGTACAGAATCACCCGAACTGGGTGAACAACAAGTGGAAGGTCGAGACCAACATCCTGCCTCAGCAGGAAGGCTACGGTCTGACCATCAAGTAGTCTCAGGCAACCCGCCATCCTGAAATACCCATCCCCGAAGGTGACTGAC
>JAGDBQ010000007.1 GCA_017958985.1 Bacteroidales bacterium
CAGGATCAGGAAGATCCTGATGATATGCAGCAACTACGACGCATTCACCCTCGAGGAAGATGGCCGGATCGAGATCCAGGTGACCGAGGAGTACCGTGAGCTCAACCTCAGCAATCCCCCGAAGTTCGTCTGGGCGAATTCGTCTGCCGAAGCCAGGAAGGTCATCGAGTCCGACGAGGAAGTGGATATGATAATGTGTATGTACAACGAGCGGGACAACGAAGTGTTCTCATTCGCTTCCGAAATCCGGGCTGCGGGAAGTACGATACCATTCATAATGCTCATCCACTATTCCCGCGCCGTACGCCAGCGTATCTTCGAATATGACCAGTCGGGAATAGATTTCGTTTTCAGCTGGCACGGGAATGCCGACCTGATACTCGCGATCGTCAAGCTGCTGGAAGACGCGGCCAACGCTGAGTACGATGTATTCGAGGTTGGAGTCAAGGGAATATTGCTGGTCGAGGACTCGGTACGGTACTACTCGACGTATCTTCCTGAGTTGTACAAACTTGTCCTGACGCAAAGCCGTGAATTCCTCACCGAGTCGCTGAATGAGGACCAGAAGAAGAACCGTAAGCGTTCGAGGCCGAAGATATTCCTCGCCACCTGTTACGAGGAGGCTCTGGACTATTTCGAGAAATACAAGCACAACCTGCTGGGGGTCATATCTGATGTGGGTATGATCGTCCACAAGGGAGACAATCCCAAGACTGAGAAGCTGGATGCCGGAATCGACCTCGTGAAGAAAGTAAAGGACTTCGACCCGCTGATGCCGGTGCTTCTCCAGTCTTCGCAGGCCAGTGTGGCTGGCATAGCGCAGGAGCTTGGAGTGGGCTTCTTGAAGAAATATTCGAGGACTCTCTTCATGCAGCTCGGAGATTATATGAAGGAGGAGTTCGGCTTCGGGGATTTCGTATTCCGCGATTCGAACGGGGTCGAGTGCGGAAGGGCTTCCAGCCTCGCCCAGCTGAAGAAGATCATAGATGATATTCCGGATGATGTCCTGAACAGCAACACTTCCCGCAACATGTTCTCCAAGTGGCTGTATGCCAGGGGGTTGTTCAATCTTGCGGAGACTTTCAGGGCTGAGCACCATACCGATGCCGGAGAGTTCAGGACCTTCCTCCTTTACCAGATCAAGCGCTATCACAATCAGATCGGTCAGGGTATAATCGCGGAGTTCCGCAAGGATTCCTATGAGGACTATTACTGGTTCTCCAGGATCGGCGACGGTTCGCTCGGAGGCAAGGCAAGGGGTCTGGCTTTCCTGAACCATCTCGTCCAGAAGCATTCACTGTCAGACAAATACGAGGGCCTGCGGATTTCGATTCCCCGGACCATCGTCCTTACTACGGACTGGTTCGACAGCTTCATCCGCGACAACGGTCTCCAGTATGTGATAGATTCCGAACTGTCCGATGACGAGATCCTTTCGGAATTCGTGGCCTCGGACCTCCCTGCCGGACTTACCGAGAACCTGAAGGTATTCATAGATACGGTCCGCCATCCTCTGGCAGTACGTTCGAGTTCAAAGCTGGAGGACAGCAATTATCAGCCGTTCGCTGGTGTGTACGCTACCTATATGTGTCCGCTGGTCGAGAACCGTGACCGGATGCTGCGGGAACTGAGCAAGGCTGTCAAGAGCGTATATGCATCCACATATTTCGCCGGCAGCCGCAATTATATCCAGGCCAGCGGGAACCTGCTTGGAGAGGAGAAGATGGCGGTGATCATCCAGACCATCTGCGGAACGGATCACGGAGGGTATTACTATCCTATGATGTCCGGAGTGGCAAGGTCGCTCAACGCCTATCCGATAGGTTATGAAAAGCCGGAAGACGGTGTCCTGAACGTCGCTTTCGGTCTGGGCAAGACGGTCGTGGATGGCGGCAGGACGCTCCGTATAGACCCTCAGCAGCCTCATAAGATACTCCAGCTGTCATCCCCGAAGCTGGCTTTGCGGGACACCCAGAACGAAATGTACGTGCTGGATACCAATCCTGCCGCGTTCAAGATATCGAGGAACGACGGGGTCAATCTGAGGAGCATACCTGTCAGCGAAGAGATCGCCGGGTATGAGTTCCCTGAACTGGTAGCTTCCACGTATGTGCCTCAGGATGATATGCTTGTTCCTGGAATACATATGCGCGGTCAGAGGATCGTTTCATTCGACGGAGTATTCCAGTACGACCGCTTCCCTCTCGCGAAGGCGATGTCCGACATCCTGTCCATCTGCCGGGAGGAACTTATGGGAGAGGTCGAGATAGAGTTCGCTCTGGATCCGATCCTGAGCAAGGATGGCCGTGAGGCGGTCCTGAAGCTGCTCCAGGTGCGTCCGGTCTTTGCCGGAACGGATTCGCAGGCATCTTCCTACGAGGCGGCCGCAGGCGGAATAAAGGAGAAGCTGGTACTGGCCGACAATGCGCTGGGGAACGGCTTCTTCACCGAGTCTTCATACATAGTAGCCATCCTCCCGGAGTCCTTCGACAAGATGAAGACGGAGAGAATGGCGGAGGAAATCTCGGATATCAATTCCTGGATGAATGAGTCCGGAGAGACGTACTTCCTGATGGGTCCGGGAAGATGGGGTTCCTCCATCCCTACTCTCGGAGTTCCCGTCGGGTGGACGGATATCTCGGCCGCCAGGATGGTGGTGGAATACGGTATCGAAGGCTTCCGCATAGAACCCAGCCAGGGGACCCATTTCTTCCAGAATATCACTTCGCTCGGCGTGGGATACCTGTCGGTGGATGAGTATGCCGGTTCGGGCAAGGTGGATTTCGAAGCCTTGGGATCCCTTCAGGTGGTCCGTGAAGGCGAATTCGTAAAGGTATTCAAGGTGCCCGGCCTCACCGGGTTCATTGACCGCGCCAGCGGCAGGTCCATAATCGGTTTCTAGGATGGGCAAGATGATCGTATACCAGATCCTTCCGAGGCTTTGGGGCAATGCCTGCGACCACCCTGTCCCGAGCGGTTCCCTGGAGGAGAATGGATGCGGGAGATTCTCCTCGGTTGACGATGCCACCCTCCGATATCTGAGGGATGAGCTCAATGTTACCCACGTCTGGTATACTGGCGTGATACGCCACGCCACGACCGAACCGTTCCCAGGATGCCCTGCCGTGAACCCGCAGGTCGTAAAAGGTCGCGCCGGCTCTCCCTATGCTATCGTAGACTATTATGATGTAAATCCATATCTTGCTGATAATCCGTCAGAAAGGATGGATGAATTCGAGCTTTTATTGAAGAGGACCCACGATGCCGGCCTGAAGGTTTTGATAGACTTCGTACCCAATCACGTTTCGCGTTCCTACGGCAAGTCCGGCCTCTGCTGTGAAGTCGCTCCGCTCGGTGCTTCTGACGACTGCACCATCCACTGGCAGCCCGGGAATGATTTCTTCTACTATCCAGGTCAGGAACTTTCCCTTCCGGTGCCGGGCAATTACTATGAGAATCCGGCCAAGGCATCGGGTAACTGCTTCTCCCCTTCCCCCGGAATCGATGACTGGTATGAGACTATCCGCTTGAATTACTGTGATTTCCATACTCCCACCTGGGACAGGATGCTGGACATCGTACGTTACTGGTGTTCCAAGGGCGTGGACGGGTTCAGATGCGATATGGTGGAGATGGTGCCCTGGCAGTTCCTCGGGTGGATGACTGCCAGGATAAAGGCTGAATTCCCAGGGACTTGCTTCATAGGAGAGGTTTATGAAAAAGCGAACTATTCCCTTTATCTGGAGAAGGCCGGATTCGATTATCTGTATGACAAGTCAGGTCTTTACGACACCCTGAGGGCGATAGTTGAAAACCGTGGGTCCGCCAGGTGCATCACCTGGAACTGGCAGTCCCTCGGAGATATGCAGTCCCGGATGCTCGACTTCCTCGAAAACCACGACGAACAGCGCTTCGCATCGGATTATTTCGGCCGTGATGCGCAGCGTTCCTACGCCTCCCTGGCCGTGAGCCTTTACTTCAACAAGGCTCCGTTCATGATCTATTTCGGAGAGGAGGTCGGCGAACGGGCTATGGACTCGGAAGGATTCAGCGGCCGGGACGGGAGGACGACCATATTCGACTGGTGGAGCGTACCTTCCCTGCGCAGGCTTTGCAGCCATATCCACACCGGGCAGGGCCTGTCCGGATACGAGGCCGGCATCCTTTCCGGTTTCAGGCGTATCCTGCACCTTGAAGATTCGCATCCGGCTTTGTCCCGTGGCGCAACCTTCGACCTGTGTTATTGCAATATGTCTTCTCCTGGATTCGACCCGGACAGGCATTTCGCTTTCCTGAGAGGAGACGGTACGGAGACCTTGCTCTTCGTATGCAATTTCTCGCCGGTAGATTCCTCTGTCAGGATCACCATACCTCAGGAAGCCATCGACTTTATGCACATAAAAAGAACGGAGCCGTTCGATGTGAACGTCTCCGTGCCTTCCGATTCCTTTGAAATGGTAGTATTACCAGTTTAGGATCTTCTTGAAATCATATTCTTCAGGGTCTTTCACGTAGGCCTTGGCTGCTTCGTAATCTGCCGGAGTGATATAATGGCAGATGTGTGAATAATAGTTGGTTGCAGTGCCGCCTTCGATATTCACCCTGCGTGGCGGAATCTTTCCTTCCTCGTTCTGGAGATCCTTCAGATAGAGAGGATGGGCTTCTCCGTTGGCATCGACATATACCATACATCCGGTCTCACCCTTTGCATAGAGTTCATATGCTCCCATAGCGAGTTCGGTGCAGTAGGTCAGGTCGTAACCGATAGGGTCCTGGCAGCGGACATCGTATCCGATCTCCACAGGACGGGTCTTAACCTTCATTCCGATCTTCTTGAACTCCTTCTCGAGGATGTCGTTGAAGAGGACTGCCTTGGAAATCTTGCCGAGCTCTGGATGTCCGTGCTCGTCATATGTCATATTGACTCCCGTTCCCTTGATATCCTCAGGATCCAGATCGTGGAATACGCCTTCTGCTACGACGACTGTACCGTAAGGGATACCGAGGAGCTTCCTCTTGATGATGGCCGAAAGGGTCAGCTTGATGATCTTGTCGATGGAGATGGCGGTCTTGTTGAACATCTCCGGAATGATGGTCATCGGACAGTGGGTTGCTTCACCGATTCCAAGGGCCAGGTGGCCGGCAGAACGTCCCATCGCGGAAATGAGCAGCCAGTTGCCGGATGTGCGGGCATCCTCATACACGGTGCGTGCGATGTGGGCGCCTTCGTCCTTAGCGGAGTTGAATCCGAAGGTAGGAGCATTTTCCGGAAGCGGGAGGTCGTTGTCGATGGTCTTCGGAACGTGGATGTTGTGGATAGGATAATCCTTGGCTTCCAGGAATTTGGCGATCCTGTTCGCTGTAGAGGCAGTATCGTCGCCGCCGACCGTGACCAGGAGCTTTACGTTGTTCTCCTGGAAAAGAGGCAGGTTGAAGTTCTTTTCGAAGTCCTCATCCGTCGGCTTGAAACGGCTCATCTGAAGATATGATCCTCCTCTGTTGAAGTAAGCGTCCGCCTTGAAGAAGTCGATGTCCTCGGTGCGCGGGGTCTTGCTGAATAGACCGGAATAACCGCCGTGAAGGCCGATTACACGGAATCCGTTGGATAGAAAAGTCTTGGCGACCGAGCACACTACGGTGTTCATTCCAGGGGCTGGACCTCCCCCGCAAAGGATGATGATTGAATCTTTCATATCTGGGTTCTTTAAAATTTGTATGTTCGTCATTCGCAATCGCAAATTTAATCCATTTTCAGCAATTTGTCGCCAATTTTCGTTAATTTTGTAATTTATAAAGGCAGTAATCTGAAATGGACAGGGAACAGGCTGAGATACGTGCGGCGGAACTTCGCAGGATCCTTTGGGAGAACAGCGAAAAGTACTATGTCGAGAACGCTCCTACGATGAGCGATTTCGACTATGACCGTCTGATGCACGAGCTTGAGGACATCGAGAAACGCTTCCCTGACCTTCTGACACCGGACTCCCCTACCCAGAAAGTTGGAAGCGACCTGGGACCTCTTGTCAATGGCCTCAGCTCCGACCGTTTCGCCCAATATCCCCACAAGTATCCGATGCTCTCGCTTGGAAACACTTACAATATCGAGGAGATCGAGGATTTCGTGCGCCGTGCGGAGAAGGATCTGGGGGACGTGAAGTTCACATATTCCTGTGAATTGAAGTTCGACGGTACTGCAATCTGCCTTACATACCGTCACGGAAGACTCTTCAGGGCCCTGACCAGAGGTGACGGGGTCGTCGGAGATGATGTGACTGCGAATGTTCGAAGGATAGCCAATGTCCCGGAGCGTCTGAGTGGTTCAGGATGGCCTGAGGAGTTCGAGATCAGGGGCGAGATCCTGATGCCTTATGAATCGTTCGACAGGCTCAACAAGGAACGCGAGGACAACGAGGAGCCTCCTTTCGCAAATCCCAGGAACGCCGCTTCGGGTTCCCTCAAGCTAACCGATCCTTCCGAAGTCGGAAGGCGCGGCCTTATGTGTACCTTGTACCATATCCCGGCCCAGAGCATCTCCTTCGAGACCCACGGGGCAGCCCTCGATGCCGCCGCATCCTGGGGCTTGCCTGTTTCCGATGAGCGCCGGATAGTGAGCGGGCTGGAGGAGGTTGAAGGATATATCAGGCATTGGGATGCTGCGAGGAAATTCCTTCCGTATGCTACCGACGGGATCGTTATCAAGATAAATGAGCTGGCATATCAGAATGCCCTTGGCTATACGGCCAAGTCTCCTAGATGGGCGGTGGCTTTCAAGTTCCAGGCTGAAGAGGCCCTGACTGAGCTGCTCTCGATCGACTATCAGGTCGGTCGGACGGGCGCAGTCACCCCCGTAGCCAATCTCAAGCCCGTACAGCTCGCCGGTACCGTCGTCAAGCGGGCTACCCTGAACAACGAGGATTTCATCCGCCAGCTGGATGTGCGTGTCGGGGATACGGTCAAAGTGATAAAAGGTGGCGAGATCATTCCCAAGATAATCGATGTGGACCTGGACAGGCGTCCTGCAGGAGCCGCCAGGCCGGTATTCCCTGCCCTTTGTCCGGATTGCGGAACTCCTCTCGTCAAGGCGGAGGATGAAGCGAAGTGGTTCTGTCCGAACGTGGACGGATGCCCGACCCAGATCAAGGGCAAACTTGTCCATTTCGTGGGCAGGAAGGCCATGAACGTGCTGGCAGGAGATGCGACCATCGACCAGATGTACAATCTGGGACTGGTACGGACTCCTGCCGATTTTTATTCCCTCTCGGCCGCACAGCTTATGATGCTGGACGGATGGAAGGAGCGGTCCGCCCACCGTTTCCTGGAGAGTCTCCGTGCATCAGTAAGCGTGCCTTTCGACAGAGTCCTCTTCGCTCTTGGAATCCGTTTCGTGGGCGAAACCACCGCCAAGGCGGTAGCCCTCCATTTCGGGAATATAGATGCCATCGCAGAGGCTTCCATCGAAGAGCTCCTGGCAGTTCCCGATGTGGGAGATGTCATTGCGGAGAGCATATTCAACTATTTCCGGAACCCGGCGCATCTGTCCGTAATCGACAGGCTGAAAACCGCGGGGCTTCAGTTCTCCATCGAGGCTTCCGAGGCATCATCGGACCTCCTGGCGGGGAAAACCATAGTCATTTCCGGCAACTTCAGCATTTCGCGCGACGAGATGAAACGCGTCATCGAGATGAACGGAGGAAAGAATGCATCTTCGGTGAGCGGAAAGACTTCTTTCCTGCTGGCCGGCACCAAACCCGGTCCGGAGAAAGTGAAGAAGGCTCAGGATCTGGGGATAAGGATCGTATCGGAAGAGGAGTTCTTCGCTATGGTCCCCAAGGAAGGACAGGAAGCTGAACCAACTTTGTTTTAGGCTATGAACTGGTTCAGGAAGATCATATTCAAGATTAAGACTTACATCCGGTGGATCAACAAGTTCCTCGGACACGATCTTTGGCAGATCAACCTTGACGAGCTTTCCAAGGCCAGGGCAAGGCTCCTCCGGGACGTGCGCGTGGTGATGGATGCGCTTAGGAATTTCGCCGACGAGAAGATCGGCTTCCAGTCGGTTGCCCTGAGTTATTTCTGCACGATGGCTGCAGTTCCCCTGGTGGCGGTCGCTTTCGCTATCACGAGCGGTTTCGGACTGGAGAAACTGCTCCAGGAAGCCTTGTATTCCGCCGACATCAACCAGACCCTGATCGATACCCTTATGGATGGAGCGGACAATATCATCAAGGCTGCAAGGTCCGGAGTGTTCGGGATGATCACCGCCCTGTCTTTCGTATGGCTCGTGATCTGGATGATGAACCGTGTCGAGAAAGTATTCAACAATGTCTGGCACGTGCGCAAACCGCGCAGGAAGGCTCTGAAGAGCTACGGGATAGACATCATCATAATGACAATCATTCCTTTCATCATCATCATATTCTTTGCGGGGACCGTGGTCTATACCCACGTTCTCGACCTCATCCCCAACTGGATCGGAATTACGGATTCCATCAAGTCTTTCCTGGGCTGGTGCATATTCGGAGGAGTCGCGGTGATGACACTCTCGGCTATGTACAAGTTCATCCCTGCGACCTACGTGGACTACAGGTATGCCCTCAAGGCGGCCCTGCTCGCCGGTATCGCCTTCACGGTACTCCAGTACCTCTATCTTGAGACGCAGGTTATGGTGGTGAAACTCAATGCGGTTTACGGAGCGGTCGCAGCGATTCCGCTCTTTATGATATGGCTGAGGTTAGGGTGGCTCATAATACTTTATGGCGCCCAGTTCTCATATTCGTTCCAGAAAGTAGCGGAAAGCGATAAAGAAATCGAGAAAGTATGAGTTTCTCCAAATTCACAGAACAGGATTACGATCAGATAAACAGGAGTTACGGCGAATTGAAGGCCGCAGCGCAGAATCGTTGTGCCAACAGCGAGGAGCTGGATGTCGTCCAGAAGGCGTTCGATTTCGCCAACGAAGCTCACAAGAACGTGCGCAGGCATTCCGGCGATCCGTACATCCTTCATCCCCTGGAGGTTGCCAAGATAGTCGTCAGTGACATCGGTCTCGGTTACAAGTCGATTTCCGCGGCCCTCCTGCACGACGTCGTAGAGGATACGGACTACACGGTCGACGATCTCAGGAACCTTTTCGGTGACAAGATAGCCAGTCTTGTGGATGGCCTGACCAAGATCAAGACAGTCCTCGACAACGAGGACCGCACTAAGAAGCTCTCTGACAGCAGCCAGGAAAGCCTCCAGGCGGAGAACTTCAAAAGGATCCTCCTCACATTGAACGATGATGTCCGCGTGGTTCTGATTAAACTTGCGGACCGCCTGCACAACTGCAGAACCATCGAGTTCATGCCTGAATACAAGAGGGACAAGATCCTTGGGGAAACGATGTTCATTTTCATCCCGCTGGCCCACAGACTCGGTCTCTACGAGATCAAGTCGGAGATGGAGAATATCTGCCTGAAATACAAGGAACCGGATGCATACAATGAAATCAGCGCCCTGGTCAACAAGAACATAGCCGGACAGGAGAAGCAGATCGACGATTTCATCGCTCCGATCAGCGAAGCCCTGAAGGATGCAGGTTTTGATTTCGTGGTAAGGAAAAGGGTGAAGACTCCGTATTCGATCTGGCACAAGATGCAGACGAAGAACATCACCTTCGAGCAGGTTTACGACTTGTACGCGCTCAGGATAGTGTTCAACCCGGATCCGAATTCAAAGGAGAGCGAGCGTGACCAGTGCTATCATATTTTCTCGATCATCACCGGAATATACAGGTACAAGCCGGACCGTGTGCGTGATTGGGTGAAACATCCGAAGAGCAATGGATACGAAGCGCTGCACTGTACCCTTATGAGCGACAAGGGCATCTGGATCGAGGTCCAGATACGGTCCAAGCGAATGGATGACATCGCCGAAAAGGGTATCGCGGCTCACTGGACATACAAGCAGGAAGGGTATATCAGCGAGAACGACAGCGAGATGGACAAGTGGCTCGCCAAGGTGAAGGAAATACTCGTAAGTCCTGACGTGAATGCTCTGGAACTCCTGGACATAATTCATAATGACCTTACCAGCAGTGAGATAACCGTATTCACTCCGAAGGGTGACCAGAAGACCATCCGCAAGGGTGCGACAGCTCTGGATTTCGCGTATCTCATACATACGGAGATCGGTAACAAGGCCATTGCGGCCAAGATCAATATGAGACTCGTCACCCTCTCCCACGTCCTCAAGACCGGAGACCAGATAGAGATCATTACTGCGGAGAATGGCAAGCCGAAGCGCGAATGGCTCCAGTTCCTTCAGACCAGGCATGCCCGAAACATAGTCATCGACTATTTCAAGGGCCACAAGAAGGAGGTCGTGGAGGCTGGGCGCAAATTGCTCAAGGAGAACTTCGAAGCGAGGGGGTACAGGATGTCCGACGACGCAGTCGCCTTGCTGGTCGACCATTTCAACATCCCGTCCCGAAGCACTGAAGAGTTTATGTTCAGGATTGGTCTCGGCCTGGTTAAACTGGATGACCTATCAGAAATCCTCGTTAGCGAAAAGATGGATAAGAACCACAGCTACTGGTCCTCATTCCTCAGGTTCGGGAAGAAGAAGGAAGCTGCGGCACCTGTCCGGAAACCGGACAAGGACGAATATGTGATAGCTTCCTGCTGCCGTCCCATCCCCGGCGATTCAGTGATCGGGATAAAGTCTCCTGACGGAGTCGTGACCGTCCACAAGAAGAGCTGCCCCGTCGCGGACAGCATCGCTTCCAAGCACGGAGACTGGGTCGTGGTCCCACAGTGGGGAGGCAGCGCTGACGATCAGGCCTTCCCTGTCCGTCTTTCCTTCAAGGGAATAGACAGGATGGGCCTCCTGAACGAGATTTCCCGTTACATCTCCCTGGTGATGGGAGTGAATATGAAGAAAGTGTTCCTCAGTACCGAAGAGGGCATATTCGATGGCTACATCGACCTCCTGGTGCACGACAAGACCGCCCTCGAGAGGATGATCCGCAAGCTCGCCTCAATAGACGGCGTACAATCTGTCGCCAGGACTGATATGTGAGCCTGATTTTTGAATGTTATGAATCCGTGATGAAAAAGTTCCTGTCAAGATATTTCCCGTTGATTCCGGTTGTGGCCATCATCGCCCTGTCGGTCTTCTCGCCATCCTGCGCGAATACTACGCAAGCTCCGACCGGAGGACCGAGGGATTCCATCCCACCGGTAATGCGCAAGGTCTCCCCTGTTCCCGGAACGACCAAGGTGCCGGTGCACGGGACCCAGATTGTATTCACTTTCGACGAATATGTTACCGTGAAGGACAACAAGGGAATATACTTGTCCCCTCCTCTGAGCAAGTCTCCCCGCTATAAGATCAAGGGCAAGAGCCTGGTGGTCTACTTCGAGGAAGACCTCCTTCCGAATACTACCTATACTCTTGACTTGACGAATGCCATAGCCGACAACAACGAGAGCAATATGTTCCCGGGTTTCACGACCTGGTTCTCGACAGGAGAGACCATAGATTCGTTGTATATGACCGGCAGGGTCTTCAACTGCAATGACTTGAAACCCATCAAAGGTGCGACGGTGATGCTGTACAAGGACCACCGCGATTCGGCGGTATTCCTGACCAGGCCTGCCGCCTCCGCCAAGACGGATGACTGGGGATATTTCTCCGTACGCAACATCCAGGATACGCTTTACAGGGTGTATGCCATAGTGGACGGTAACGGGAACAATATCTACGACCCTGATGAAGACAGGATCGCTTTCCTCGATACGCTATTCCAGCCCAAGTACGTCGTAAGGGATTCGGTGCCCGAATTGATGAAATACGACATGAAAGATACCTTGGCCTGCCTGGCAAGACGTTCCGATGTGGAGCTGAACGTATTCCGCGAGCGTCCGTCCAAGCAGATGCTGATGAACAAGGTCAGGCTTTCAGACAGGGCGTCGTATATAACCTTCATGGCTCCGGATACCCAGATAGACTCTCTCTGGTTCCGGGGATATGCACCTGAACGGGTCATCACCGAATTCAATCCGCGCAAGGACAGTCTCCTTCTCTGGCTCAATGTCCAGCGTCCGATGCCTGATACCCTTTTCCTGAACGTCAGGTACTGGAAGACTGATTCGCTGGGGGTCCTGAAACCGGAGACGGAGGAAGTGAGCCTTGTGGAGGAGAACAAGCCCAAGTCGAGGGCGGCACGCAAGAAGGTGCAGCACGCGGATACGGTCTGCGCCCTGACTCTCAAGGCGACGCCCGAGACATTCGAACAGTATGGTTATTCCATCGTATTCGACGACCCTCCGATCCTTGCCTTCTTCGATTCACTCAAGTTCACCTCGGTGAATCCGAGGCAGAAGGAGGAGGTCGAAAAGTTCAAGATCGAACGGGATTCAACCAATCTCCGGAAATATGACATCACTCCCCTCTGCAAGATCCAGCCGGGGTGGGACTACATATTCAATATCCCGGAGAGGACATTCAAGGATATAAACGGCTACTGGAACGACAGTACCAAGGTCAAGATCTCGCTTCCGAAAGACGAGGACCTGAGTTCGCTGACCTTGAACGTAAAAGGGGTCAGGAACAAGTATATCGTCGATTTCCAGAAAGAATCGAAATCGGAAATCATACGCACGTACATAATCGAGTCCGACTGCCAGCTTCTCTTCCCATATCTCCAGCAAGGCAAGTATGCCATCAGGATCACTGAAGATGTGAACCGAAACGGGATAGTCGATACCGGCAATCTTCTGAAGCACATACAGCCGGAGAAGGTCAGGTATCTGAAGATTGACGACGAAGACTTCATCGTCATACCTGAACGGAGTGAAGTGGTCCAGGACCTCGATCTTGAAACAATGTTTAAATAGTGCCGGCTATGAAAGTGATCTTCAAGACATTGTTCTGCATATTCGTTGCCCTGGTCCCGCACTTTTCCCAGGCTCAGGCCCCATCCGATTCGACAAAGGTGGAATATACTGACGCCTATCTGGATACCGTGAAACTCGAGAAGGCTTTCAAGCTCAACGACTATTCGATGATAGGCGTGGAATACGGCGGAACCGCGAACAGGATGATGTTCAATCCTACCAAGACACAGACCACCCTGTATCTCCTCGATACCTACGGGATCTATTACATCAGGTGCTACAAGCTGTTCGACGGAAGTCCCGTGATAGGCTCCAAGATCGGACTGAGGTACAGCCACGAGGGCTACAAGTTCAAGGAGAACAAGGAGACAGGGGTCACTCCCGACATCGAAGGTGCTGTCAAGGCCGTCATGGATGTCGTGGAACTGCCGTTTATGCTGCACCTGCATACTGACGGGCCGTTTTATATGGTGGCCGCGGATGCCGGTATCTATGCTGGCTACAGGCTGAATATCGAAAGGACCGGAGAATATGTCAGGGAAGATCTGGTGCACGCCTTCAAGGAAACTGACAGGCGCTTTGACTATGGTCTAAACGCCGGCCTCGGATTCGGCTTCGTACTGGATCCTTTCGAGTTCCACGTCAATGCCAACGTACGGTGGAGCTGGAACTCAATCTACGATCCTGACTATTACAGCAAAGACTACTACCGGTTCGCCTATCCGTTCGACGTTGTGGTGACGGCGGGCCTGTATTACCATCTCAGCAGGAGGACCGGCAAGAACAGGGCCCAGCTCCGACACGAAGCATACGAGCAAGTCTATCATCCTAAATCAAATGAAGATTCTGACAGCCAGGGCAGGTAACGTCCTGATAGGCGGCGGCAATCCCCTTGTCGTCCAGACGATGTGCAATACCCATACAAGCGATGTGGAAGCCACCGTCGCCCAGTGCGTACGCCTTTACGCCGCTGGTGCGGAGATGATACGGCTTACGGTGCCCGGACCTTCGGATGTAGAGTGCGTCAAGGCCATAAAGTCACGTCTTGCAGCAATGGGCATCCAGGTCCCGATCGTGGCTGACATCCATTTCTCTTCCCAGACCGCTCTCCTGGTGGCCCCGTTCGTGGAAAAGGTCAGGATCAACCCCGGCAATTTCCACCGTGACCATTCCAAGGCCAGGGAGCAGTTCTCCAAGCTGATCGATGTGTGCAAGGAGAACGGCACCGCCATACGCATAGGCATAAACCACGGCTCCCTCGGCGAATATATAACGAACCTCTACGGCAATACTCCTGACGCGATGGCCAGGGCTGCGATGGAGTGGCTGGGGATGTGCATCGAGGCTGAATTCTTCAATGCGGTGGTGTCCCTCAAGTCCAGCAACACTATAGTGATGGTGGAAGCCTATCGCAAGCTTTCCGCAATGATGAGAGAGAGCGGATATGTCTTCCCTCTCCACGTCGGAGTGACCGAGGCTGGCAACGGAGACAGCGGACGCATAAAGTCCTGCATCGGGATTTCTTCACTCCTGTCAGAGGGTATAGGAGACACGCTCAGGGTGTCCCTGACGGAGGATCCTGAAGCGGAAATACCTGTGGCAGAGTATCTTGCCGCTAGATATGACCATAAGGTCACATCTTCCCTGACTGCCGTCTCGATTTCAGGCAGGACGGCGGTGGCGAACTATGACTCCCCTTCCTATGAGACCTTGCTGCTGGATGTCTCCTGCGATTTCGGCAAGAGGCTTCTGGACAAGGACCTCGACGAACTTGTCATAGAGGGGCGGTATATCGATGACGAGGGCAATAGTGCAGACATCGCGGAATCGGGGGTCGGGAAGTATCTTTCCGATGAGCTGATGCAAGCCGCAAGGCGGCGTTTCTACAAGCCGGAATACATAGCCTGTCCCGGATGTGGAAGGACGATGTATGACCTCCAGGCTACGTTCGAGGAGGTGAAGGCGAAGACTGCCCACCTGAAGGATACAGTCATAGCCGTGATGGGATGCATCGTAAACGGGCCGGGAGAAATGGCTGATGCAGACTGGGGATATGTCGGCGAAGGCAACCACAAGGTCACCATA
>JAGDBQ010000065.1 GCA_017958985.1 Bacteroidales bacterium
CAGATCGAGTTGACCTTGATCCTGAAAGGAGCGAGTTCGAGGGCGAACGACTGGGTCAGTCCGATGCCTCCGAACTTGCTGCCCGCATAGGCGAAATTGGCCTTGCTGCCTGCGAGTCCACTCTTGGAGTTCACCTGGATTATGTCGGCGAAATACTCTGGATCGTGCGCCGTCTGGATCTTCATCACGTGGCTGGCGATCTTGGCGCAGTAGAAATATGCCTTGTAGTTGATGTCGGTCACGAATGAGAAATTCTCAGGAGTCATTGCCTCGAGGTCCCCTGCGCGGACGACTCCGGCATTGGAGACGAAAGCGTCAAGGGCGCCGAAGTTGAGGACAGTTTCCCTTACGAGGTTCTTGAGGCTGTCGAGGTCCGCCACGTTGGTCTTCACGAATATGGCCTTGTTGGCCTTGGTCAGGGCGTTGAAGCCCTCCACGGTCTTGTTGCCGGTGACCTCATTCAGGTCGGCGACCACTATGTTGGCGCCTTCCTTGAGCAGCTCGCGGGCTATTCCCTCACCGAATCCCTGGGCGGCACCGGTGACGATGATCGTCTTGCCTTCGACCCTTCCGCGGGAACCGGAAGAAGCCACCTTGCGGCGGTAATTCTCCACCTCCCAGTTGTCGATGAACGCCACTTGGCGCTTGGTCATAGGATGCTCTCCGCCGAAGCTTCCGGCATATGAGGCAACCTTCATCGCATCCAGGAATACGTCCGTGATGATCCCGGCGTTCTTGGAGTCGCTGCCGACAGCCACGAGGCCTATACCTTTGATCAGCAGCACCTTAGGAGTAAATCCGTGCTTAAGCACAAAAGCTTCGATCTTCTTCTCGCCCTGTTTTACGAGGTCCTCCGGACCCTTCGGATCGATGTAGATGTATTCGCTCTTGCAATAGACTATCTCGTCCGGGGTGAAAGGAGACATCACCTTGCCAACGGCCTCCCTGCTTTCAAGGAAACACTTCACCAACGCGTTGTTGGTAACCCTCAGGGTCTTGAGTCCCCTGCCGGAGCGGCTCAGGATAGTCCTGACAGCCGGAATGACCTCGCTCGCGCAGTCGCACACAGGAGCATCTTCCGAAATCATCTTTTCGACGTCCGTTGCCACCTGGCCGAGCTTTGCCATTATCCCGTCATAGATACCGACTATTTCAGCCGTAGTGTCGGCGCCGACGAATATACCGTGGTTCTGGAGGAATATGACCTTAGGCTCGCAGCCCTTCTCCTTGCGGTAAGCCTTGATCTTGTCATATACCTTCTTGAAAAGGGTATATCCAGGGTCGGTGTAAGCCACATAGATGGCCTCCGGGAACAATTCGGCACAGAGGCTCTCAGCCTTGGCAGAGCACATAAGGCCATTGACGAGAGTAGGATGGAGGTGTACCACATACGCCGCTTCCATACAGTTGTGGAGGGATGTCTCCACCGAAGGGCGCCTGTCCTTCGTCAGGCAGGCGTTGGCCAGGTCATTCTTTACCTGAGCTTCGCGCTCCGCCACGTCGGAACTGTATTTCTTTTCTCCCATCGGGTTGAGAAGGCTCCTGTCAAGCACTGCGAAACCGTCCTCGGTGATGGTGGCAAGGGCGTGGCCGCTGGCCTTGACCCAAAGCCTGTCAGCATTCTTGAATGAGGTGTTTCCGCCTCCGGCGATCACGTACCTGCCGTCCTGGCCGTACTTCCTCGAAACCGCCACAAGATCTTCGATCTCTTTCATATAGTCCTACTTATTAAGAGTTTCCCTGATTATCAAGTCGCCTTCCTCAACAGATTCCAAGCCTGCCTGATGGGCGATTACGGCGCAGGCTCCACGGTAATTCGTACGCAACAGCTTCTCGCTGAGTCCTTCCGCATCCCTGGTGCGGAGCTTGATCGGTTCCATCGCAGGAGTGTTGTGCTCCGATCCGAAAGTCACGATGAAGCCCTCGTCCTGGAGATAGTCGGAATATTCCTCAAGCACCTTGGTGGTGTTCCTGGTGGTGATGAATTCCACGGACCCGATCCCGCGGGCGCGCAGGGTGTCCGCTGCTTTCTGGAGGTCACCCTCGAAGTCGGTGAACTCGCCCTTCGCATTGTCGGCGAGGAACGGATATGTAGGTATTCCTCCCGCTGCCTTGATGATGTCGCAGACGACCTCCATCGGAAGGAATGCTTTCGGATCTTCCGGCACGAATGCGGCACCTCCCGCCTTCAGCAAACGGCTGCGGATTTCATTCTCCACCGCGGCCTTGTCCTCCGGGTCGGACTTCAGAGGAGTCCCGAATATGGATCCGTATGCTTCTTTCCTTGCATCTCCGTCAGGGAATGCCTTGTCGACTGCCAGTCTCAGGGCCTTTGCAAGGTGCCTTTCGCGGACCGAACCCCTGGTAAGGTCCCTGGTCACTTGCGCGAAGTCGATCCTGATTCCGGACTTGACGCTCTCCAGATGGGCATTCAGCTTGGCGCACATCTTCTCTACCTGGAGGTTGGACTCCTTCCTGACATCTTCAAGCAACCTGGCTTCTCTGCCGGAAAGTATGACAGGATAGGCCAGACCCTTGCCGCTTAGATATGTACGTCCCGGATTATTAGGGTCGTTGACCCTCAGGCCGGCAGCCTGATCCTCGCTGTTCAGGGATATGAACTCGATGTTGAACATCGGGCAGAGGTTCCTTGAATCACAACCCTGCTTCCACTCGGCGTAGCCGTCAAGGCTGTAAAAGTCGTTGATTCCCACTACGCCGACACCTTCCGCAGCCGCCATATCCAACGCCTGGGCGACATCGTCGAAAGCGCTGAAAGAATACGGGGTGTGGAGATGGGCGTTAACGTCAGTTATCTTTTCCATCATCTATGTAGTTATAACAATCCTTCAGGAATGGTCATCGAAATCTTCCGTTCCTCTTCGTCTATGAAGATTATCAAGTCCTCGTGAAGTGGCAGCATCGCTTGTCCCGGACCGGAGCCGACGTAAAGGCAAGGATTGCCGGGAATATCTTCATAGCCCGTGATGGAGCCGACCTCGGCGCCTTCCGCATCAAGCAGGGTCCAGCCTACCAGGTCCTCCACCGTCAGGGAATCGTCTCCATCTTCGTAATCCTGGATGGAACTGCGCGGCGCCAGTACCGGACGGCCGGCTATCTCTTCGGCATCCTGCAATGTCTTGATACCGGTAAGTTTCATCAAGGCTCTTGAAGTACCTCTCCGGTTGAAAGATTCGATAAAAAAAGGAACCGGAAGTCCATCGAATTCGATGAACACCGGTTCCTTGAGGTTCAAGTCCTCCGGACTGATCTCACGGAAGCCCACAAGGACTTCGCCTTCGGTACCGTTGGACTTCAGTACCCGGGCAATCTGCAGAAAATCTGGAGAAGCCCCGGACATCCGATTAAGCCTCTGCTGGTGCTTCCGGAGCAACCTCTTCGGCAACTTCCTCAGCAGCCTTAGCCGCTGCAGCTTCCTCTGCGGCCTTGCGCTCGGCCTCTGCAAGCTCCTCGGCCTTCTTGGCGATGGCCTCGGCCCTTTCGGCATTTACCTTCTTCTCAGCATCGAGAGCGACCTTCTTTGCCTCCTTGGCGTCTTTTACAAGACCTTCCTTCTTGGCAGCGATCTTAGCATCCCTCTGAGCCTTCCAAGCGTTCCATTTCTGGTCGGCCTGCTCCTGTGTCAAAGCACCCTTCGCGATACCGCCGTCAAGATGGTTCCTGAGAAGGACACCTTCGTAAGAAAGGATCCTGCGGGTAACGAGGGTTGGCTGGGCACCTACCTTGAGCCAAGCGAGAGCCCTCTCTGAATCGAGGACGATCGTTGCGGGGTTGGTGTTAGGATTGTAAGAGCCGATCTGCTCGATGAAACGACCGTCGCGAGGTGCGCGAGAGTCAGCCACAACAATGTGGAAGAATGCGAAATTCTTCTTTCCGTGGCGCTGAAGTCTGATTTTAACAGCCATTGTGAATCTGTTTTGTAATTATTAAAAATTAACCTTTAGCTTTCATCCCGTGAAAGCGCACAAAGATACGAATAATAATTTATCCGCGAAAAAATTTTGGTATTTCCGGAATAATATCTATTTTTGCAGTCCCGATTGACGGGGACATACCTGCGGTAGTGGTGAAATGGTATACACGCTACTTTGAGGGGGTAGTGGGCGCTAGCCCGTGTGAGTTCGACTCTCACCTACCGCACATAAAAAAGCCCTGGAGTTTTTCCAGGGCTTTTTTTGTTATGTCAGATCAGAACTCAAACCCGAAAGACAGTTTCGGCATTGGAAGAACCTTCTTGTCAGTCCTTGATTCACCGACAGGCATGTACAATGCTGCCCCGAGTCCGAGTGTCAGACCGTTACCGGATTTCAAACCCCAGCTCCATCCTAAAGATGGTTCGATCACGACAGCATTTTTGAATTTGACTCCAGACAATCCTTCATAGTTGAAGGAGTGGGAGCCGCCGGCCTTAAGGCCAAGGACAGGGGTGCTTGC
>JAGDBQ010000066.1 GCA_017958985.1 Bacteroidales bacterium
GGGGGAGGCTTTCAATAAATGCTACCAGGCCTTGCCGTATGAACTTACCGGGGCTCAGAAGCGCGTGATCAAGGAAATACGTTCAGACTTGATGAGCGGCCATCAGATGAACCGCCTGCTGCAGGGCGACGTGGGTTCCGGCAAGACTATGGTCGCCGTCCTGACGGCGCTCATCGCTATCGGAAACGGTTATCAGACTTGCATCATGGCACCTACCGAGGTGCTTGCGCGCCAGCACTACACCAACATAACCAAGTATCTTGCAAACACCGGCGTCCGGTGCGAATTGCTGATCGGCTCCGTTTCCAAGGCGGCCAGGAGGCCTATCCACGAAGGGCTGCAGGACGGTTCCGTTGGTATAATCATAGGCACTCACGCCCTGATTGAGGATGAGGTCAAGTTCAAGAACCTGGGCCTGGCCATAATAGACGAGCAGCACCGTTTCGGAGTGGAGCAGCGTTCGAAGCTCTGGGCCAAGGGGTCCGGCGGCATCCCGCCGCACGTGCTAGTAATGACGGCCACGCCGATACCGAGGACCCTGGCAATGACTTTCTACGGCGACCTGGACGTCTCAGTGATCGACGAGATGCCTCCCGGCAGGAAGCCTATCCAGACTATCCTGGTGGGTGAAGGCAAGCGCCCTGCCCTCTACAATTTCATAAGGAAGGAGATCGCCTCCGGAAGGCAGGTGTTCATCGTTTATCCCCTTATATTCGAAAGCGAGAAACTGGACTACCTGAACCTGGAGGCTGGATACGAGGAGATCGTCAGGAGGTTCCCGCTGCCGGACTACAAGGTGGCCATAGTGCACGGCCAGCAGACTGCGGAAGTGAAGCAGTTCAATATGGATGCTTTCGCTTCGGGGCGTGCGGACATACTGGTTTCGACCACCGTCATTGAAGTAGGCGTGGATGTCCCGAATGCATCGGTGATGGTAATTGAGAGTTCAGAGAGGTTCGGCCTGGCACAGCTCCACCAGCTGCGCGGCAGGGTGGGGCGCGGATCCGAGAAATCCTATTGCGTGCTTATGCACGGAGACAAGGTCAGCAGGGAGTCGAGGAAGCGCCTGGAACTGATGTGTGCAACCGAGAACGGTTTCGACCTCGCCGAGGAAGATATGAAGATGCGCGGGCCCGGGGACCTGGAAGGAACCCAGCAGAGCGGCTTGCCGATCAACCTGAACATCGCATCCCTGGCGCGTGACGGACAGGTCTTGTCCGATGCCAGGAGCTATGCCGAGCATATCCTCGCGGAGGATCCTTCCCTCTCTATGGAAAAGAACTCGTCCCTGGCGGCTGAGCTGCGCAAGGACAAGTATGGTATTAAGGACTACAGCAAGATTTCCTGATTACTCCAGATCCTTGAGCCTCGGATGGTGGCTGTCTTTCTCCGACAGGATGACCTTGTCGGCGGGGATGCGCCAGTCTATCCCCAGGTCAGGATCGTCCCAGGCAATGGCCCCTTCGGACTCACGGCAGTAGAAATTGTCGCATTTGTACTGGAATATGGCTTCTTCGGACAGGACGCTGAAGCCGTGAGCCATACCCCTTGGCAGGAAGAACTGGCGGTGGTTCTCTTCGGTGAGTTCGACTGCCACGTGCATACCGTAGGTAGGGGAGCCCGGGCGGATGTCGACAGCGACGTCCAGCACCGCTCCCTTGACCACCCTGACGAGCTTGCTCTGGGCGTGTTCCCCCTTCTGGAAATGCAGGCCCCTGACCACGCCGTAGCGGGATTTGCTTTCGTTGTCCTGTACGAATTCTATGGGAGCGACCTCCTGCTCGAATTCCCTCTGGTTGAAAGATTCGAAGAAATAGCCCCTGTCGTCGCCGAACAGTTTCGGTTCGATGATCACTACGCCTTCTATCGGTGTCTTGATAACGTTCATCCTTCCTCAGCTACTTTCATCAGGTATTGTCCGTACTGGTTCCTTATCATAGGCTTTGCGATCTCACGGAGCTTGTCCGCCGAGATCCAGCCGTTGCGGAACGCTATCTCTTCGAGGCAGGCTACCTTGAGCCCCTGTCTCTTTTCGATCACCTCGATGTAGGTGGATGCCTCGGACAGGGATTCGTGGGTGCCGGTGTCCAGCCAGGCGAAACCGCGTCCGAGTTTCTGGACTTTCAGTTTCCCGGCTGCCAGGAATTCCTGGTTGACGGTCGTTATCTCGAGTTCTCCGCGGGCGGACGGCTTGATGTGCTTGGCTATCCGCACGACCTCGTTCGGGTAGAAATACAGTCCGGTGACGGCGTAGTTGCTCTTCGGCTCGGCCGGCTTCTCTTCGATGCTCAGGCAGTTGCCCTGCGGGTCGAACTCGGCGACTCCGTATCTCTGCGGGTCGCTGACCCAATAGCCGAATACGGTGGCCTTGCCTTCCTCTTCGGCAGTGCGGACGGCTTCGACGAGCTGCTCGTGGAAACCGGCTCCCTGGAATATGTTGTCCCCGAGTACGAGGCAGGCACAGTCGTCACCGACGAAATCCTCGCCGATGATGAAAGCCTGCGCCAGACCGTCTGGGGACGGCTGTTCCGCATATTCGAAGTTGACCCCGAAATCGCTTCCGTCGCCCAGGAGACGCTTGAATCCGGGCAGGTCGGTCGGGGTGGATATGACGAGTATGTCCCTGATCCCGGCATTCATAAGGACCGAGACGGGGTAGTATACCATAGGCTTGTCGAAGACAGGCAGCATCTGCTTGCTGACCCCTTTCGTGATCGGGTAGAGTCGTGTCCCGCTTCCTCCTGCTAGTACTATTCCTTTCATCTTGAAGGTGTTGTTTATGCTTGTTCCAATCTGTTGATGCAGTCTTTCAGGGAATCCTTCCAGTAAGGGATCGTGATTCCGAAAGTCTCCTTGACCTTGGTCTTGTCGAAAACCGAGAAATGCGGCCTGACCGCTTTGGTGGGATATTCGCCAGTATGGCAGGGCTGGATGTCGCAGCTGTTCCCGCAAAGCTCGCATATCGCTTTGGCAAAGTCGTACCAGGAGATGGCTCCTTCGTTGCTGTAGTGGTATATTCCGGTGCGGTCCAGCATCCCCTGGTCTATTATGGTGGCTATCAGGCCCGCGAGGTCGCGGGCATAGGTCGGCGTCCCTACCTGGTCGAACACTACCTTCAGCGAAGCCCGCTCAGCCGTCAGCTGGCGCATCGTCTTGACGAAATTCCTGCCGTAAGGGGAGTAGAGCCAGGCGGTGCGCAGGATGATCCATCTGCAGCCGGATTTCTCTATCTCCTTCTCACCTGAAAGCTTGGTGGAACCATAGACACCGAGGGGTTCGGTGGGCTGGTCTTCCCTGCAAGGGACTGCCGTGGCCCCGCTGAATACATAATCGGTCGAGATGTGGACCAGGGTGGCGCCGCGCTCCGCGGCAACCCTGGCCAGATTGCCCGCTGCGGTGCTGTTGATCAGCATAGCCATCTGTGCATCGTCCTCAGCCTTGTCCACGTTGGTGTACGCGGCGCAGTTGACTATGGCGTCTATGCGCTCGGATTCGCATACGATCCGGATGGCTGCTATGTCGGTGATGTCGAGATTGATGGTTTCCACGCCCGGCAGCGATAATACGTCCGAGAATATGTACCTGTTGCGGCTGCCTGCCGTTATGTTCCGGAGTTCCGTGCCAAGCTGGCCGTTCGCCCCTGTTACGAGAATGTTCATAAGTTCTCAAATTTAGTCACAAAAATGAAGTCGCCCAAAAAATTCTACGTATATTTGTATTTATGGAAACAATGGACAGGCCGATCATATACCTCTATACCGATGGTTCCTCAAGCGGGAATCCAGGTCCCGGAGGTTACGGCGTCATTCTCCGGTGCGGGTCCCTGGAAAAGGAAATGAGCGGTGGATTCAGCTGCACTACAAACAACCGTATGGAACTGCTTGCGGTCATTACCGGGCTGGAAGCGATCCGCTGGCAGCACGCGAAGGTGGAAGTGTTCAGCGATTCGTCCTATGTGGTGAAAGCCGTCAACGAAGGCTGGCTCGCAGGTTGGGAGCGCAAGGGATGGAAAAAGGTCAAGAATCCCGATCTATGGCAGCGTTTCCTGGCGGTTTACCGTCTCCACGATGTGTCTTTCCACTGGGTGAGGGGACACGCCGGACATCCCGAGAATGAAAGATGCGACCGTCTGGCTGTGAATGCCGGAGCGGGCGCCGTAGCTGCGGGTGTCCAGCTGCCTCCCGACGAAGGATTCGAGAGGCTCAAGGCTGAAGCGGAGGGCAACCTTATTGATTTTGAATAAATTACATTACGATATAATATGTCAGAAAGAAACAGCAGAAGACCGGTGGTAGCCATCACGCAGGGTGATGGTAACGGCATCGGTTATGAAGTGATAATAAAGTCCCTTTCGGACGCCAGGATCCTGGAATCTTTCACTCCGGTGATCTACGGTTCGTCCAAGATATTCGGTTTCTACCGCAAGCATATCCACAACCTCGACCAGATGGATGTCTATGTGATCCAGAACGCCAGGGATGCGAAACCGAGGAAGATCAACATCGTGAACTGCCTTCCGGACAACTTCTTCGTGGAGCCCGGGATGTCCACCCCCGAATCCGCCAGGGCCGCGATCAAGTCTCTGGAGTGCGCCGTCGAGGACATAAAGAAAGGGGATGTGGACGTGATGGTCACCGCTCCGATCAACAAGAGGGCGATGGTGGACGAAGGCTTCGGCAATACCGGCCACACCGAATATCTCCAGAAAGTATTCGGAGTGGACGACGTGGCGATGCTGATGGTCTCGGACAGGCTGAAGGTCGGTGTCGTTACCGGTCACATACCGCTCAGGGAGGTCCCCGGCGCCATTACCGTCGAGAAGATCGTCAAGAAGCTCCGCCTTATCTCCGAGTCTCTCAAGAGGGATTTCGGCGTAGTGGAGCCGAAGATAGCAGTCCTCGGCCTGAACCCGCATTGCGGAGACGGCGGACTCCTCGGGGATGAGGAGGAAAGGATAATCCTTCCTGCGGTCAAGGAGGCCAATGAGGAAGGGATCCTCGCCTTCGGCCCGTATTCCCCTGACGGATATTTCGGTCTCGGCCATTATGCCAGGTTCGATGCGACCCTTGCTATGTACCACGACCAGGGGCTTTCGCCTTTCAAGGCCATAGCATTCGACGACGGGGTCAATTTCACCGCCGGACTTCCGATCGTACGCACTTCGCCCGACCACGGCACGGCATACGAGATGGCGGGCAGGGATGAGGCCGACCCTCATTCGATGATGTCGTCGATATTCACTGCGATAGACATCTTCCGCAAGCGCCTCGCCTACGATGCGGTGAACGAAGGTAAACTACAGTAAAACAGAAGGAAATGTCATTCGAAAGGAATATAATCATAACCGGCGGAGCCGGTTTCATCGGCAGCCACGTGGTACGCCTGTTCGTGGAAAAGTATCCGCAGTACCATATCATCAACCTCGACAAGCTTACATATGCCGGCAACCTTGCCAATCTCAAGGATATCGAAGACCGGCCGAACTATACCTTCATCAAGGCTGACATCTGTGATTTCGAGACCGTCAAGCGCGTGATTTCGGAGAATGGGGTGGACGGAATCATCCATCTCGCCGCGGAAAGCCACGTGGACAGGTCGATCACGGATCCTTTCGTATTCGCGAAGACCAACGTGCTCGGGACGCTGACCCTGCTCCAGGCCGCCAGGGAATACTGGGAGCCGCAGGGCTGGGAAGGGAAGAGGTTCTACCACATTTCCACCGACGAGGTCTACGGTGCCCTTGAACTGACCAGGCCGGAGGGCGATCCGGACGGGAACGAGTGCGGAGGCGGTCCTTACGGAGAGGATTTCTTCACGGAGGAGAACAAGTACCAGCCGCACAGCCCCTATTCCGCCGCGAAGGCATCAAGCGACCATTTCGTCCGGGCATACTACGATACCTACGGTATGCCTACGATCGTGACCAACTGCTCCAACAACTATGGGCCGTACCAATTCCCCGAAAAGCTCATACCGTTGTTTATCAACAATATCCGCAACAGGAAGCCCCTTCCGGTATATGGCAGGGGAGAGAATGTGCGGGACTGGCTGTACGTAGAGGACCACGCGAGGGCCATAGACTTGATATTCCACGAAGGCAAGGTGGCTCAGACCTACAACATCGGCGGTTTCAACGAATGGAAGAACATCGACCTCATCAAGGTGCTGATCCGTACAACCGACAAGCTGCTGGGCCGTCCCGAAGGTTCGGACGACGATCTTATCACTTTCGTGACGGACAGGAAAGGCCACGACCTTCGCTATGCAATCGATTCCACCAAGCTCAAGACGGAACTCGGCTGGGAGCCGAGCCTCCAGTTCGAGGAGGGCATCGAGAAGACCGTGCGATGGTATCTGGATAATCAGGACTGGCTGGACAACGTGACCAGCGGTGATTATCAGAACTACTATTCCAAAATGTACGACAGCCGCTAAGGACAACGGATATGAACGAACTTTTCAATGACCTGTTTGGCAGATATACACTTGCGGACGAGGTAAAGGCAAAGGGGATTTACCCTTATTACAGGCCTATCGAGTCCGGCCAGGACCCGGTGGTCAGGATGGACGGGAAGTCAGTCCTGATGTTCGGTTCCAATTCCTATCTCGGCCTCTCAGACGACCCCAGGCTCAAGGAGGCTGCCATAGAAGCCATACGCAAATACGGAACCAGCTGTTCGGGCTCCCGTTTCCTCAACGGTACCCTCGACATACATCTCGAACTGGAGGAGAAGCTGGCGAAGCTCGTAGGCAAGGAGGAAGCCGTGACTTTCAGCACAGGCTTCCAGACTAATCTCGGCGTAGTCTCCCTTGGAACCAGGGATGGGTATATATTCCTTGATTCCTATGACCACGCAAGCATAATAGACGGCAGCAGGCTGTCGTTCAGCAAGGTGTTCAAGTTCTCCCACAATGATCTCGACTCACTTGAAGAAAAACTTCAACGAGTAGAGTATAACAGCCCGAAACTGATTGTGGTAGATGGAATATACTCTATGAGCGGTGATATCGCTCCACTGCCTGGGATACTGGATCTTGCGGAGCAATACAATGCAGCGGTGATGGTGGATGACGCCCATTCCCTCGGGGTCCTGGGCGACCACGGAAGGGGGACTGCGGACTACTTCGGGGTGACCGACCGGGTTGACCTGATAATGGGTACGTTCTCCAAGTCCTTCGGCTCACTCGGAGGATTCATCGCGGGCAGCAGGAATATGCTCAATTACATCCGGCACAATTCCCGTTCCCTTATATTCAGTGCGAGTATGCCGCCGGCGAACGTAGCTGCGACCATCAAGGCTATCGACATTATGCTGAGCGAGCCAGAGCGCATCGAGCATCTCTGGGAGATCACGGACTTCGCCCACAGGGAATTCGTCAGGAGAGGGTTCGACATCGGTGTCACCCAGTCCCCGATATTCCCTCTGTATGTCCGTGACACAGAGAAATGCCTGACCGCAGTCAGGGATGCCCTTGAGGATGGGGTATTCATCACACCGGTCATTCCACCGGCCGTTCCGCCCGATTCCGTCATCATCCGCTTCGCCCTGATGGCGACTCACACCAGGGAGCAAGTCGAGGAGGGGATTGACAAGATGGAAAGGATCTTCAGGAGACTGGAAATAATCAAATAATAAAACCGCGCGTGAGGGCGATCCCAAGCGCGGTCAATTTTTGCGTTGCATTTACTTTCTTCGTGCGGTAAGGAGTTCTGGCAGTGGAGAGCGGACTCACCGGCATTTCTGCTGCCTGGCGGCCTTGAGAGAGAACAAGGGATTCCGCTTCGGCGCCTGCCAGCCTTTTCCTGCAGGACAGAAAGTGTACGGCAAAGGTAGGTATTATTTTTTAATCTCCAAAAGTTTTTTCACAATTTATTGAAAAAATAATTCAAGAAGTCTTATTTAATATCTTAATAAACAATAAAATCTAGTACTTCAGCGTTACTTAAAGTACTAGATTAGGTGATCCGAAATTCCCGATAACAACCCACATCTCCGTCCGCTCCCACGGTCATCGGGACACGGATCTGTCAGGGGCTGGAATCTACTTGAACTGCGTCGAGAGAGCTTCTTCTACCGGCTCCACTGAGCTGGCAATGATCTCCAGGAAATTCTTCTCTACGCCGTCGTTTCCCTGGTATTTCTGGGATCTGAGACGTCCGCATACGTAGACCGGAGCCCCTTTGCTCAGGAAATCCAGCGCGGGGACACCCTTGCTCCCTTCCCAGGCGGTGACGTTGTGCCAGGTGGTGTCTATCACCGGCTCTCCGTTCTGTGTCTTGTATGCATAGTTTGTAGCTACGGAGAAATGGGCTACCCTCGTATCTCCGACCGTGTTGATCGTCACGTTTCCGACATTGCCACGGATTTCGATTCTGTTCAACTGTTCCATAATTCAAGTCTTGTCGATTAAGTTTCTCTGCAAAGATATATTCAATTAATTGAATAACACCTTATTGATAATAAATATTTAAACTATTTATTTAAATATTTCCCTGTCTTTCCCTTTTGATATGCCGGTTGATCGGAAATGGCGGGTATAAAAGAAAATCTTATCCATAAAGAAAGATAAACTTCGCTCCGTTCACCCTCTTTTCCGGCGGAAGCCTGGGGTGTTGCCCGTGATTTTCGCCATATTTACGTTATGGACTATGAGAAGGAAGATACGAGGGGAAGATGTCTTGAATGCGGGGATGTCCTTCCATATGGAAGCAGGAGCGATATGAAGTTCTGCAGCGTTTCCTGCAAGAGCAGATGGCATTACGCCAACGACGGCCATCTGAAAGGGCTGCGCCTGAAAACCATCGGGGCCCTTGACAGGAACCACGGGATATTGGAATCCCTCCTGTCGAGCGGTATCACGAAGATAGATATCCAGGATATAGTCCAGATGGGGTTCAACCTGAACTGCGTGACGTCCTACCGCAAGGTAAGACGTCACGATGAATACCGTTGTTACGATATCAAGTATATCCAGACCCCGAGCCGTCTGACCGGCATCGAGAGGGTCAGGCCTATTGTGTTTTCGCCGGGTCCTCGGCGGCAGGGTTGAAGTCCGGGTCCATCGACACTTCGTCCTTGCCGGGATCCTTGAACAGGATCATGAAGAGGATTCCTACCACCAATGCGTAGGCGGCGAAGATGAACCAGGCCTTGGGCCAGTTGGCCGGGTTATGGAAGACATTGCATTTCTCGATCACCCAGCCTGCAGCAAGGGTTCCGAGGGTGGCACCGAGTCCGTTGGTCATCAGCATGAACAATCCCTGTGCGCTGGAGCGGATGTCGTTCGTGGTCTTGCGGTTGACATAGAGGGAACCGGAAATATTGAAGAAATCGAACGCTACGCCGTAGACTATGCAGGAAAGTACGAACAGCAGTACGCCAGGCATCGCAGGGGAACCGAGACCGAAGAAGCCGAAGCGGAATACCCAGGCGAACATCGCAATAAGCATCACTTTCTTGATGCCGAACTTCTTCATGAAGTACGGGATGAGCAGGATGCACAGGGTCTCGGACAGCTGCGAGATGGAAATCAGAGCGTTGGAGTTCTTGACCGCGAAGGCGTCTGCGAATTCAGGATTCCTGGCAAAGGAACCGAGGAAGGCGTTGGCATAGCCGTTGGTCACCTGAAGGGCGGCACCCAGGAGCATCGAGAATATGAAGAATATGGCGAACTGGCGGTTCCTGAACAGAGTGAAGGCCTTGAGACCGAACGATTCAGCGAGGGATTGTCCCTTTTCTCCCTTCTTGACGGGAACCGGTGGCATCGTGAGAGCATAGCAGCAGAGGACGAGCGAGAGTACTCCGGAGAAGACCAGCTGTGTCCAGGAATCCTGCATCGTCTTGCCGCCTATCTTCACGAAGTTGGTGATGAGCATACTGATGATGAAGCCTACCGTTCCGAATACCCTGATAGGAGGGAAGTCCTTGACGGGATCCTTTCCGACGCTCTCAAGGGCATTGTATGCCACTGAATTGACAAGGGCTATGGTCGGCATGAAGAAAGCCAGGCTGATGCTGTACAACGTGAACAGAGGCCCGAATGACGGGGTCCCCACCGACCTCTGGCAGTACAGTCCGGCAGCGATCATGAACAGTCCGGCGAGCAGGTGGCAGAGAGACAGGACTTTCTGTGCCTGTATCTTGCGGTCTGCCAGGATGCCCATAAGGGTAGGCATGAACAGGGAGACGATACCCTGCATTGCGAAGAACCACTTGATCTGGTGGCCCAGCCCGATGCCTCCGAGGTACCGTCCGAGGGACGTAAGGTATGCGCCCCAGACCGCGAATTCAAGGAAATTCATCAGTATGAGGCGGAAAGTGATGTTTTTGTTGTTGGCCATATGAAATGATATTTGATTCTGCTGTTGACTAAGTCAAACAAATGTACAAGTTTTTGGTGTAAAATCACTATATTTGAAGTTAAATTTGAAAGGATGAAATTTACCCAGACCGCATCGGATGCCCATTCGGGTGCAAGGACCGGAATCTTTACCACCAGCCACGGTGAAGTAAGGACTCCGATTTTTATGCCCGTCGGTACCGTAGGCTCGGTCAAAGGTGTCTATCACAAGGATTTACGTGATGACATAGGGGCTGAAATCATCCTGGGGAACACCTATCACCTCTATCTGCGTCCCGGCCTGGAGATCCTGCGCAAGGCGGGCGGACTCCACAAATTCGAAGCCTGGGAGAGGCCGATATTGACGGACAGCGGTGGATTCCAGGTGTTCTCTCTCACCCAGATAAGGAAGATTACCGAAGAGGGCTGCAGGTTCAGGTCGCACATCGACGGTTCCCTCCATATATTCACTCCCGAGAACAACGTCGATACCCAGAGGATCATAGGGTCCGACATCATGATGGCGCTGGACGAGTGCTGCCCGGGCGATGCTGACGAGAGGTATGCGGCCAAGTCGCTGAAACTGACCCAGGGATGGTTGGAACGCTTCTTCAAGCGCTTCCGCGAGACGGAGCCTGTCTACGGCTACGACCAGGCTATGTTCCCTATCATACAGGGATGCGTCTATCCGGAGCTCCGGAAGCGTGCCGTGGACCACGCATTGAGCCTTACCTACGGCGATCCCGGTGTAGGGGGATATGCGGTCGGAGGCCTTGCCGTGGGTGAACCGACTGAGAAGATGTACGAGATGCTGGAGCTCGTGTGCCCGATGCTGCCCGTGGACAAGCCACGCTACCTGATGGGAGTCGGTACTCCGGCGAACCTCCTGGAAGGGATAGCCAGGGGAGTGGATATGTTCGATTGCGTGATGCCTACGAGGAACGGACGCAACGGGATGCTTTTCACCAGGGAAGGGATAATCAATATGCGCAACGCCAAGTGGCAGGATGATTTCTCGCCTCTGGATGAGGCTGGTACGTCATTTGTGGACAGGGAATATACCAAGGCGTACCTGCATCATCTCTTCATCGCGAAGGAGATGTTCGCGGCGATGATCGCCAGCGAGCACAACCTCGCGTTCTATCTGGAACTGGTACGCGAAGCCCGTCTGCACATAGCCGAAGGTGATTTCGCATCCTGGAAGGAAACGATGGTCAAGAAAGTAGGGACAAGGCTGTAAAGTCGATGCTATGGATCTGAGACAGAAAAAGATAGACAAGTATATCATAAAGAAGTTCATCCTGACCTTCTTTATTGCGCTGCTCCTTATCATAGGTATCGTCATCCTCTTCGACATCAGCGAGAAGATCAACAAGTTCGTGGAGAACAAGGCCCCTCTGCGGGCAGTCATCTTCGACTACTACGTGAACTTCATCCCGTATTTCATGAATATGTTCAGCCCCCTGTTCGTATTCATTACGGTCATATTCTTCACCTCCAGGATGGCGGCAAACAGTGAGATTATCGCCATCCTTTCCTGCGGAGTCAGCTACAAGAGGATGCTGCGGCCGTATATGATCTCCGCAGCGCTGATAGCCGTCCTTTCCCTCGGACTGAGCCTCTGGATAATACCTAGGTCCAACGTGCAGCGGGTGCAGTTCGAGACCAGGTACGTCAAGAAGAAAAACCCGTTCTCATCCTATAACGTCCACTACCAGATCGATCCCGGCAAGTTCGTGTACGTGGAGTCCTTCAGTACCTGGAACAATACCGCGTACGATTTTACGCTGGAGGACATAGAGGACAACAAGCTCGTCAAGAAGATCTCCGCGGAGACGGCGGTGTGGGACAGCACGTTCGGAGGATGGAGGCTCCAGAAGTATTTCATCCGTGAATACAGCGAGGGTGGGATGCAGGACCGGGTCCGCACGGGGAACCAGCTCGACACCGTGCTCAATCTTACCGTCACCGATTTCTACCGCAACAAGAAAACGGTCGAGACCCTGCCTATCCGCCAGCTGAACAAGCTGATCAAGACGCAGAAGATGCGCGGTGACTCCAACGTGATGTATGCCCAGATAGAGAAACATACGAGATACGCCCTTCCTTTCTCGGCATTCATCCTGACCATAATGGGAGTCTGCCTCTCTTCCCGCAGGCGCAGGGGAGGGATAGGTCTCAATATCGGTATCGGAATAGCCTTGAGCTTCACCTATATACTGTTCCTCAGGTTCAGCCAGATGTTCGTATATTCCGGCGCATTGCCGCCGTTGATAGCGCTTTGGCTGCCTAACGTCATATTCGCCATCGTGGCTGCGTTCCTGTATTCGAGAGCATCGAAATAAATCCAATCCTCAATATTTATGTCTACTAATACCCTATCCCCATTCAAACGGACTGTCGCTGGAGTCCAGTTTATGTTCGTGGCTTTCGGTTCCACGGTTCTGGTACCTATCCTCGTAGGTTTCGATCCTGCAATCGCCCTTCTGGCCGCAGGTCTTGGAACCCTTCTCTTCCATCTTGTCGCAGGAGGCAAGGTTCCGATCTATCTCGGCAGCAGCTTCGCATTCATCGCTCCTATCATCAAGGCTACTGAGCTTTACGGAATGCCCGGAATGTTCTGCGGTCTTGCCGCGGTCGGTGTGGTTTACCTTCTGATGAGCTTGCTCGTCAAGCTTTTCGGAGTCAATCTGATCAAGAAGCTTTTCCCTCCTGTGGTCATCGGCCCGGTCATCATCCTGATCGGTCTTTCGCTTGCGGGGACCGGAGTGCAGATGGCCAGCAACAACTGGGTGCTTGCAATCATCTCCCTCGCAGTTGCGGTCGCTTGCTCCATCTGGGGAAAGGGTCTGGTCAAGATCATCCCTGTGTTCTTCGGCGCGATCGTAGGTTACATCGCCGCTGTCCTGTTCTATCGCAGCGGTATGGACTTCACTCCTATCACGCAGGCCAAGTGGTTCGCCCTCCCTCATCTGAGCAAGATGAGCTTCTCCTGGCAGGCAATTATCTTCATGGCTCCTGTCGCGATAGCCCCTATCATCGAACACGTGGGCGACATCTACGCTATCGGCGAGATCGCCGGCAAGGATTTCGTCAAGGATCCGGGCCTGCATCGTACGATGGCCGGTGACGGACTCGCCTGTATGCTCGCTGCATTCCTCGGCGGTGCTCCTGTCACTACATATTCAGAGGTCACCGGTGCCGTATCCCTGACCAAGGTTACCGATCCTGTATGTATGAGGATCGCAGCCGTGACCGCCATAATCCTGGCTCTCGTAGGCAAGGTCGGAGCAGCCATCCAGACCATCCCTACGGCCGTTCTCGGTGGTATAATGCTGCTGCTCTTCGGCTCCATCGCCGCTGTAGGTATCAACAATATGGTCAAGTCGAAGGTCGATATGAACAAGACCCGCAACCTCATCATCGTTTCGCTCATCCTTACGATCGGTATCGGTGGTGCAGCTATCTCGTTCGGCAAGTTCTCCCTCGCCGGAATCGGCCTGGCTTCACTCGTTGGAGTGATCCTCAACCTTATCATCCCTGACAAGGAGAAGAGCGATGCAGAAGCTTAAAGTCAAGATCGTCAACAAGTCCAACTGGCCGGATCCTTTCTATGCTACGGAGGCTTCGGCCGGTATGGACCTTCGCGCGAATACCGACGGACCGCTTGTCCTGCAGCCTCTGGAACGGGCTCTTGTCCCTACCGGGATATTCATCGAGCTTCCAGTAGGATATGAGGCGCAGATCCGTCCGCGCAGCGGTCTGGCTACGAAGAAAGGAATAACGGTCATCAACTCTCCCGGAACCGTGGATGCGGATTTCCGCGGGGAGCTGAGGATATCCCTGGTGAACCTGTCCAACGAGCCTTTCGAACTGTTGCCGGGCGAAAGGATCGCCCAGATGGTGGTCTCGCGCCACGAGACGGTGGAATGGGAGGATGTGGAAGTCCTCTCGGATACCGACCGCGGTGCAGGAGGCTGGGGCAGTACAGGTAACAAGTAGTTTTGCAAATGGAAATAAAGGATCTGTATTCGTTGTTCAGGCAATGCGCCGGGGTGACGACGGACAGCCGCACGATAGCCGGCGGTGAAATGTTCTTCGCGCTTAAGGGGGAGAACTTCGACGGTAATGAATATGCATTGAAAGCCCTGGAGCAGGGGGCGAGGTTCGCAGTGGTGGATGCTGCTTCCGCCGTGGCCTCGATGAGTCCTGTGCCTCAGGGGATCATTCCCGTCGGGGACACCCTGGAAACTCTCCAGGCCCTTGCGAATTATCACCGCGAGAATACTTTCGTGGATGGCAAACGTCTGACTGTCATAGGTTTGACCGGAACGAACGGGAAGACAACCACGAAGGAACTCATCACTGCCGTGCTTTCTTCCAAGTTCAAGGTGACCGCCACGAAGGGCAATCTCAACAACGATATAGGTGTACCTCTTTCTCTCCTGTCGATCGGCCCGGAGACGGAGCTTGCCGTGATAGAGATGGGAGCTAGCCATCCCGAGGACATAACCGGGCTCGTTGCGGTATGCGATCCGGACTATGGACTGATAACGAACGTCGGCAAGGCCCATCTCCTTGGTTTCGGCAGTTTCGAAGGCGTCAAGTATGCCAAGGGCAAACTGTATGACTGGCTGGCATCCCACGGTGGCACGGCCTTCGTGAACGCCGATGACCCGATACTGACGGGAATGGCGTCGGAGCGTGCCGGAATGGGCGTCATACGCTACGGAATCTCGTATTCCGGCTCCATCGTGCTTCCTTCCGATGCTGTCCATCCTTTCGTCAGGATGGCGGTTCCTGAGGAAGAAGGCTCCGAGACCCTCCTTGCCCTCGAGTCACATCTTGCAGGGGCGTACAATGCTGCGAACATCGCCGCTGCGATAGCGGTTGGAATGCATTTCGGAATATCCCTTGAAGAGGCGATTGCTGCAGTCGAGGCTTACGTCCCTACCAACAACAGGTCGCAGATGGAAAGGTCATCACGGAACATACTGATCAAGGACCTGTACAATGCCAATCCTACCAGTATGGAAGCCGCACTTGACAATCTCGCTCTGACTGATGCCGATTCGAAGGTTGCCCTGCTCGGTGAGATGAGGGAGCTGGGGGAGGAGTCCCTGCAGGAACATATCCTCATACTGAGGAAGGTCCGTTCCATGGGACTGGACCTGGTATGCCTGGTAGGGGAAGAGTTCCGGAAGGCCTTGGAGGCGGAACCAGAAGGAAACGAGAAGTGTTTCGGCACTTCCGAGGAACTGTCAGCTTGGCTCGGGAAGAATCCTGTTTCTGGGGCCACCGTACTTGTGAAGGGTTCCCGCGGAGTCCAGATGGAGAAGGCTCTTAAGGAGCTGTAGAAGGAGTCTTCTCCAGGAAACGCCTGATAATCAGGCGGGCAGCCTTTCCGCAGGCATATCCAATGATTATCCCTATGATGGCGCCCACCAGGACGTCGCCGAAGTAATGCTTGCCGACGAATATTCGGCTGGCCGCCACCAGTGTCGCCCAGAGCAGGGCTGAGATGCTGAATGCGAGGTAATCGTGTTCCTTGTCATTCCTGAATCCGATTATCAGGCACAGGACGAAGGCGAATGCATTGGCTGCGTGGGCCGAGAAGAACCCGTAGAAGCCTCCTCTGCGTTCGAGTACCGTGAGACCTTCCACCAGCATCCTGCGGTCATAGCTGGGCCTCAGGCGGTCTACGGAATGTTTTACTATGTTGGAAAGCTGGTCGCAGAGGGCGAAAGCGATACCGGCCGAGATGATCACGATCAGGGCCTTTTTCCAACCGAGCCGCCTGAACAGGAAATATGCGCATAGGGCATACGCAGGAATCCACACAGCCTTGTCCGACATAAACACCCAGAACTGGTCCGTGGCGGGATTGCTCAGGTTGTTGATGAACAGAGTGATTTCCTGGTCAAGTCCGTGGAGGTAGTCTATGACTGTAAGGCTTCCCATAACAGATCCTTGAGTTCCTTCAGTCCTTCACCGCTGACAGAGGATATGAAGACGTGCGGGATGCCCTTAGGCAGGGTCGGCGCCAGTTCTTTCTCTATGTCCTTGTCGATCAGGTCGCATTTCGTTACGGCCAGCACCCTCTCCTTGTCAAGGAGTTCGGGGTTGTATTCCCTGAGCTCGTTGAGGAGGGTCTCATAGCTGGCACCGATGTCGTTTTCTTCGGCGGAGACCATGAACAGGAGGACTGAATTCCTCTCGATATGGCGGAGGAACCTTATCCCTATGCCTTTCCCTTCGTGGGCGCCTTCGATTATTCCGGGAATATCCGCCATCACGAAAGACTGGTCGTCGTAGTACCTGACGATTCCCAGATTCGGTTCCAGCGTGGTGAAAGCGTAGTTGGCTATCTTGGGCTTGGCTGCCGTGACCGCAGCGAGGAGCGTGGATTTCCCGGCGTTCGGGAAGCCGACCAGACCGACATCCGCAAGTATCTTGAGTTCCAGGATGAACCAGCCTTCCTGGCCTTCCTCACCCGGCTGGGCATACCTTGGGGTCTGGTTGGTGGCAGTCTTGAAGTTGTTGTTGCCCAGGCCGCCGCGTCCTCCCTTGCAGAGGATCCTCTCCTCTCCGTGCTCCATCATCTCGAACAGGGTTTCTCCCGTCTCGGCGTCTTTCGCCACCGTGCCCACCGGTACTTCCAGGAATATGTCTTCTCCGTTCTTGCCGGTTCTGAGGCCGCCCTGCCCGTTGCCGCCGTTGTCGGCCTTGACGTGCTTGCGGTACTTCAGGTGGATGAGTGTCCAGAGCTGCTGGTTGGCCCTGAGGATGATATGCCCCCCTCTGCCGCCATCTCCTCCGTCGGGTCCTCCCTTCGGTACGTACTTGGCCCGATGCAGGTGCATCGAGCCGGCTCCTCCGTGCCCGCTGGCACAGAAGATCTTGACGTAGTCTATGAAGTTGGATTCGGCCATTATTATATCAATGTTGCAAAGGTAAGTATTTTTATGAAGTTATGCCAAAGCGTGTCATTTCTGGATCACCCGGTCCTTGATTCCCGGAAAGACTGCGGACAGGGCATCCAGGGTCTGGGCGGGGGAGAAGCCCTGGCGGAGGACCAGGAGGATGGTGTCGTCCCCTGCAATCGTGCCCATCAGGGGCTCTGACGGATGATGGTCCAGGACATAGGCGAGGGCGGGGGCGAGGCCTATCTGGGTACTGATGAGACCGATCTGTCCGGAAAACTCGATACTCTTGATGCCGGAGGAGAGAGTGTTGGCGTTATTCTGTCTCACGGCTGCCGGCAGCATATATCCCTCACCCTTTATCTTTGTGATTTGCAGCGCTTTTAGGTCTCGGGAGAGGGTGGCCTGAGTGGCTTCTATCCCCCTGAGGCGTATTTGCTCGATAAGTTCACCCTGGCTTTTGATCTGTTGTGAACCGATAATTTCTTTGATGGCATTCTGCCTGGATTCTATGTTTTGCATAATTAATGAATAAAATACGATTTGTATGCAAATATATGCATAATTTTTAAAATAAATTTGTTTTTCTACAATTATCTGAGCTATTTTGCGACTGGTTTTGGTTAGTTGTGTATTCAATACTTATTCAAAATGAAAGGACTTAACACTTTGATTCTTGTTTTGTCTTTAGCGGTTTCCACTGTGGCGATGGCTCAGAATAATACCGTAAAGGGCACTGTGACATCATCTGAAGACGGGTTGCCGATCCCAGGCGTTTCCGTATTGTATGATGGGACTATCGTGGGTACGATGACGGATTCCAAGGGACAGTTCGCCCTGCCTTCCGTCCAGGGTACCACCCACGTGGTTTTCTCTTGTATTGGTTTTGTGACCAAGGTGGTTCCCATTGGCCAGGTGTCCGTCGTAGTGATGGATCCCGATCTGGAATCTCTGGATGAAGTAGTCGTTACGGCTCTGGGTATCGAGCGTCAGAAGAAATCGCTCGGGTATGCTGTGCAGGATGTCAAGGCCGGAAACCTTACCCAGGGATCACAGTTCAACGTGGCGAACGCCCTGCAGGGGAAACTGGCCGGAGTCCAGATTACCCAGGCGGGTGGTGCAGTGGGTGCGTCCCAGCGTATCCTGATCCGAGGCAATTCCTCTTTCGGAAGCAATGAACCTCTCATCGTGATCGACGGTATCCCGATGGATAACACCGCCGTGGGAAACAATGGCGGAGACGGCGCAGGCTGGCTGGATACCGGTTCCGGTATCAACGACATCAATCCGGAGGACATCGAAAGCATTTCCGTCCTGAAAGGGGGATCCGCAGCCATCTACGGTATGCGTGCCGGTAACGGTGTCATACTCATCACTACCAAGAAAGGAAGCAGCCTGACCAGTAAGATCAAGGTTTCCTATGATGGAAGCGTGTCGATAGACAAGATCTACAACCTCCCGAAATTCCAGGATAAATACGGACAGGGATACGGCGGCCACGAGTATATATATAATGAGTACTATTCCGGGGATTTCTCTTCCTATGCGGATTTCCTTATGAACAACGAAGATGGTATGGGCTTCTGGTATGTGGATGGTTTGGGAGCCGGCTGCAATGACGGAGACGATGAAAGCTGGGGACCTAGGCTCGATATCGGTCTCAAGATACCGCAGTACAACAGTCCGGTCGTCAACGGTGTGCGCCAGGCGACGGACTGGGTATCCCACCCGAACAACATCAAGGACTTCTTTGAAACGGGTTATACCCAGAACCATACGGTTTCAATCAGCAGTTCTTCCGGATTCGGTTCCTACCGTGCCTCGGTCGGTCTCCGTCAGCAGAAGGGAACCGTTCCCAATACGGACATACGGCACATCAATGCCAATCTGAGCAGCGTATTCAATTTCGGAAAGTATGTGAGTGCAGACTTGTCGCTGTACTTCAACAATACGCAAAGAGACAATCTCATCCCTACAGGTTACTCTTCAGACAACCCGCTGCAGTCCATTATGGAATGGTTCGGCCGTCAGGTTGATATGAAAGACCTCAAGGCGCATTACAAGGAAACGATGGAGAACGGTGAGTATTATAACTGGAACAGTTCTTTCCACGTGAATCCCTATTTCAACGTCTACAACAATGTGAACGGCTACGACCGTGACCGTATCATCGCCAAGGGCTCCGTATTCTTCAAGCCGACATCCTGGCTCAAGGTCGAAACCCGCGTGGGATACGACCTCTATCACGACGAAACCTTCCAGAAGACGGTCTACAGTACCGATCTGCCGTTCGGATGGTTCGGAAAGACATTGGAAGACCGCCACGAGCTCAACGCCGATGCCATTGTGTACTTCACCAAGCAGTTCGGAGACTTTTCCGTGGATGCCCTGGCAGGTGCCAACTACAGGGATATGATATACGGGTACAATTATATGGGAGCCAATCCGTCCAACGGCCTGGCAACCCCCGGCCTGTACACGATGTCCAATGTCGTAGGAACGCCTATTACCAGTATGGACAACTCCCATATCCGCTCCAACTCCATCTATGCGAATGCATCTTTGGGATGGAAGGGGCAGCTCTATATTGAAGGAAGCATAAGAAAGGACTGGAGTTCCACCATCAACCAGGCTTTCACCTATCCTTCAGTGAGTGCCAGCTGGATCTTGACCGAAAGCTTCCCGGCCATAAAGGGTCCGGTCGTGAATTATCTGAAGCTCCGTGCCA
>JAGDBQ010000067.1 GCA_017958985.1 Bacteroidales bacterium
CTCGTGGAGAGACTCCCGCTCGGATGGAAAATAACCGGCCAGCCGCTCCGCGAAACGTTCATATCCGGTCGCCATAGGGAAACTGTTCCCGTCGATGACGATTTCGTCGGCGCACTCCGGATCTAGTTGCTGCCAGGGAAGTTCGGACAGGCCGAAATACCGGAAAAGAATATTCAGAGGCTCTCCTTCACCGAGCCCGCCGGCGTAATGGAAGCCGGTATCGAACAACCGCCCTCCCCTGATGAATGACTGAAGGCATCCGCCGACCTGACCATTCCGCTCCAGGAGGGTCACATCATACCCGCTCCGCTGGAGGATCAGTCCACATTCAAGGCCGCCGAGTCCGCCGCCGATTATGACCACCTCGCGGCCCATAGGGTCAGATATTCCTGATTATAAGGGTGGAGTTAGTCCCGCCGAAGCCGAAGGAATTGGACAGGAATACGTCGAATTCCCTGTCAAGTCTCGATGACGGTATCCACAGCCTGGCGGAATCCTCATCCGGATTCTCGAAATTGAGGTTGGGAGCGATGAAACCGTTCTTCATCATCAGCATCGAATATATCACTTCGCTTGCTCCTGCCATCCACATCTCGTGTCCTGTCTGGGACTTCGTACTCGTCACTGGGACAGTCCTCTCGCCGAAAACGGCAGCTATAGCCTTGGCCTCGTTGGCATCTCCAACGTGAGTAGAAGTAGCGTGGGCGTTTATATATCCTATTTCTTCCTTGGACAAGCCGGAGCGCCTGACAGCCATCTCCAGGGACCTCTTCGGTCCGTCCACGTTAGGACTGGAAATATGGTCCCCGTTCCCTGAGAAGCCGTAGCCCAGAACCTCCGCATAGATATGAGCCCCACGCCTCACCGCACTTTCATAACTCTCCAGGATGAGGGTTGCGGCACCTCCGCCCGGCACCAGTCCGTCCCTGTCACGGTCGAAAGGACGGCTCGCCTTCTCAGGCTCGTCCTCCCTTACCGAGAATGCGGATATCCCGTCAAAGGAACCTACGGCATAAGGATGCACCTCCTGGGCTCCTCCGCATACGACCATCTCCTGCAGTCCGTTCTGTATCAGGAGAGCTCCGAGCCCAATAGCGTGGGAACCGCTGGCGCAGGCACCTGACACGGTAAGGTTTATTCCCTTCAGCTTGAATATGCAGTCCAGATTCATCGTGACGGTCGAATTCATAGACTGGAATATGGCTCCGGATCCGCACAGAGTCGTGTCCTTCTTCTCCCTCATTATATCCACAGACTGGACCACCGGCACAGCTGAAGAATCGTTGCCGTAGAGGAGGCCGACTTCGTTCGCGGACAGATATTCCTCATCCACTCCGGCATCCTTCAAGGCATCACGGGTAGCACAGTAAGCGAATTTGGCCTGCTGAGGCATGAATACCCGCTGCGAGCGGCTCAGCTCACCTTTCAGTTCCGGAGTCACTAGGTTCCCGGTCAGAGCCGAACGGAACCCCATCTCCTTGCGCTCAGGATCGAATATGATACCGGACTTTCCGTTGTAGAGGGCATCCCTGACCTCCTCCAGTGTGGTCCCGAGGCAGGAGTATATGCCCATTCCTGTTATCACTACCCTTTTCATAGCCTTATCCAACGTAACAGTTATCGACAGGATTGGAGTAGATTCCGAGGAATATGTCCTTGAGGATTTCCGGCTCCTCGACATCATACTCGTCAAGCTTGGAGACGTGGTTCAGGAACCTTTCCTTCTGCTCCTCGTCATATCCGTTTCCAAGGAATTCGTGCTTGCCGAACCTGATGTCGTGGGCGATGAAATTGTTGGGAGTCAGCCTGTAGCACGAATGGATACGCTCGTCCATCAAGCGGGCGACCTCCCTGTTGTACTCGATGCTTGTCAGGGAATCGAACTGGCGGAGGTCGTCTTCGGTTATCATCGGGCAGAATGAAAGATGGACATCACCCTTGAACGACGTTATGCCTGAAAGGATGCTGGAAAGGTCTTCACCCTGCTTCTTGACATATTTTTCATAACGGGACTGGTACAGTTCCAGGGCCTTCATATAATCGCAGGTCTCCCACTCGTACGAAATGGAGAGAGGCACGATGTGCAATTCGGACAGCGCCTTGATCTTGTCGTCCCTCTTGCTGATACCGAACATCTTCACGATGCCCTGGTCAGTCATATCGTTGCCATCCTTGGTACGGCCGTTGCGCTGGGCGATCCAGACAGACTGTTTCTTCTCGGTGATGACGTAGCGGATATATTCGGAAAGGTGGACAGAACTCTGGTAGAATTCCTTCATATTCCCTCCCCTTTCCACACGGAACATCTTGTTGGACCTTCCGATGTCGATGACCAGCGGAGTACACATCAGGTTGGCACCGAAAGTGATTTCGGAAGTCTCGAAGCCGTGGGAATGAAGCACGTTCTGGAGCACCGAGGCATCCAGCATTATATCCCTGTGGTTGGACACGAACAGGTAATGTCCCCGCGGATCAAGGGCTTCTATCCCTGAAACGCTGTAGGAAGTCATACTGCGTTTGACTATCTGCTCGTTGACATACCACATAACCTTCGTCTGGAACTCATCCACGGTCCGCAGGCTACCGACCATTTCCTTGACCTCCTCCACTTTCCGGTCAGGAAACGCATAGGAAGCCAGCAGAGGGAAGGTTTCGCTGGCTGCGATACGCTTCATCGCAGCGGGGATCTCCTCGTCGTAATAAGGCCTGATGTCATCGAATTTAGGATTCCTGTCCATCTCTATCTCTTTCTGTAGTCGATGAATTTGACCGGCTTGCGGCTCTTTGCCGGATAATTGATTCTCTGGATCTCTTCTTTCGGCAGGATCTCAACCCTCGGAGCCACGCGAAGCCGCGAACGGAACCTGTCCTTGAGTTCCTTCACCACATCGAAGGACTGCTCGCCCTCCAGGCCGACCTTGACTATCACATCGTCGGTCCCGGCCTCTGAATCCTGCACGCAGACTACGTAATTGCTCACGAAATCGGCGTTGTCGAGGACATCGTTGATCGCAGGAGGATAGAGAGTGGTTCCTTTCAGCTTAATCATATTGTTCTTCCTGCCCACCAGTGGAGTAAGACGGTAGGAATTCCTGCCACACTTGCACTGCTCCACACGCTTGGCGGCAATGTCGCCTGTACGGAACCTCAGCAGAGGCATTCCCTCTACACCGAGGGTTGTGACCACGATTTCGCCCTCCTCTCCATCCGGAACAGGCAGGTTGTCCTCGCCGATTATTTCCACTATGATCAGCTCGGGATGGACGTGCCCGCCCATACCGTAACCGCACTCCGAGAAAGTCGCTCCCATCTCGGTGGAGGAATATGTAGCGTAAAGCTCCACATCCCACTTCTCCTTTATCTTGGAGCCGAGCAGGTTCAATGAGAAATCCTGGTTCCTCAGCCCCTCTCCGATGCCGATGATCTTCTTCACGCTGGAGTTGCGGTAATCTATCCCGTGGTCCTCGGCATACTGGATGAGCCGGAGGATGAAAGAAGGAACGCACATCACGGCATCCGGCTTGATACGCTGGATGGTGTCCCATTGGAGCTCGGGAACGCCATTCCCGACACGGATGATCCCTGCTCCCAATTCCCTGATTCCCAGGAAGTAAGCCAGACCTGCCATAAACCGCTTGTCAATGGTCGTCATCAGCTGGAGGACATCTCCCGGCTTGAGTCCGGCACATTCGAAGGATTTCTTCTCGTTGAGCGCAAGCCTCTGAAGGTCCTTCTCCGTGCAGCAGAAGGTGACCGGATCCCCAAGGGTGCCCGAGGTGGTGATATAGTCGATTACCTTCTCCTTCGGGACACAGAGGAAATCTTCATTGAATATCTGCAAGTCTTTCTTCTCGGTGAAAGGGATCTTGACGAGGTCCTCGATATGGCGGATCTTGTCGATATCTATCCCGCAACGGGAGAACATCCGCTGATAATAAGGAGAATGGGCCGCAAGATAAGCCAAAGCTTCGTGCAACTTCTGCTCCTGGAACTCCTTTATGGCTTCTGCCGATTGAAATTCAATATCTTCTGCCATTGGTAAAATGCGATATAGTTTGCTAATATACGCATTTTCCCACAAAATCTAAAAAGAACGGAAGCCAGTCAGCAGATTGTGATGACAACCCGAAACCGTGGCCTCCGGTTTCGAACAATTTGAATACGTGGAGGACTCCTGCCTCGGAAAGAGCCTGGTCCAGTACGACCGAATTCCGGTAATCCACGACCGCATCATCCTTGCAGGTAGCCAGGAACACCGGAGGCATATCTGCAGGAATATCCAGTTCCATCGAGAGCTTCCTCCGCAAAGTGGAGTCCCCGTATTTCCTGCCCAGGAGAGCACGCCGCGACCTGTCGTGGACTATCTCCTCGTCAGTCATCGTGACGACAGGGTAAACGGCAGCTATGAAAGACGGCCTGGACCCACTATCGAGCTCTTTCCCGGCATCCAGGGCAAGATGACCGCCGGCGGAGAAACCCAAGGCCCCTACCCTGTCGGGATCCACTGAATATTCCGAAGCCTTGGAACGCACCTCCCTGATGGCAGCTCCAAGGTCTTCCAAGGCATCAGGATAATGGTTCTGGGGGAAAGCCAGGCCACGGAAAAGGAAGTATCTGGTACCGGCGTGACGGTAGTTGAGAAGGAATGCGGCATAGCCTTCTTCACGCAGTTTCTCAGCCACATCGGCCCCCTCCGTCTTCCTCGAAAGCCAGTAATAGCTTCCCCCTGGACACACGATCACGGCCATCCCGTTGGACCGCTCCGGCTCGGGAAGGAACGGAACGAGCTTCTGTCCTGAGGCTTGGCACCACAGGAGAAGAAGCATCAATATGGCGGAAAGGCGCTTCATTCGGTCTCAAGATGATAATGCAGGTTGGCGGGTAGATTCGAGCAGCACGATGCCAGCATGATATTCTCTTCATCCGGATCGTATGCCTCGACCTCCGTTTCAGGGTGCATCAGGGCATATATCAAGGAATATTCACCCTGTCCGCAACCGTGGATCTCGAACCTGTCCGGGCCTTCACCCGTTGCTTGCAGATAATCGACACCTCCTATTCCGGAAAGCGCCTTCCGGCATCTCGACTCCACGCCGGCCCCCTTGTACAGATACTTGTATCTCACATATCGGGACAGATATTCGGGAGTTTCCAGCCGCTTCTTCATCCCGGCGAAATGCTCCAGATAGAGCAGGTGCATCTCCTTCGTCATCGAACGGTAGTCTGAACGTGGCGGAATCCGGGATCCGACCTCCATCGAGATGGTGCCTTCGCGGAGCATGAAATCCGTCTTGGGCAGTACGTGGTCGGCTCCGTGAAGGAATACAGGGACCACGTCCAGTCCCAGCTCGCAAGCCACATAGAACGCCCCTTTGTGGAACCTGCCAATCTTCCCATCACGGGTACGAGTTCCCTCCGGGAATACACAAAGGGAGTAACCCCTTGAAACAAGGTCCTTTATCCTGTCCAGATTCTTCTCCAGGCCATCGGCTATAGGATAGAACTCAGCCTTCCTTATGACATATCCGTATATCGGATTCTTCCAGACCCATCCGTTGGTAAAGAATACCAGCTTGGGAGTCAGTGCCATAAGGCACGCCAGGTCCAGGTGGGACTGGTGGTTCGCGATAATCACGGCCGGCTTGGAGAAATCCATCGCTCCTTGCCCGCCCGTAGGGTCCGACATCCGGAACCTGACCCCGGGGACCATCCGTATCAACCGGGAAGAAACCTTCTGGAGGAACCTGTGGTAGCTTGTCTTCTTCTCCTCCGAATCCTTCCCGAGGAAATGCAGGAAAGTGTAAGGATATACGAAGAGGAACATGAAGAGTACGAAGCCGATGATAGCGACGAAGGAATACAGAAGGCGTTTCAGGGTGACCGGGACATCTCTTTTCCCCCCTTTATGACTAGTGAGCCATCTGAATATCAGAGGAGGAAGGTAATATGCCATCAAGACCACGATGAACATCCCGATCACAGTGACCAGCCCGAGGGACTTCATAGCCGGATGCTTGGCGAGGACCAGTGCTCCGATTCCGATGAACATTATGATCGCGGAATGGAAGATGCTGTTCTTGTATGTGTCCAGCCGCTTCTTCCCATACGCATATTCATATATGAGGCCTTCCGTGATGAAAATCGTGTAATCGTCCCCCTGGCCGAAGATGAAGGTGGCCAGGATGATATTCACGATATTGAACCTGATGTCGCACAGGCCCATTATGCCGAGAATCCAGAACCAGCTGACAACCAGTGGGAAGAATGCCATCAGCGAGAGCTCAAGGCGCCGGAAACTGAGGCACAGGAATATGAATACTACCAGGCTGCATATCAGTCCTATCTTGTCGAAACTTTCTGAAAGCACTTTCACAAGCTGGTTGCTTATGTCTCCCGTATCGAATACCAGGGAACCATCTGTCTTCAGATCCTGTTTGAGCCCGTCCCCCTTGTGGAACACCTGGTTTACAATCCTGTATTTCCCTTCATCCTGAAGCACATAGGTCCCGTCGAAAGAACGGATCGACGGGGAAAGTGAATCCAGAGGCTGCAGCTCCGGTTCGTTCTCCAGCAAGTCCAGGAACGGGGCGAAAGCATCGTCCGAGAACCCCGCCTTGCGGGATTCGGAAAGCAGCCCTGCGACCAATGCTTCCTTCCTGCCTTCCCAGAATCCGTTCCATCGCTCTATCCTCTCGCGCTGGCGCCCGGTGCCCGGAGTGAAACGTCCCGTCCCCTTCACGAAGGATATCCTGTCTCCAAGAGCTTCCAGCCTGTCCTGGAGAGCATCGTTGTTGCTGAGCGCCTCTTCCAGCGTGCTTCCTTCAGCTATGGCATATATCCTCGAGAAACCTTCCTGCTCCAATCCGCTTTCAAGCAACTTCAGCCCTTCCCTCTGAGAAGAGGTCATATAGTTGATATGCTGCATTTCGGAATCGAATGTTGTTTTCCTCCCGAGCACATACATCACTCCGGTCAAAGCCATTACGGCCAGGAAAAGCCATATGCTGGAAGGAGCCTTTTCCGGAAGGAGCCGGCCGAGCTCAAGCGTGCTGGATGCCGGATCCCTGGGCTTTGCGAAGACGGGCAGGAATATCAGTACGAACAGTATCGTGCCTGCCAGCATCAGGGAACCGAAAAGGCCGAGGTCCTTCATTGCAACGGCGTCCAGGCCCACGAGGCACAGGAAGGCGGCCACCGTAGTGATATTGCCTATCAGGAGCGGAGCCACCATTTCCCGGAGGTTCATCCTCGGGGTCACTCCGGCCTTGAATCCGTCCAGGTAATGCAGGGGGTAGTTCACCGCTATCCCTATTATGACGGACGCCACTCCAAGGACGATTATCGACATCGAATCCCTGACCAGGGACATCATTCCCGCGGCGAAGAGCCAGCCGAAAGCTATCGACACAACGATCCAGACGATATCCTGGAACCTCTTGTAAGAGAATGCAAGCAGCAAACCGATCAGCAGCAGTGCGATGGAGATTGCCAGGACGCTGTCCCGCTTTATCTGCCTCGCGTTGGTGACTGCTATGAGAGGAGCTCCGACGGCATTGATTTCCACGTCCGGAAACTGTGCCCCGACCTTTTCGGACACGGTTTCCACCAACGCTGCGACTTTCGAGTTCATCCCGGATTCGCTCATCCCGAAAGGAGAGGTCAGGAAGGCCAGACCCTTCCCGTCACGGGTGAATATGCAGTCGTCGATTATTTCATAATTGCTGTTCGCCGCACTTGCACGCAGCCTCTGGAGCACCGGGCTGAAAAGGTGCAGAGGATCGGACTGGATATAGCGGACCACCATATCCCCGGACGGGAACATCAACGACTCCCTGTCTTCTGCCAGTTCCCTGGAAACATATCCGGGAATGGAAAGCAAGGAATCTATCCTGGAGTAGTCCTCCTCCGTCATATACAACGGGAAGCTGGTCGTCACGGCCTCCATCATATCGAGGACTGCATCCTGGTCGACCGTTATCTGCCTCTCTCTGACGAGCATAGCCGTATCTGCCTCGTCGAAAGCATCGGAGAATGCATACATCGCCTCCTGGATGGCATATCCATCAGCCTCACTCCCCTCCCTGGCGGAAAAGATAACCGCGATGTTGTTCTTCTTCCCGAGGGCGTCGTAGGCCTCCGAATATCTGGCACTCTGCTCGTCCGCAGGAAGGAACCTGGTTATATCCTCTTCATAATGCATCCTGGCAGCAAGGAGTCCGCAGGCAAGGGCGACCGCTGCTGCGGCAAGCCCTGCCAGCCATTTCCTGCCTACCAGGAAATCATATATCCTCAAGAAGAAATTATCCGTTCTCAAAAGTTGATCGCTATGCCCACGCCGTGCGGAGCAGTACTCATCCATTTCATCCTGGAATTGCCTATATTCCTCAGTATCATACCGGTACTGAGGGATACAAACCCGACGCCAGTCACGATGATTCCGCCATACAATCCAACCAGGAACGCTCCCAGGAACTGTCCGAAATCATCGAAAGTGTAGCTGAAAGCATTCGTGGCCACAAG
>JAGDBQ010000068.1 GCA_017958985.1 Bacteroidales bacterium
CAAGGGGAGTTTGTAGTAGCCACCCTCGTGGTAACCATCTGGGAGACGTGGCGGTTGATGTCGTTGCGGAAGAGGGTCGGCGAATGCCTGTCCACCTTTCCGCCGGCACCGTATGGCAGCAGTCCGGATTTGACCAGGGCCTGGAATCCGTTGCATATTCCGAGAATCAGTCCGTCCCGGGCCACAAGCCTCTCGATGGCAGATCTGATCTCCTCATTGTTCAGGACGTTGGCAATGAACTTGCCGCTTCCGTCAGGCTCGTCTCCCGCGGAAAATCCGCCTGAAAGCATCAGGATCTGGCAATTGTCGATGTTCTCCCGCATCTCGGCGATGGAATCGAATACGTCCTGGTCGGTCAGGTTCCGGAATACCGTTGTCCTTACCTCGGCCCCGGCCTTCCTGAAAGCCTTGGCTGAATCGTAGTCGCAGTTGGTGCCCGGGAATACAGGCAGGTATGCGATGACCTTTTCCACCTTCGGACCCTTGTATTCGAGATCCGCCTTCTTTGCCTTGAAAGGCTTGACACCATCCAGACCGCGTGGCAGGAGACGCTGGGAATCAGCCTCGCTGACATCCGGATATACTTTCCGGAACAGGGAAGCGTTGAAATCCATCAGTTCGAAAATCGAGACGGACACTCCGTTCACCCGGATGTCGCCGTCTTCTCCGGAAGTCACGCTGCCGAGGCAGACAGCATTCTCGAAATCGAGTTCGCCGTCAGTTTCCACCACTATCGAACCGTAGCCGAGATTGAACAGGTCCTCTTCGGACACCTTCACGTCGAAACCGAAGGCGTTCCCGAAACTCATCTTGCACAAAGCCTCGGCCACTCCGCCGAATCCGAGCGCCCAGGCAGCCACGATCGTCCCGTCCTTTATCTTGTCACGGATATAGTTCCAATTCTTCTTGAGCTGTGCCACGTCCGGCATCCTGTTGTCAAGCGGATTGTGGCGTACCAGGTACAATTTGTCACCCTCCCATTTCATCTCAGGAGAGATCACGTTCGATGCCTTTACCGGAGTAATGCCGAATGCTATCAGGGTAGGAGGAACGTTTATAGGGCCGTTCTCGGTTTCGAACGAACCGCTCATCGAGTCCTTGCCGCCGATAGAAGCCAGACCGAATTCTTTCTGCATCTTCAATGCGCCCAGCAAGGCCGCGGCAGGCTTTCCCCAGCTCTTCGGATCTGAAGTCATCCTTTCGAAATATTCCTGGCAGGAGAAACGCATAGTCTCCCAGTCGCCACCTGCGGCCACCACCTTGCTGCAAGCTTCCACGAATGAATATGCAGCTCCGTGATAAGGGCTCCACTCGCACAGGTCCGGATTGAAACCGAAGGCCATCATACTTGCGGTGTCGGTATATCCTTTCACCGGCAGCTTCTGGACGGAAACCTGCGTCTCCGTCGACTGGAGCTCTCCGCCGAACGGCATCAGTACGGTCGAGCGGCCTATAGTGGAATCGAACATCTCGATCAAGCCCTTCTGGCAGGTAACGTTGGGATCCTGGAGGTTGGCGAACAGCTTCTCCTTCAGGTTCCTGCCCGGGATGTCGCGGTAGAACGGATCGGTGTCATCCACCTGGCCGATCACCGCTTTCGAATAATGACGGGCTCCGGCGCTGTCTATGAAACTGCGTTTGAGGTCTACCGCCAGCTTGCCCTTATAGAACATCCTCATCCTCTGGGTGTCAGTTACTTCCGCAACGTGGGTCACTTCTATGTTCTCTTCGTGGCAATATTCCTTGAAGGCTTCTTCATCCTTAGCCTCCACCACTACGGCCATACGCTCCTGCGACTCGCTTATGGCGAGTTCGGTTTCGTTCATTCCGCTGTACTTGACAGGGACCCTGTCCAGCCAGATATCAAGTCCGTCAGTAAGTTCTCCGATAGCTACGCTGACTCCGCCCGCTCCGAAGTCGTTGGACTTCTTGATGAGCTTCGTCACTTCCGGCCTGCGGAACAGCCTTTCGAGCTTGCGCTCTTCAGGTGCATTTCCTTTCTGGACCTCGCTTCCGCAGGTCTCCAGGGATTCTTCGGTGTGTTCCTTCGAGGAACCGGTGGCTCCGCCTATGCCATCCCTGCCGGTACGTCCTCCGAGCATCAGTACGATATCTCCCGGAGCAGGGCTTTCCCTCCTCACATCGGAGGCTTTCACAGCTCCGACTACAGCACCGACCTCCATCCTCTTGGCGGTATATCCTTCGTGGAATATTTCCCTCACGTGCGTGGTGGCGAGTCCGATCTGGTTCCCGTAGCTGGAATATCCCTGTGCGGCCTTGCGGGTGATGACTTTCTGGGGAAGCTTGCCCGGAATCGTCTCAGCGACAGGCTTGTAGATATCGCCAGCTCCGGTTACGCGCATCGCCTGGTAGACATAGGACCTTCCCGAAAGGGGATCCCTGATCGCTCCGCCGAGGCAGGTGGCGGCGCCTCCGAAGGGCTCTATCTCGGTCGGGTGGTTGTGGGTCTCGTTCTTGAACATCAGGAGCCACTTCTCGGTGGCACCTGTCCCATCCACATCTACGTCGATGAATATGCTGCAGGCGTTGTTTTCTTCGCTCACCTCGAGGTTGTCCAGCTTGCCCTCTTTGCGGAGGTATCTCGCCCCGATCGTAGCCATATCCATCAGGTTCAGGCCCTTGCCCTCGCGGCCGAGTTCCTTCCTCATCTTGAGGTAAAGCCGGAGGGTGCCGTCTATATCCTCCTTGATGAAGGAATCCTCGATACGTATGTCTTCTAGTTCGGTCGTGAACGTGGTATGGCGGCAGTGGTCGCTCCAGTAGGTGTCCAGGATCCTGAGCTCAGTCTCGTTGGGGTCCCTGCCTTCTCCGGCGAAATAGTCTATGACTTCCTGGAGGTCGGCCACGCTCATCGCCAGCCCCATCTTCTTGCAGAACGCATCCCTTTCTGCGCCCTTCATCTCCCTGAATCCTTCAAGGACAGGAACTTCCCTGACAGGAGCCTGCTCGCTGTCAGAAAGTTTCCCCAGGTCCTTGGTCCTGGACTCGACAGGATTGATGTAATAATGGCGTATCTTTTCCAACGTTTCTTCCGTCGCGTCGGCGTCTACGATCAGGAGCTTCGAACTCTTGATGCTGATGTCTGCCTTCGGGTCGATCAGGTGGACGCAGTCCACGGCCGAAGCCGCCCGTTGGTCAAACTGGCCTGGAAGGTATTCCACGGCTATGTACCTGACCCCCTCGAGATCCAGTCCGTCGGTTACGGAGTCGGTGACCACTTCACCGAACACCGTGTACCGGCTCTTTTCCAGCAGTTCGGGGGTAAAGCCGAACAGGTCGTAGACGTTAAGCAGCCGGAGCGTTTTCAGTTCCAGCTGCAGGTTTTCATTGAGTTCAGCCAGAAGGCTCTTTGCTTCTACCTGGAACTCAGGATACTTCTCTACGAAGATGCGGTAGTTGCTCATTTCTTTAAGCGATGGTTGTTATTATCAGAAGTTCAGAGCCAATCCAAGCCCTCCGGACCTGGTCGGTCCGACGTTGAGGGAGTATCCCCTGCGGACACCGGGGGTCGAGTTGTATGTATTCGCAAGCGAGCCCAGCCTGGCCCAGCCGGCAAAGTCCATCACACCTCCGATCAACCCGCAGGCAGTTCCGATCAGCACTCCCGGATGGCGGGCGAAGAAATCCTCTCCGAAGGGATCGTTCTCGAAAAAGCAGTACACCATGCTGGAAGCGGCATAGCTTGCCCCTATCTTCCATATGTACTGTCCCCAGTCCTGGAGCTTCTGCGCGTTGACATATTTCTTGTAGAAGTCGTTGCTGACTTCCGCCGCCGAAAGGTAAGTATTGGTATTGGTGTGGAGTAGGCGTCCGTGGAAACGCTCTACGTCTCCCGGAGTGACGCTCGCTTCCTTGGCGACGCCGTTGGGGGAGTAGAGGTCTTCATAATGTATGGTCTTGGTGTCGTTGCCCTGCGCGTGAATCAAGAGTGCGGAACACAGGGCGACCAGGACAGAGAGGAGTCTTTTCATCTCGATATCCTTTACTTGAACTTAGGAATGTCGAATATCTGAGGGAGAACCATTGCATCCTCCTGGAACTCGGTCATCGTAATCACGATCTTATAGCCCTGTACCTCTGTCACGGTCTTGAAAGCTATTCCCTTGTAGACCGAAACGGTGAGGTTCGCCTTCATTCCCTGAACCTCATTCTGCACGGAATAAACGGTGCATTCCTTTCCGAGCAGGGTCTCTTTCCCGATCTCCTTGATCTTGTATTTTTCTACGTCTGCATCACTGAGTTCCAGGAAGTTGACCTGATCCTGTACCGGATTCTCCTCCACCTGCTTCATAGTGTAGTTGACCTGCCAGGACTTCCCGTCCTTGCTGATGACGGCCGTCTCGAACTTACCCATACCCGGAACGTCCATCGTGACCTTCTGGCATTCAAGGGCTCCGTAATTGTCTATATATCCGGTTGTTTCGATGGTCTGTCCCATCATGTCGGTGTTCATCTTGGTAATTGCGGACTTGAATCCGTATTTCTTTACGCCCTGGGCGGCATCCTGAGCATAAGCGCCGAGGGAAACAAAAAGAAGCAAACTGAGTAATAATGATTTAGCTTTCATTGTGAATGATGTTTAATTCTAACTCGTAAAGATAATCAAAATAAATGTATCTTTGTAATCATGCGGATCGTTAAAGACATATTTTATATTGTTCCATCATTGCTCCTGGCAGGATTGACACTCCTCTCCTGCCACAGTAAAGATCCTTTGCAGCCGGGGCAGGAACCTTCCATCATAGAGTTTTCAGACGGATCTTCCGAGAATATCCTTTTCGGCGTGGACGGAGGCTCTCAGACACTTTCATTCAAGACGAACTACGGTTGGTCGGCTTCCTTCCCAAGCGAGCCGGCCGGCGGGTGGTGCTCAATCAGCCCTGCAGAAGGCCCTGCCGGATCGAACTCGATCAAGGTGACGGCGTCAGGCAATACCTCTCCGGATGAGCGTTCGGCCTCTTTCAAGATCCGGTCAGGAGATTCTGAGAAGATGGTTACCGTCACCCAGAAACCGTCCGATGCGATAGCCATCACATCTACCAGGATCGAATTCGACTCTGAAGGCGGGACCAGGTTGATTACGGCCGTGTCCGGCTATCCCTGCCAGGCTTCGGTATCGGAAGATGCCCGGTCCTGGATCGACATCCTTTCCGTCAGGGCGGTCACCACGGAAGTCAGGATCTCGGTCAGCAAGAATGAATCCGTCGATAACCGGAGGGGCATAGTCACTCTTACCAATGAGGAAGGAGGCATCGAAGAGGTGGTCGTATTCCAGACAGGTGTCCAGCCTGTCCTGTCATTGTCGAGGAATCAGGTGGATATGCCTGCAGCAGGAGGAGAGTTCGAAGTGACCGTGACAAGCAACGTGGACATCGAAGTCTCTGTCCCTGCCGGATCTTCCTGGGTCAGGGAGGACAAGTCCGGGGCGGGCGCCAATGGTGGATATCGCTTCATCGTCGATCCTAACGGTACCACCCGGCAGCGTTCAGCGACGATAACGTTTTCCAACAAGGATCGGGGACTCTCCCAGTCCCTGACAGTCAATCAGAAAGGTGCCCGGGAGGAAGGTTCCATCCACATCCTGGCCATCGGGAACAGTTTCTCCGTCGATGCGATGGAGTATCTTTGCCAGATACTGCTCCAGGCTGGTTACAAGTCAGTCAAGCTGGGGAACCTGTACATCGGAGGATGCACCCTCAAGACACACGCCGAAAACATAGCCAACGGTTTCAAGGCATATACTTACTATACCACTACGACCGGAACCTGGTCCAGCGTCGGCAGTTACAGCAGCGTGGATGCCATCAGGAGCGAATCCTGGGATTTCATCTCGATGCAGCAAGCGAGCGGAGTGTCCGGAATGCCGGACAGTTATGAGCCACATCTCAGCACGCTGCTCTCCACTGTCAGGAGCCTCGCTCCCGAGGCGACCCTGATTTGGCATATGACCTGGGCATATCAGTCCACTTCCACCCATTCGGAGTTCCCGAATTACGGAAATGACCAGATGAAGATGTACAACGCCATCGTTTCCACCGTCAAGTCCAAGGTGCTCACGAAGCCTGAGTTCAGCTTCGTCATCCCTTCCGGAACGGCTATCCAGAACCTGAGGACCAGTCTGTACGGAGACACCCTCACCCGGGACGGCTATCACCTGAGTTACGGTGTAGGTCGGTTCGCAGCTGCCCTGATGTGGGCGAAGCAGATTACCGGCTGCGACCTTTCGAAGATCACCTGGCATCCATCCTCATATACCTATACCGAGAATCAGATCGGTGCCATCAAGGAGGCCGTCGAGAATGCATACGCCCATCCTTACGAAGTGACCCAGTCAACCTTCCGTGACGACCACGTGGAGCCCGAAGCGAGCCTTGTCGATATACTTAAGGCAAATGGTTACGATCCGGCGAATTACAGTACTCTGAACCTGGGGGTGACTACGGTGGCCTATTACAATTCAACCAACGGCAATGCCAATCTCAGTACGAATATGAGGGCCTATGCGGCCACCCGTATCTTCCAGAAGCCGGAGATCCCGAACGGATCCATCATAGTCCAGAAGCCTGGCTACCAGTACCGCCCGGAAGGATGGACGGCACTGAACCAGAAGACTAATCCTCGCCCGGGTGTCGTCCAGGACCAGATAGTCGTAGTAGATGATGCTTGGTGGGGAAACTTCAATTACCGTGCTTTCAACCTCTCCAAAACAAATGCACCTGACCTTTCGGATGAAGAACAGGCGCAGTTGGAGAAATCTTTCGGAATATTCGTACCGAAATAGTGTCAGTCGAGCCAGAGGGAGAAGAACTGCCAGATCTCCTCGCAGGTGTCCATATCGTCCAGAGCCCAGCTGTGCTTCCCGTCCAGGACCTGGTATAGCCTTACTTCTGTCGGCCGTCCGTTGGCGGCTGGCAGACCTTTGCCGAAACTATATAGTACGACTTGGTTATGTCCTTCTCGCAGAGGCATTTCCGTTACGGTCTCACTGGTGCATCCGGCTGCAGTGACCACGCGAGCGACGGCGACAGGGACGGGGAGATATTCGCCCCAGCCACCCTTGTTGTCAGGGTCTCCGTACCACTCCGATGTATGGTCGGCAGTGCCGTGTACCTCCATGAACGGGACAGGACGGCTGTATTGATATTCCCTTGCCATCCACTCCATCGTCAGTCCGGCTATCGACGCTATGGCCTTGAAAAACTTCGGCTTGCGCATTGCGGTGAGATAGCACATCTCGCCCCCGTTGGACATACCGGTAAGGAAGGCGTTGCCGGAATCGAGGCCGTATTCCTTGCATACCTTCCTGGTCAGGGCGCATATGAACTTGACATCGTCGGTCTTCATCCCTTCCTGCTTCGGGTAGCGGACGTTCCATCCGGTCTTCCCGGAAGGATCCTTCTCACCCTGCGGGTAGCAGACTGCGAATCCGTATTTGTCGGCCACGTCCATCATTTCCTTCCTGCCCTTCAGGGCGGAGCCGCCGTAACCGTGGAGCACCATCACCAGCGGAGCCCCTTCCTTCAGTCCTTCAGGGGTGTAGAGATAATATTCCCTTTCGAATCCCTGGAACTTCATCGTGTGCCTGGTGCACCTTTCCAGGACGCCCTGTCCCCAGGCAGCCAGGCCCAGGGTCAGAGCGAGGGATATTGCTAGGAGTCTTCTCATTTCCCGCTTTCAGCCGCCTCCACAGCCTTGAAATAGCGGTAGGAATTCACCTTGAGTTCGCCTGCTGCAGGATCGTCGAGGACCACGACTCCGTTCTCGTGGAGCTGCAGGGCGGAAAGGGTGACGTAATGGCTTACAGGGCCCTCGATTGCTTCCTTGACCGCGCGTGCCTTCTTGCTGCCGAATGCGAGGACCAGGACTTCGTCAGCGCTGCAGACAGTGGATACTCCCACTGACATAGCCTGCTTCGGAACCTTGTCCACATCGTTGTCGAAGAAGCGTGCGTTGACTTCCAGGGTGTCCTGGGTGAGGGTCATCACCCTTGTCCTGGAATTCAGGGAAGAGAACGGTTCGTTGAAAGCCAGATGCCCGTCTTCGCCGACTCCTCCGAGGAAGAGGTCTATGCCGCCTGCGTCCAGGATCGCGAGTTCATATTCCTCGCACTCCTTGTCCAGGTCCTCTGCGTTGCCGTTGAGGATATGTATGTTTTCACGCGGGATGTCGATATGGTCGAAGAGGTTCCTGTACATAAAGCTGTGGTAGCTCTCCGGGTGGTCTTCGCTCAGGCCGACATATTCGTCCATATTGAAGGTGATCACGTTCTTGAACGAGACTTCCCCGGCCTTGTACATCCTGATGAGTTCAGCATATACATCCAGAGGGGTCGAACCGGTAGGGAGGCCGAGTACGAACGGCCTGTCTGTCTGTGATGCTTTCCATTTGATGGCTTCGACTATGTGCCGGGCTGCCCATACGGAGCCCTCTTTCTTGGTGTCTCTGATTATTACTTTCATCGTGTTTTGTTTTGTGAGGTTTTATTTCAGTTTCAGGAATACCTCGAATGCCTGGTATTCAGCCATTCCGAGTTCGTCGTACAATTTCGCGGTGTTCTGGGTGCGCTCCTCCGCCCTCTGCCAGAATTCCCTCGGATCGTCTCCGGGGAAGGGGACTATGTCCTTCTGGGAAAGGTGCCTGAATATGGCGTGGCGCTTCTCTATTAGCTCGTCGGGGCTCAGCGGAACGGCCATATCGACCCTCCACAGTTCCCATTCCATCCAGGCGCCCCTGTACAGCCATATATTCGTGCTGTCCAGCCAGTCCTGGCCTTCCTCCTTGAGTTGTTCAATAGATTCGAGGACGGCTTCGGTACACACGCGGTGCGTTCCGTGCGGGTCTGCCAGGTCTCCGGCCATATAGATCTGGTCCGGATGGACCTGGATGATCAGTTCCTTGATAATATCCAGGTCGGCCTGTGTCCTCGGGAACTTGGTGACCCCGCCTGACTCGTAGAACGGGAGGTTGAGGAAATGGGCGTTCGTGTCGGCGTTCAGGCCGAAGCTGTGTACCGCGGCACGGGCTTCGCTGCGCCGGATGGCGGCCTTGAGGGCGAGCAGCCTTTTCGGCTCAGGTTCACCAGGCCTCTTGGAGGCTATCTCCTTCCTGACTTCATCCAGCTTGTCTCCGAAACCGAGCTGGCCTACGGCATCCATATGCTGGAGTACTACGTCGTCGTGCACGGCAAGGTCGCCGGAGGTCTCGTAGGCGACGTGTACGTTATGGCCCTGGTGGACAAGGCGGATGAAGGTACCGCCCATCGAAATAACATCGTCGTCCGGGTGAGGGGAGAATATCAGCACCGTCTTCGGGAAAGGCTTCGACTTGACCGGCCTTGTGCTGTCGTCGGCATCCGGCTTTCCTCCCGGCCATCCTGTGATCGTATGCTGGAAGTCGTTGAATACGTCTATGTTGATCTTGTCGAAGGGGCCGCAGAGGTCCAGGAGTTCCCCGAGACCGTTCTCCAGGTAATTCTGCTGCGTAAGCTTGAGGATAGGCTTGCCGACTTTCTGGCATAGCCATACTACTGCCTTCCGGATCAGCTTCGGAGTCCACTCGCAGGGGCCGACCATCCAAGGCGCCACGTTCCTGGTCAGAAGGGAAGCGGCCATCTCGTCCGTGTAGAAGGTGATGTTGTCGTGGCGCTGGAGGAACGAGGCCGGGCAGTATGGATCGATGTTGTCTTCGACTACCTTCTTGACAATGTGAGCCTTGTCCTCACCCCAGGCCATCAGGATGATCCTCCTGGCACTCATCATAGTGCCTACCCCGATGGTGACGGCGGACTTCGGCGTGGCGGATATTTCGCCGTTGAAGCTCCTGGCCTGCCTCTTCCTGGACTGGTATGACAGAGGGACTGTGCGGGTCCTGCTCTTCTCCGACGAACCCGATTCGTTGAAGCCTATCTGTCCGCCTTCTCCTACTCCCATAACGAGGATGTCAATCCCCCTGGCGAGTTTGTCGAATTCGGCACAGTAGTCCGACAAGGCAGTCTGCGGAATGGTACCGTCCGGGATGTGGATATTCCCGGGCTGGACGTCCACCTTGTCAAGGAAAGCCATCCTGAGCCTGTTGTTGCGGCTCTGGGAGGATTCTTTGTCACAAGGGTAGTACTCATCGATTGAGAATACCTCGACGTTGGCGAAGGATACTTCTCCCTCGCGGTATTTCCTGGTCAGGCACTCGAAGAGGGAGATCGGAGTGACTCCCGTGGACAAGCCGAGCTTGAACGGGCGCGGAAGTCCGGATTTGGAATGGTCGGCGATGGCTTTGGAAATGATATCCGCAACTTTCTCGCTTGCGGAAGCGGCATCGTCGGAAATTTCGGTGGTTATCCTTTCGAAGGAATGGAGGATGCCTTTCGGCAGGCTGTCCTCGATCAATCCACCGTCATTCGGTAGAGAGAAATGTTTCATCTGAGCTCGATTGGTTTCGTTGTAAGTGATATGTTTCGCTGTCCCGTCGGGACCGAAGCTCTTTGTATATGTATCCCGTCATGCCCGGGCACCCCCGTCATGCCCGGCTCGTCCGGGCATCTCCACCGGCCCTGCTAGAGACTGTTGTAGCTTGGCGAGAAAGAATCTCCGTGCTCGATGTCTCCGTAATACATGCCGCGCTTGAGCCAATTGTGGCGCTGCTGCGCGGTGCCGTGGGTGAATGACTCGGATACCACGTAGCCCTGGCTCTTCTTCTGGAGATAGTCGTCACCGATCTTGGCTGCGCAGTTGAGAGCTTTCTCGATGTCTCCGGCCTCGAGTGACTTGTACCTTGCGTTGTCGTTGTTTGCCCATACTCCGGCATAGTAGTCTGCCTGGAGCTCCAGACGGACGCTGTACTGGTTGGCAACGGTCTTGCTGGACTGCTGCATTATCTGGTGGGCCTTGCCAAGGGTTCCGAGCAAGTTCTGGACGTGGTGTCCGACTTCGTGGGCGATGACATAGGCGTATGCTAGGTCACCGTCGGCACCGAGGGACTGCTTCATCGTAGTGAAGAAGCTGAGGTCGAGATAGACCGTCTGGTCGGCGGAGCAGTAGAACGGTCCTACCGAAGAACTGGCCGCGCCGCAGCCCGATGAGGTGGCACCTGTGTAGAGCACCATCTTCGGCGGCTGGTATTCATAGCCATACTTGGCGAACTGGGCGGTCCAGACATCTTCCGTTCCGGCAAGGATCTTCTTTGCGAATGAGGCAAGCTCCTGCTCTTCCTGGGTGAATTCCACGTTGGTCTGTTCCGTCTGGGTCGTAGTGCCCGCCTGCTGGAGGACTGAAGATGGGTCGCCTCCCAGCAACATAACGATCAATGCCAAGATGATGGCGCCTCCGCCGAGTCCGATACCGGCCATAGCTCCTCCGCTCATTCCTCTGCGGTCCTCGACATTGCTGCTTTCACGTCTGCCTTCGAGATTCATATTCTTTGATTTAATTGGTTATTTTCATAGAGTTGACTCACAAATATAATCAGTTTTCCGAAAAATAGCTATATTTGCAATCCCAAAAACAGTCTGCCGACTGTCTTGCCCGAATGGCGGAATTGGTAGACGCGATGGACTCAAAATCCATTGTCCCTTAAAGACGTGCCGGTTCGAGCCCGGCTTTGGGCAC
>JAGDBQ010000069.1 GCA_017958985.1 Bacteroidales bacterium
GAACCGATAAAGAACCTTTTCGGTGCTATATTCTTCGTCTCCGTCGGAATGATGGTGTCTCCGTCGGTGATAGCTCAGCATTGGGGCCTGATCATCCTGCTGGCCGTCATAGTGGTGGTAAGCCACATCCTGTTCGCCGGTACCGGTATCATATTGACCGGAAGGGGACTGTACGACGGCGTGCACACCGGATTCAGCCTCGCCCAGCTGGGTGAATTCGGATTTATCCTCGCCGGGGTGGGATGCACGCTGGGCGTGATGAGGGAGTTCATCTACCCGGTCATCATCGCCGTCTCGGTCATAACGACTTTCACCACTCCGTATGTAATCAGGCTGGCGGATCCAAGCTACAGCCTGCTTCACCGCAAGCTGCCGGAATCCTGGCGGTCCAGGCTGGAACCTTCTTCAGATCCTCTGTCCAGGGTTACAGCCGCAGAACATAGCGAATGGAAGGAACTGCTCACGGCCTATTTCGTGCGCATACTCCTGTACGGTGTGGTCGTCCTTGCTATCTACATCGGCTCGGTGATCTATCTGGGGCCGATAGTGGACAAGCTTCTTCCTTCTGTCGGGCAGACCTGGCGCAACGCGATCGAGGCTGCCGTCACCCTGCTGGTAATGGCACCGTTCCTCTACGGCATGGGGGTCAGCACCGGCTCCATCGGCAAGTCCGCCCCGAGGCTCCTGAAGGAGAAGGAAAGCAACATCTGGCCGATAATGGGCCTTGTCGTAGCACGGTCATTCATCGTGATAGGCATCATACTGGGGGTCCTGTCCAGTTACTTCCATCTTGCCGGATGGACCGTTCTGATCATAATCGTCGCCCTGTTCGCGTTCATCTACTTCGCCCGCAGGTCGATGCATAGATACTCAGCCTTGGAAGAAAGGTTCCTGCGCAACTACAACGCCAGGGAAGAGCACGAGATCCGCAGCAAGCCTGTCGCGTCTTCGGTCAGGCAGAAACTCTCCACCTACGACGTCCGTACCGAGCTGTTCACCCTCGCCCAGGAGTCGTCATTCGCCGGCAAGTGCCTGAAGGACCTTCCGCTCAGGGACAGGTCCGGTGCGAACATCATCAAGATAGCCCGCGGCTCCATCAGCATCGTCATCCCTTCCGGGGATGTGCAGGTGTTCCCGGGGGACCGCATACTCGCAGTCGGCACTACCGACCAGCTTGAGAGGCTTAGGAACATGATGTCTGATTCAGTCGTGGAAGTACCTGAGGACCAGGACGATGAGTTCAAGATCGAACCGGAGGTCCTCACTTCGGATTCCTTCCTTACCGGCAGGAGCCTGAGGAGCGCCAACCTGAGGAAGTACCAGTGTATGGTCATCAGCGTCCTGCGTGGAGGCAGGTTCATAACCAACCCGGAGCCGGACTTCGTTTTCCAGGAAGACGACACCGTATGGATTGCAGGGAATATCGCCAACATCGAAAAGGTATGATCGTATGGTAGCCAGAAGGAAATATTGCGTAGCCGGCCACACGTTCTCCCTGCTTGCGGACGAGGAGGCGATGAAGAGACTGAAACTCGACAACTATGCCCCGTTCGTAACTGAAGACGGGGATGATATATTCATTGTCGAACTGGTAGGGTCGTTCGAGACGAGCGGCAGGGAAAAGCTGTATGTTTCTCCTGCCGAGTCCGGCGAGCAGCGCATCGACCTTTATTCCATCGACGGCGGCTACCTGTTCGAAATGGCCCCGGAAGGGAATCTGCCGGTCACGGCCTGGCTGAAATGCGACCCCTCCTTCACATCCGCACAACTCAGGACCGTCGGGAAGTTCCGTAACTTTGCCGTGAACAATGCCATGATGCTGATGTACGCTTTCAGGACAGCGAAGTCAGGCACACTGGAAATGCACGCCTCCGTGACCGTCAAGGACGGCAAGGGCTATCTCTTCCTGGCCAGGAGCGGTACCGGCAAGAGCACGCACAGCAGGATGTGGCTCGAGAATATTCCGGGAACCCATCTGCTCAATGACGACAATCCGGTAGTCCGTTTCATCAACGGCAAGACTATTGTATATGGAACCCCTTGGAGCGGAAAGACACCTTGCTACAGGAACGAGGAATACCCTGTCGGAGCCTTCGTCCGGATCAACAGGGCGCCCCGGAATTCTATTTCCAGGATGTCCCTTCCGGAGGCCTTCGCTTCGGTTTCTTCTTCCAGTTCCGGGCTCAGGGCCATCAAGGGAATGGGCGACGGCTTGTTCGATACCATATCCAGGATCGTGCAGGATGTCCCTTGCTACCTGCTGGACTGCCTCCCTGACAGGGAAGCCGCGCTGGTCTGCTGCTCCAAAGTAACTGAAGGGAATGGATAAGAGAGTCATATCCAACGACATCCTCTTCGCTGCCGTGAAGGATTTGGTGGATGAGGGCAGGTCTGTGACCATCAGGCCGAAAGGGGACAGTATGCTCCCTTTCATCAGGAGCGACAGGGACAGCGTCACCCTGGAACGCGTGACGGGGCGGCTCTCGGTCGGCGACATAGTCCTTTTCCGGTACAACGGAAAATACGTTCTTCACAGGATATATTCCATCCGGGAGGATGGGATAACGCTGATGGGAGATGGCAATCTAAGCGGCCAGGAGCACTGCTCCGAATCGGATGTGATAGGGATTGTGACAGCCATCACGAAGGAAAGCGGACGTAAGGTCAAGCCGGGCAGAGCCAGGCTGTGGATGGCCCTCAAACCGCTCAGACGCTGGCTGTTGGCGATATACAGGAGAATATGAAAACGATAGAAGGATTTGTACTGAGGCCTCTGGGCGAAGAGTACATCGTAATCGGCGAAGGAATCGCCCAGGTGGATTTCAACCGTATGATTTCGATGAATTCTTCTGCCGCGTACCTCTGGAGTAAAGTAGAAGGGAAGGAATTCACGGTCGAAGACCTCAAGGATCTCCTTCTCGAGGAATATGAAGTGGACCCCGATACCGCTGCTGCAGATGCGGCCGCGGTGGCGGCGAAATGGGTGGAAGCCGGAATAGTATCTGAATGAAATGACTGCCAGGGAGGCATATCTGGACGCGTTGAGGTCCGCTCTTTGGAGCGAACCTCTTGCGACTGCCATCCCTGCAGCTCAGCTCAAGGAAGTATTCTCAATAGCCAAGGCCCAGTCGACCCTGCCTCTGATATGCCAGGCTTTGCTGCTGTCCCCGGGTCAGGAACTGTCTGATTCCCGGAAAGTAGCTATGCAGGACAAGCTGCGCTCGTGCGTCAGCCAGCATTTCCGGACCAACCACGCCATTGCCATACTTGTTGCAGGATTGAGGGAACGGGGCATAGATCCGGTCCTGATGAAAGGCCAGGGAGTCGCATCCTATTACAAGAATCCTTACCTGCGGGAATGCGGGGACATC
>JAGDBQ010000008.1 GCA_017958985.1 Bacteroidales bacterium
CTTGCCTGCAGGATAGGCCGCCTTGTAGACTTCTCCGACTGTGCACAGGTAATAGCTGGCGACCTGTCTCCACAGCTCCGTTTCGGTTTTGGAGACCGGAGCCAGTCCTATGTCGGTCTGCAGGACGGGTCTTATCTTCCCGATGCCTATTCCGGCCGCTTCTGCTCCTGCGTCCGGATTCGATACGACTGCGACATATTCCTTCCCGGCGAATCCTACCCTTATCCTGTCGCCTTCTTCGAGAGGGGAGGCTCCATCTTCCAGGTCATAGTAATAAAACGGCTCCCACTCCAGTTGGAGCGGCATTATTACCTGTATGAATCGTCTCCCTGACATATCAGGCGAATTTAGCCATTTTCCTGCTGGTGTGAAAGAGAATTGCAAATTCTCAAGAAAAATTTGTAGCTAAAAGGAATTTTGTCTATATTTGCAGTCCTGAACAATGGTGTCGTAGCTCAGATGGTAGAGCAATGGACTGAAAATCCATGTGTCGGCAGTTCGATTCTTCCCGACACCACAGAAAGGGTGACTGTAAGCCGGGAGCAGACAGTCACCTTTTTTGTATTTATCCGTTACCGTACCGGACCCGTAAGCCGATGGGACAAAAAGACATACTTCTCGAAAGACTCCGGACCGGCGAGTCCGTCAGCAAGCCGCAGCAGATGAAATTGACTCTGCTGCTGAGTCTTCCTGCAATCCTCGCCCAGTCGGCTTCTGTCCTGATGCAGTACATCGATGCCGGTATGGTAGGCCGCCTCGGCGCCAATCCGTCCGCTTCCATCGGCTTGATAACATCCAGTACCTGGATCCTGGGCGGCTTCACGGCGGGTGCGTGTTCGGGATTCTCGGTGCAGATAGCCCACCTGTGCGGGGCAAGCGATTTCAAGAGCGCGCGTGTTGTCCTTAGGCAGGGTCTTTCGGCAGTATTCTTCCTGGGGCTTTTCCTCGCCCTTTTCGGAATCGGGATAAGCGGTTCGCTGCCTCGTTGGCTCGGCGGCGGTCCGGAGATCGTCGGAGATGCGACCAGGTATTTCCGGATATATTCCGCATTCATTCCGATAGGCGCCATCGGATGGGCTGCGAGCGCCTGCCTACAGGCCAGCGGAAATATGAAGGTGCCGAGCATAATGTTCATCGGGATGTGCGTGCTGGACGTGGTGTTCAACTGGATATTCATATACGGTTTGGATATGGGTGTCGCAGGCGCTGCCCTCGGTACCGGTATGTCGCAGGTCGTCACCACCGCTTTCGCCCTATGGTATGCCCTGACCCGCTCTAAGGAATTGAAGATCATTGGGGAGCGCGGGAATTTCGTGCCTCATCGCAAGGTCCTTGACAAAGCTTGGGGAATAACCGGCCCGATGTGGCTTCAGAACATCATCCTTCGTGGCGCGTACGTGATGAGTACGGTCATCGTGGCTCCGCTCGGTCCGATAGCCATAGCCGCCAACGCCTTTGCTATAACAGCCGAGAGTTTCTGCTATATGCCCGGCTATGGTATCGAAGAAGCCGCGACAACCCTTGTGGGGCAGAGCCTCGGTGCCAACCGGCGGGATTATGCCAAGAGTTTCTCCGTCATCACGATGGTTATGGCCGCGGCGATAATGACGTTCCTCGGAGTGCTGATGTTCATTTTCGCCACCGATCTGATGGGGCTCCTCAGTACCGACCCGCAGGTTGTTGCGCTAGGTGCCAAGGTGCTCAGGATCGAGGCTTTCGCCGAGACGATGTACGCATTCTCCATAGTGGGTTACGGAGCCTGTGTGGGAGCCGGCGATACATTGGTCCCGAGTGCGATGAACCTGTGCAGTATGTGGTTCGTACGCATAGGGCTGGCCCTGGTGCTGACTCCGAGGCTGGGGCTTACTGGGTATTGGATCGCGATGTGCATCGAACTGAACCTGCGTGGCCTGCTGTTCATATGGAGGCTCAGGGGTGAGAAATGGATGAAGGACCGCTCGCTCGGAAAGGCGGTGGCTTGAATTTGATAATAAACGCTTTATTGATATGGAAAAGATAATTGGCAAGGAATTCGGTGGCGAGAGGCCGCTCTATTGCAAACACGACCTCTATCTGGAGAACGTAGTGATACACGCCGGCGAGTCCGCTCTGAAGGAGACCTCGGGCATCACTTGCGTCAATTGCCGGTTCGAGGGAAAGTATCCCCTCTGGGAATGTGACGGTTTCGTGGTCAGGAACAGCATCCTTACCGTAGGAGCCCGCTCCGGCCTCTGGTATTCCCGGAACGGTGAGCTGTATGACACCATAGTGGATGCTCCGAAGACTTTCCGCAGGATGGACGGGATCAAGCTGCGCAACGTCTGGATCCCCGGCGGAACCGAGACTTTCTGGGACTGCTCTGATATCGATGTGGAAGACTGTGTCATCGAAAGGGCGGACTACGTGTTCATGCACTGCGATGGCATCAAGCTCCAGAATGTGAAGCTTCAGGGCAACTACGGCTTCCAGTATGCGAAGAACGTGGAGATCCGCGACTGTATCCTGAACTCGAAGGATTCGTTCTGGGAGTCGGAGAACGTGACTGTCTATGATTCCGTCATCAACGGTGAATACCTTGCCTGGTATTCCAAGAATGTCCGCCTTGTCCGCTGCCATATCACCGAGACCCAGCCTCTGTGCTACTGCGAGGGTCTCGTGCTCGAGGACTGCACCTTCGGCTCCGATTGTGACCTGGCTTTTGAATATTCAACGATTGAGGCGACTGTCAAGGGACACATCGCCTCAATCAAGAATCCGCGCAGCGGTCATATCCATTGTGACAGTATCGGAGAGATCATTCTCGACGGCAACATCAAGGAGCCGGGAGACTGTGTGATCACCTCCGGCGACTGACCTATTCCTTCACGCAGCGTACGGCCATTCCGCGCTGGCGCTCCGGATAATCCGATCCGACTTTCACTCCTTCGATGTCGAATGACAGGGAGTATGCTCCTCCTGTCCCGGTCGGCACGGAAGTCCAGTAGAATCCCTTCTGGCCTCTGCCGGATGCAGGAGCTTCAGGAGTGTCACCTGCCCTCTGACCTGCAGCAGGGAGGGTGATCGTAGATTCTCCGTCGTAGAATACGTATCCCTTTTCCAGTGAACTCCACCACTTTGTCCTGGCATTGCTGACAAGGAGGTTGAATTCGATCGCCAGCGGCACCCTCCATCCTGCCGGACAAGGGTCATAAGCCCCCTTTGTCCCGGCTGAAGTCCTCCAGAGGATGTCGGAAGGCTCTGTGTTCCAGTCCATAGGTGCTTCGCCGACCCTGTAGAAGGTATTGGCGAGAGCGGTTTCCGGAGTTGCCGTCCCTGTCACGACGGAAGGAACGCTTGCATCCTGGTAGGTAGCGTCCGAATAGCCCTGGCCGTCCTGCCTTCCCCATTGGAAGAGCAGACCCTGTGGATATTCCTTTGGACGATATCCGAGGTTCACGGGAGCCCATACCTGGTCTCCGAACTTGATGCCGTAGCCGAAGAAGTTGCCGTAGGCGAAGTATGGATCAGGCTGGGTGGTCTTGATCCAGAGCCATTTGGTCTTTCCGTCGGAAGTGATGAGGGTCATCGAATCGCTGGTGAGTTCTTCGACCGTGAATGATGCGCTTGCAGAACTGCCGGTGACAGTGAACCTGGAGCCGGCCAGTGTCCATACTCCGATTTCTCCGAAAGGAAGGTTGCTGACAAAACTGTCTCCGGTATTCAGCCTGATATAGCTGAACTCGGAGCCTGCAGGGGCTGCTTCGACGAGTTCAGGTTCACCCCATTCGCCGTTTGCGGTGTTGATGTGCTGGTACCTGTAGAGGATCCAGCGGCCGAGTATCCTCTCGTCGCTGACTTCGCTGGCGGTCTTCCTGACGACGGTCAGGTAGTCGGAAGTTATGTCGTTGCCTTCTTCGTCCTTGATGTAAAGGGCGACGGCGAATGCCGAGGCCGTGCTTTCTTCAGGCTCGAATATGGCGTTGACCGTGAGTACTCCGTTGTCGTCGGCAGTCATTCCGGTTATGTCCATCGAAGCCGTAGCGGCCCTTGTACTTATCTCCCTGGTAATGAATCTGATCTCGGCAGAGCCGTCGATGTATGCGGCCGCTATGGCCTTGGCCAGTGCTGCCGGCCGGACTTCGAACTTGATCGTGGAACGTTTGTAGGAGCTTCCGCTGCTTTCCAGCAGTACCTGCCTGTCGGAATAGTCCGGAATGTACATTACGCTTTGGATGCGGGATACCAGCTTGTCGACTTTCCCGCTGAGGATGTCGAACTTGTTCTCCAGTTCAGTCACCCTGGCGTCCAGAGCCTCGATCTGCCCGGTAAGGGTCCTGGTCGACTCTTCGATTGCGGTGACCAGGGATGCCGTGGTATTTTCGAGGGTCGCCACCTTGGTCGACAGTGTATCGACTACCTTATGGAGGGAATCCACGGCAGGTTTGAGCTGTTTACGGATCTCGTCCAGTTCTTTCTTGAACTGGGCGACCTCCTCGCTGCTGACGATGGTAGAGAGGGCAAGGTTGACGGCAGCCATCGAGGAATCGTAAACTGCTTGGAATTCAGCGAATTCGGAAGCGTCAAGCTTTCTGTTCATCGCGGTCCTCAGTTCCTGTATGTCGTTGTTGTGCCTTGAGTTGAGATCGACCAGGGCTGAGTCCAGTTCGGACTTGAATGCGTTGAAAACGCTTGTGTCGACTTTCTGGTCGAACTTGGTGACCGATGCCTGGAGGGAAGCTAGCGCGCCGGATGTTTCCTCCTGGTACACGGACAGTGTCTCGCCCAGGGTACCGAGGGCCGAACGTACTTCCCCGAGACCTGTCTTGAGGGAGTCTATGGCCTCTCCCTGCTTCTCCTCGAGGTCTGAGACCGAAGTCCTTACTTCTCCGATGGCATTCTCCACCGACTGTTTGAATTCAGCGAATATATCCGAACTGACGGTTCCGGCCAGGCTGTCTATCTTTGCCTCGAGCTTTTCCAGCGTGGCGTTGATTTCGGATTGGAATAATTCGAACGCGGATTTGGTCAGCATATCCTGTATTGACTCTACAAGTCCGGCCACCGCCTGGTTGATAGCAGTCTGCATATCGGCCTGATCCTGTCCGTACTGCTCGAGGAACTGCTTGTATGTCAAGGTGTCCAGCTTGGTTGCCAGGGCCTGGTTGATGGTATTCGTCAACTGGGCGAGCTGGGAGCTGTATTCGCTCCTGAAGGTGTCGAAATCCGACTGTGACAGCATCGTGGCGACAAGGGATTCAAGCCTGCTGATGTCGTTGGCGTAGGTGCTTGTAGCCTCCGCCACGGCCTTGTCGAGGTCGGCCTTGGTGACGCACTGCCTGATCTGGGCAAGGAGGTCTGTCATATCCTGTGAGTGGAGATCCCTGAGGGTCTGCAGCTCAGCCTGGCTCACCCTGTTTATGATCATTTCGTTGAGCTTGCGGATCGTCGCTTCGTTGGCAGCCTTGTAGGTATTGAAATCCTCTTCGGTGAGCAAGGTTCCGATTTTGTTCTGGATAGTGGTAATGTTTGTCTTGATACCCGACAACTCGAGAAGCAAGCCGGTATTCATATCAGTGAGTTCACCGATGTTGGACGAGATTCCGTTGATCGTGGAACTCATCGAAGCAAGTTGGGCCTTCATCGACGCGATATCTTGGGAGGAGAGGGCATCAAGCCTGTTGTTGATGTCCGCGATGTCCTCCCCGTAGTTGGTACAGGATGCTGCAAGAAGCACTCCTGCCAGCACTGAGAGCAATTTGCCCGTGATCGTTTTTGGTTTCATAATATAGCAGTTTAGTTCTGTACTCTTATCTTACAAATTTACATCATTTTCGTTCATATATGCAATTTATTCTTTTCCGGCGATGGTCGCCGCGACCCGGTATCCCGTGGACCAGGCAGCCTGCAGGTTGAATCCTCCCGTTAAGGCATCGACGTCGAGGACTTCTCCGGCGAAGAACAGGCCGGGATGTTTCCTGCACTCCAGTGTCTCGAGGTCGATGTTGGACAAGGCGACCCCTCCGCAGGTTACGAATTCTTCCTTGTAGCGGCTTTTGCCCCGGATCCGGTAGGAATCATTTACCAGGGTGTCGGTGAGCCGGTTGAATCCCTTGGATCCGAGTTCACCCCACCTTGCATCGCCGCGGGTGCCGCATTTGGCGACCAGGTATTCCCATAGTCTCGAGGGGATTTCCCCGGGGTGGGCGTTTGCGACCATCTTGGCAGGATTCTCCCTGGCGATCCTTTCCAGCAGTGCCCTTGCTTCCTGTTCTCCTGAATCCAGCCAGTTCACCAGCAGGGTGGCTTCGTAGGAGCATTCCGCCAGATGCCGTGCAGCGTAGGATGAGAGCTTGAGTATGGCAGGACCGCTCATACCCCAATGCGTCACGAGCAGGGGACCGGAAGCCTTGAACCTGGTTCCGGCAAGAGATGCTCCTGCGTTCTCCACCACCGTTCCCATTAGCTTGCATACGGGGCTTCCCGGAAGGTTGAAGGAGAAAAGGGAAGGGACTGGAGGGATTAGGTCCAGTCCGAGTCCCTCCAGAAGGGAATATCCGGAACCGTGCTGGATGCCTCCGACGGTGACCACCACGCAGTCATATTCTCCCATAAGCGCCAGGACGGAATCTATCTTCGTGTCTGTCACGACGTTGACGTCCAGTTCCCGCATCCTGCGCATCAGGAGACGCACTATCTGCATTGCGTCCTGGGACGCCGGGAATATGCATTCGTCCTCCTGCGTCACGAGGTCGATTCCTTCGCCGGTGAACCATCTGTACGTGCTTTCCTGGTCGAAGGTGCGGAATACCCTTTTCATCAGCTTCCCGCCCCTGGGATATGCTTCGTCAAGGGACCTTATCCCGGCAAATGTGTTGGTGAGGTTGCATCTCCCTCCACCGGTTATCGCAACCTTTGCGAGCGGCTTGCGCCCGGACTCGAACACGTCCACTTCCGCATCGGGACGCCTCCGCTTCAGTTCGATGGCGCAGAAACAGCCGGCCGCGCCGGCACCTATGACAGCGACTCTCATCCTATTGGTTTTGCTTTCACAAAAGCCAATATACAGAATAATTTCCGTATATTGCACAAAATTTCTGACAATGGCTGGAACAGACAGGATACCTGAATATTCATTGAACTGCCGGATGACGGAACCGTCGTTCGTGCGGTTCAACAAATCGGTCGGCAGGAAGCAGATACTCAAGCATTCCGCCTGGATCATATTGTTCATCGCTATTTCGATGTTCTTCATCATCTCGTCGTCGCTGAGGGACGGGTTCGACTGGTCGTACGTGCTTGAAACAGGCATCATCCTGATCCTTATGGCCCTGTTCTTCATATTCCTTCCCGGCATCGGGGCAAGGCGCTCGTACAGGAAGTTCACGAAGGATTTCGATTATACCGTGGACCTTTTCCAGGATGGCTGGCAGAGTACCTCGGACCACGGCAACACCCATATGGAATATTCCGAAACCCACAAGATAATTGAGACGAAGACTGATTTCTATCTGATGATAGCGGAGAGGCAGGGGGTGATCATCCCGAAGGAATCCTGCAGCGAAGAGGCCGCCGCCTTCCTCCGCTCAGTCAAGACCAAGTATGATAAATGATTGTATTATGAAAACTGTGAGAATACTTGCTGCGGCACTTCTTGTCGCCGTATCGCTCGCTGCGGTTTCCTGCGGCAAGGAAAAGACATTGACAAACGTACAGTATGTCCTGAAGAACAATTCTTCCCATACCCTTGAGATTATCCATCCGAAGATAGGCGACAATACCCTTATGCCCGGAGAGAGGATGCAGTTCTCGTTTACCTACAAGCAGAGCGACTGGCAGAAATCCGTGAAGAAGGATGGGGTACTCGGCGGGGATGCGACCGTGGTGGTGGACGGCAAGGCTAAGCATACCGTCAAGAACAAGGAGGGATTCTGCAGCATCGAGAATTACGGCATTACCGAGAAGGGATCCACCCAATGCATAGCCAGTTACTCCTTTACGGATGCCGTGGTTGCTTCATTGAAATAATAATACTGACTCAAGATGAAATACGGAATGACAATCCTGGCCGCGGTAGCTGTATTCGCTTCCGCCGCTTGTTCCCAGAAGACGGTCAAGGATACTTACATCGATGGATTCTTCGAGGGTAATCTCATCCCCGGAGCGATCGAATTGCAGATCCCTTCACTCGGGATCGACTCGACGGTCGTCGTGAAGGACGGAATGTTCCAGGTTTCCCTTCCGGTGGAACCCAAGACGGTCGGGAGCATCACCGTGGCTGACGACCTCCCTGTCAGGAGCATACCTTTCATCCCTGACGGTTCCGAATATACGGTAACCCTCGATTCGCTCGACGGCAAGTTGCGCCTGCGCCTGGGTTCGGAGAATCCAGAGGCCCTGTCCCTGAAGCTCCAGGATGTGTGTGACAAGCTGGCGGAATTCGCACAGGAGAACAAGGCATTCGAAAAAGCGGTGATGGACACTACCAGCCTGTCGATGGGACTTGCCGACCATATCCTTATGGCGAAGTCGGCAGAGATTGATTCCAGGAAGGCGGATTTCCTTCTCGGGATCCTCGCACTCAACGGCGGCAACGGCTTGGGGAAGTATGCTTTCGACCAGGCGGTCAACTACCTGGACAATGCAAGGATAGACTCGGTCCTTGCCAAGAATGACACGGCTCTCTTCGATATGGAGAAGGTTAGGGGAATCAAAGCCAGGAATACGGCCCTCGAGGCCACTTCAGAGGGGAAGCCTTTCGTTTCCTTCGAAGTCACCCTTGAAGACGGTACCGTCACCAGACTCTCCGAATATGTAGGAAGAGGGAAGTATACGATCGTGGACTTCTGGGCTTCCTGGTGCCCCTGGTGCATCGCTGAAGTGCCGTATCTCAAGGCCGTCTACCGCAAATATGCCGGTCCTGATTTCAATATGGTCGGCGTGGATGTGGCAGACACCAAGGATAAGGCCTTGGCGGCGATAGCTGAGCACGGGATCGACTGGCCGCAGGTCTATTCGAAAGACAGGGTCAACGGCACATATTACGGGTCCCGCGGGATTCCTCTGATCATCCTGTTCGGTCCGGACGGTACCATCCTGAGGCGCGACCTCCGCAGCGAGGAGATCGAAGAGGCCGTGGCTACCTATATTTCTTTATAGATCCTCCGGTGAATTTCATCTCCTTGAACAGATAGGAAGCGTTCCCTATCCGGGAAATGTTGAACAACAGGTACCTGACGTCCAGGGATACGTTCCTGCAGACATCGGGATCGAAAACATAGTCGCTCATAGTTCCTTCCCAGACCCTGTCGAAGTTGATTCCGATGAGGTCTCCGTCCGCATTCAAAACCGGGCTTCCTGAATTGCCTCCGGTAGTGTGGTTGGTGGCGAGGAAGCATACCGGCTGGTCGTCGAGCCCTCCCTTGGCATAGAGGTCACGCAGCTTCTGAGGGATGTCGTAGTCGAAGATGTCGGGGTTGTCTTTCTCAATGATGCCCTTGAGGGTGGACACCGGTTCGTACCAGGCTCCGTCAGCAGGGGAGTAGCCTTCGACGTGTCCGTACGCGACGCGGAGGGTCAGGTTGGCATCCGGATAGAATACCTTTTCCTTGTCGAATTCCATCTGGCCTTTCATATATTGCCTGTTGGCCAGGTTTATTTCCTTGTTGAGGTTGTCGACCACTGGTTTGATATATGTCTCGAACCATTTCCTGAAGGCAACGGACATCTCATAGGCAGGATCGGCTTCAACCCTTTCCTTGTCACCGGGACCCAGGGCGAGGACTTTGTCACGGTCGGTGAACAGTGACTTGGAGAAAAGGTCCTTCTTCCAGGCTTCCACGCTTCCATATTCCTGAAGCTTGTCAGTGTAATACCTTGGCAGCAAGCCTTTCGATACTCCTTCCCCGAAGCCTTCCATCATTGCAGTGAATATCTCTTCGTCAATCGGCTGGTAATAGTCTTTGAAGAATGCTCCGGCATAGCCGTCCTTGGCTTCCTTGTTCCCGAGCCTGGAGTGGATGGCGGATGCAAAATTCAGGATCTCGATGGCCCTGACGGTTTCATTGTAATATTCGTAAGCGAGGAAAAACGGCTCCCTTTCGCTGTACAGGCGATGCATCTTGCGGGTAAGACCTTCATAATCGGTTCCTCCGGCCCATTCGTCGAAGAGGGCTTCGTATTCCTGCTTCCCGGCGACCGTGTTCATCTTGCCGATGCCCTTGCTTTCGCCCTGCCATTTCTTCCAGGCGTTGGCCACGCTGGCCTGCTTGGAGGAATACTTGATCCGCACCGCCTGGTCCTGGGACATATATTTCTTCTGGATCGCGAGCCTCTGTGTCCTCAGGGCGATCTTGGCC
>JAGDBQ010000070.1 GCA_017958985.1 Bacteroidales bacterium
GATGTCGACGGACTGGATCCGAAACAGGTCACCGATGCGGAAGTCGACGGCCGCAAGCAGTGCCACGAAATAGTCAAATTCCTCCGGAAATACGTCGATGGATGCCAGAACTGCGAGCTCGTAGCTACTGCGGCAGACCTCGGTGTCCGGGAGACTCGCCGCATCGAGGGTGTCTATACGGTCACTACGGAAGACGCCAGGAATTCAGTGAAGTATCCGGATCCTATCTTCTGCTGCGCCAACAGTATGGACATCCACAAGAAAGGCTTCGTGGATTATGTGGCCAGGAATACGAATGAACCGTTCTACGTCCCCTACCGCGCCCTTCTGCCCCTGAAGGTGGACAACCTGCTTGTCGCAGGGCGCTGCGCGGCGGCTGAACGGCCGGTTATGGCTGCGATCCGGGTTATGCCTCCGTGCTTCGCTATGGGCCAGGCCGCCGGAACCGCTGCGGCGATGGCCGTGAAGGCCGGAGTCGGTCCGAAGGATATAGATTCCGGGCAATTGGTCGCAACCCTCCGCGCAGAAGGAATGTATCTCCCTGAATAATATTTCATTATGGACAGAAGGCATTTTTTGAAGGAAGTTTCCCTGGTCGCAGCGGCCGGTGCAGTGGCTCCCGCAGCTCTTTCCTGCTCCGGACCTAAGGCAACGAGACCGGCGATCGTCTCTTCCCTGGAAACCAAGGTGCTTGTCATCGGCGGCGGTCCTGCCGGTGTCTGCGCAGCCATAGCTGCAGCACGCCTCGGTATTCCTACGTTGATAGTCGAAGAAGGAGGCTGCCTGGGAGGTATGGCCACCAGAGGTCTCGTAAGTCCGTTTATGACCTGCTTCGACGCAAACGGTGAAATCCAGTGCATCCAGGGCCTGTTCGGGGAGATTGTCAACCGGCTCGTGGAGCTCGGCGGTGCGATCCATCCCAAGGAGGTCCGCCATACATCTCCATTCTCGGCCTGGATCACGGCAGGGCACGACCACGTCACCCCGTTCGACGCCGAGATACTCAAGTATGTACTAGACAAGATGTGCGCGGAAGCTGGCGTAAAGGTACTTCTCCATTCGAATTTCGTCAGTCCCGTAATGAAAGGGAACAAGGTTTCCGGAGCGGTGGTCCTGACCAGGAAAGGCTTGTGGGAAATCAAGGCCGACCAGGTTATCGACTGCACCGGTGACGGATCCGTTGCCGTCGGAGCGGGAGTCCCTTACGAGTTCGGCAACCCGGAGATAGGCAAAGTTCAGCCTGCAACCCTTTTCTTCCGTATTAACAGCGTGGATTCCAAGAAGCTGGAGGCCGATGTACTGGCCCATATCCACGAGTTCAGGAAGGTTGACGGGGTCAGTTACCGTGCCCTTCACTGGCACGTGCTCAAGGCGGAGGAGAACGGGGAATGGGACATCGCCCGGAAATCCGTCAATATATACCGCGCCGTCCGCGAAGACGAATGGGCGGTCAACTGCACCAGGATAGCGAATGTAGATGCTACCGATTCCGAGAGCCTGTCCGCCGGTGAGGCCGAGGGCCGCCGCCAGGTGATGGAAATGATGCACTTCTTCCGGAAATATGTCCCCGGCTGCGAGAATGCCGCCTTGATGTGCTCCGCTTCCACCCTCGGAATAAGGGAGTCCCTGCATATCAAGGGGGAATATCTCCTGACGGCCGACGACCTCCTTACCTGCAAGGTCCCTAAAGACAGCATACTCCTCGCCTCGAATTCCGTCGACGTCCACGGACGGAACGGAGCGATGGGAACCGAATACAAGACCATCTCCGGCGGCCGCTGGTATGGAGTTCCGTACAGGAGCCTCCTGCCGTCGGACGTGGACAACCTCCTTATCGCGGGGCGCTGCCTTTCCGCGACCTCCGATGCCGCGGGTGCGGTCAGGGTCATTCCGCCGTGTATGGCTATGGGTGAGGCTGCCGGAACCGCCGCCGCATTGTCGGCAAAGGCAGGCACGACTCCGAAACGGCTCGATGTCGGCGAGCTTCTGGCCGCATTGAAGGACCAAAACGTATTCCTGGGATGAGAAAACTTCTGACCATATCTTGTCTCCTGGCCCTTATTCCGTCTTTCCGGGCAGGCGGACAGGAACTGCCTCCTCCCGAGCAGCCTGAGGTCTCCGTATTCTTGGAAAAACAGGGCCGCGGGCGCGCCCAGCAGGGTATGGCCCTTTGGGGCAGATATCTATTCTCCTGCGAAGACGGAGGGCACGTGAACATCTATGACTTCCGGAAGGCTGCCCCGGAACCCGTTGCCGGTTTCGAACTGGCTTCCTCCGCAAAGGACAACCACGCCAACAATGCCGAATTCGGGACAGAGAAGAAAAAAGGCGCCTCCTTCCCGCTTCTGTATATATCGATAGGGAAGGTCGGGAGCGAGCTGGAGTGGACCTGTTATGTAGAGAGCGTGAGCAGGAAAGGCGGTATATGGCGGAGCGAACTTGCCCAGACGATCATACTGGACCGCTGCGAAGGCTGGCAGGAAGCTGGGTACACACCCATATTCGGGTCCCCGAGTTGGCTCATTGACAGGAAGCGCGGTTTCCTGTGGGCATTCTCCGCCATCCGTAGGACGACTCCGCAGGTTACTCCGGATCCGAGGGACAACCTCTATGTCGCCACCAAGTTCCGTATCCCCAGACTCTCCGAAGGCTCAGTGGTCCATCTCGGAGCGGAAGACATACTCGCCCAGGTCACCTTCCCGTCAGACATCGGTTTCACCCAGGCCGGTTGTATGCACGACGGCCTGATCTACTATTGTTTCGGTGTCGGTGACCGGGATGGGAAACGTCCGGCCGGCCTTAGGGTTTACGATACCGATACCGGTAAGGTTTACGCCAGCTACGATCTCTTCGACCTGGTGCTGCAGGAACCGGAGGACGTATTCCTCAAAGGCAGGTGGATGTACCTGAATGCCAACACCCCATCCAAGGGAAACATAGTTCCGCTTGTGTACAGGATATCCAAGCCCAAAGACAAGAAAAGATGAAAAGACTTCTGACGCTGCTCACCATATTCGCCTTTTCCATTTCCTGCGGACAGGATCAGAAAGAGAATGGCCCGGATGTACCCGAGCCGGGGACGAAAGACCCCGAAACCGTCGGGAAACCGATTTCTCCGTGGAAGGAAGGGCAGCTGGACATACATTTCGTCAATACGACTACGGGAGAATCCGTATTCCTGATATTCCCGGACGGAACCCAGATGCTTGTCGATGCGGCAGGCTCCCTGGCAGAAACGGGACAGGTCAACTCTTCGACAGCGAACACCGGGATAAGGAGCCGCTGGGACCCGACCAGGGAACCTGGTTTCCGTGCTGGGAAGTTCATCGCAGACTATATCCTCAAATGTATGGAATGGACCGGGAACAAAACCCTGGACTATGTAGTCTGCACCCATTTCCACTCTGACCATTTCGGCGGATTCAGCAATACGCTTCCGCTTTCGGACCTGTCGGGGACCTACCGCAAGCAAAGCCTTCCGGAGGTCCTGGATCTGATTCCTGCAGGAAAACTGATGGACAGGGGCTGGCCGGACTATGAATATCCGTTCGATATGAGGACGAAGGCATCCAACAGCGACGCGGTATCCAACTATGTCACGGCCGTCAAGTGGCATATTTCCGAAAACGGCCTTGTCGCGGAACGGTTCAGGGCAGGAGCCCGGGACCAGGTCGTCCTGAAACGCAAGCCGTCGGAATATCCAGGCTTCGTCGTCCAGAACATCGCTGTCAACGGAGAAATCTGGAACGGCGGAACCTCGACCGACGCTACGGCGACTTTCCCTCCGCTTCAGGAAATACAGGTGGCCAATCCGAAGAGTGTCGGGAACGCCGACAACTGCCCTGAGGAGAACCACTGCACCTGCGTGCTGAAAGTAAGCTACGGATCCTTCGACTTCTTCGAAGGCGGAGACTCACAGTATGACGGAATGTCGAGTTTCCCGTGGAAGGATATGGAGACGCCCGTTGCTATGGTCACAGGGCCGGTCGACGTGATGAAGGCCGACCACCACGGAGTCACGAATACCAACGGATACGGATATACTTCCAAAGTGACCGGGAAGAAGGCTGAAGCTCTCAAGTACCTCCGCCCAACCTGCTGGATCGTCAACAGCTGGACGGACGGGCACCCCCGGGAGGCGGTCCTGGACGGTGTCACATCCCTTTACCCGGCGATGGACATCTATGCGACCAACGTCTCCGACGTGCAGAGATCACACGCGCGCTTCTCCCAGTTCAAAGGATATAACGGACATATCGTAGTCCGTGTCTATGACGGAGGTGCGGTTTACAGGGTATATACCGTTTCGGATTCCGACGGGAAGATGACGGTTGAGAAGATATCTAAAGAATATAAATCGAAATAGAATGGACAGAAGGAAGTTCCTCGAGACATCAGGCCTTTTCGCCGCAGCCGGGGCAGCCGCCCCGCTTCTTTCTTCCTGCGGTAAAAGCGGAGATCCGCTCCTCGGCGGAGCGAAGGTTGCGGAGAAAGAATCCTACATATGCGACCTCCTCGTTATAGGCGGAGGACCATCCGGCGTATGCGCTGCCGTTTCGGCTGCCAGGCTCGGAATGAAAGTAATGCTTGTCGACTCCGGAAACTGTCTCGGCGGTATGGGGACCAAGGGGCTTGTAGGTCCGTTTATGACCTGCTACGATTCCAAGGGCGAGGAAATGATCATCCGCGGACTCTTCGAGGAGGTGGTTGACCGTCTCGTTGCCATCGGAGGAGCCCTCCATCCCAGCGGGATACGCCAGAAAACCGAATTCACCGCCTGGATCAGCGAAGGACACGACCACGTCACCCCGTTCGACCCGGAACTCCTCAAGGTCGTATATGACCATCTCTGCAGGGAAGCCGGAGTCAAAGTCCTCTACAACAGCGTATTCGCCAAACCAATAATGAAGGGGGACGCCATCTGCGGAGCAGTCCTGCTGACGCCTTCCGGACTGGAAGCTGCCAGGGCGAAGATGGTTATCGACGCTACCGGTGACGGAACAGTGGCCTTCCGGGCCGGCGCTCCTTGTGTATTCGGAGATCCCGAGTCGGGGCGCGTCCAGCCGTCTTCCCTCTTCTTCCGTATGAACAACATCGACACCGACAGGCTCATCGCCGAAGTCGAGCCCCATCTTCCGGAATTCCGCCGCGTGAACGGAGTGAGCTACAGGTGCCTGCACTGGCGGGTCGCCGAAGCCGAAGCCGCCGGGGAATGGGATCTCGACCGCAAGTCGGTGAATATCTGGCGTTCTGTCGAAAAGGACCAGTGGGTGGTCAACTGCACCAGGATCCACGGGGTGGACGCAACCGATGCCGAAAACCTTTCCGCCGCCGAAGAGGAAGGACGGCGTCAGGTGCAGGAGCTTATGCATTTCTTCCGGAAATATGTCCCGGGTTGCGAAAAGGCGACCCTGATGGGAACCGGTTCAGTTATGGGAATCCGGGAGTCCCGCCACGTCCACGGGGATTTCGTCCTGCCGGTCCAGGATCTCATCGATGGGGTCATCCCTGAAGACAATATCCTGCTCTCGGCGAATTCAATCGACGTACACGGCGCTATGGGAGGCCCCGCCGGGGGACTCTATATGCCGATAAAGAAAGATAAATACGGTATTCCGTACCGCGTCCTCCTGCCTGCAGGGGTGAAGAATCTGCTCCTGACCGGCCGGTGCGTGTCTGCGGATTCCGCAGCTGCCGGAGCGATACGCGTAATGCCTCCGGCTATGGCGCTCGGCCAAGCCTCCGGAACGGCGGCTGCCCTTTCCATAAAGAACGGAATACAACCGAAAGACCTGGATTACGGGGATCTGCGGGATTCCCTGATCAAGGGTGGTGCTTACCTGTAAAGACAAACAACTCAACATAATAACACTTTATTTTATGAACAAACGAATCATTTTGACTCTCCTGGCCCTGACCACGGTCCTTGGTGCGGCTTTCGCCCAAGGCAAGGTCACGGTAAAGGGAACTGTCCTCGACAAGGAAGGACAGTCTGTCATCGGAGCCGGCGTCGTCGAGCGAGGAACGCTCAACGGTACGACGACCGGGATCGACGGCAGTTATGAACTGACCGTTTCTTCTCCGGAGGCTGAACTCGAAATCACCTTCGTGGGATATGAAACACAGGTCATCCCGGTCGGCAACCGCAGCAGGATCGACGTGGTGCTCGAAGAAGATGCAAAGCTTCTCGATGAAGTGCTCGTCATCGGTTACGGTACTGTCAAGAAGAAAGACCTGACCGGTTCCGTAGCGAATGTCGATGGAACCAAGATCGCCGCGCTGCAGGCCACAGGCCTCACCCAGGCGCTCCAGGGATCCATGCCTGGCGTCCAGGTTACGCGTACCAGCGGCCTTCCTGGCGCAAGTGCGACCATCCGCGTCCGCGGTATAACGACAATCGGTGACTCCGACCCTCTCATCATCGTGGACGGAGTACCTGTCAGCAGCCTCGACGACGTTGATGTCGATGCCATCGACAACATCACCGTCCTGAAAGATGCCGCCTCCGCTTCCATCTACGGAGCCCGCGCTTCCGGAGGTGTGATCCTGGTCACCACCAAACGGGCGAAGCCTGGTCAGCTCCATATCGATTACAATGGAAGCTACAGTATCCTTTCCAGGACAACCCATCCTATCCAGGTAAGCCCTACCCGCTTCATGGAGCTTCAGAACGAGGCCCAGTGGAACGATGCCGGCAACCCTGAAGGCAGGGAGTATTTCCAGTATGAGAAAGAGTTCGTCGACAACTATATGGCCAACCACGCCCTCTATCCTGACGAATATCCTCTCTCGGATTGGGATGCCCTTATGATCGCCAAGACCGCCCCGCAGCACAAGCACCGTCTCAGCATCAGCTATGGTAACGAGTTCATCAGGTCGCAGGCTATGATCAGCTATGCCAACGAACAGGCTCTCTATGTCGGCCGTTATTCCGACGAATATACAGCCCGCCTGAACAACGACATCAAGATCAACAAATTCATCTCGGCTTCCGTCGATATGACCTTCAACCATCGCCTGCGCGCCAACAACCAGGTCAACCCGGTTCAGGCAGCCTTCAAGTACAACCCGATCTATGCGGCTGTATGGTCCGATGGAACGATGGGTCCTGGAAACAACGGAACCAACACCTATGCACGTATCCACTCCGGTGGTTTCGACAACACCTGGCGCGACGCCTTCTATGCAAAGGCCTCTGTCACGATCACTCCTTTCAAGGACTTTTCGATCACCGGAGTATTCGCTCCTTCACTGCGCAACAGCAAGGAAAAGAATTTCGTCAAGCAGGCTTACTACTACCGTGAGCCGGGTGTCCTTTCCGAGAACCCGCTCAGCGGATGCGCATTCAACTCCCTCGAAGAGAGCCGCTCAGATTCCAAGAATATCACCAAGCAGCTCCTCATCAACTACAAGAAGGATTTCGGCAAGGCCCACAAGACCACCTGGCTCCTGGGTTATGAGGACTACTACGCTTTCTCCGAGTCCCTTTCCAGCGGAACGGACCAGATGGAGCTCGGTTCCTACCCGTATCTGAACCGTGGTAACAAGAACTTCCTTTCCAGTACCGGCAACGCCTCCGAGAATGCATACCGTTCCTATTTCGGACGAATCACGTATGACATCCTCGGCCGCTATCTCTTCCAGTTCAACGCCCGGTACGATATGTCCTCACGCTTCAACAGCGCTTATCGCGGCGGATTCTTCCCTTCCGCTTCCTTCGGATGGGTCGTAACCGAAGAGCCGTGGGTCAAGGCAATGAACCTCAAGGCTCTCAATTTCATGAAGATCCGCGCTTCCTACGGTACCCTCGGTAACGAGAAGATCGGTAACTACCCGTATCAGAGTATAATGGACCTCGGATCCGTTCCGATGTACACCGCAACCGATATCGTGTCCATAATGACCGCCGCCCAGACCGCGTATGCTATTCCGGACATCACCTGGGAAACCACGAAGACCTGGAATGTCGGCGTCGATCTCTCGCTGTTCCGCAACAGGCTCAGCCTCACCGCTGACGTCTTCCGCAAGAACACCTACAACATGCTTCTTTCCAGGAAGATTCCGGATGTGCTCGGTTACAGCGACCCTCAGGACAACATCGGAGATATGCACACGAATGGATGGGAGCTCCAGGTCGGCTGGAACGACCGCGTGGGTGATTTCTCCTATGCAGCTTCCTTCAATATTTCTGACTATACTTCCATAATGGGCAACCTTGGTGGCTACCAGAGCCTTGGAAGCAACATCATCAAGCAGGGCATCGAATACAACGCCTGGTATGGCTACAAGTCCCCGGGCCTCTTCCTGAGCCAGGAAGAAATCGACAATGCCGCCCTCCTCTATACGAACGTCCGTCCGGGAGATGTCCGTTATTCCGACCTCAGCGGTCCTGACGGCGAGCCTGACGGCATCATCAACGCCGACTATGACCGCACGGTCCTCGGCAGTTCGACCCCTCACTACCAGTACGGCGGCACCATCAACCTCGGCTGGAAGAACTGGGATCTCGCAATGGCCTTCCAGGGCATCGGTTACGTCCTCGCTAAACTGGACCAGGCTATGGTCTACCGAGACGGAGATGCTTATACCTTCCCGGTCGAATATGACAAGTGGTATTACAGCGAACTGAAGACCCCTGAGCAGAATGCCAAGGCCAAGTATCCTCGTGCCACCCTCACCAACTCCGCGAAGAACAACTATGAGCAGATGACCGACTACTGGCTCTTCAACGGTGCATATTTCCGTATGAAGAACATCACGCTCAGCTACTCGATACCTTCCCGCCTGACGAAGAAATTCAACGTCCAGCGGATCAGGCTCTACACTTCCGCGACGGACCCGTTCTCCATTTCCAACTTCCCTCAGGGATGGGATCCGGAGTCCTATTCGAACCTCAGTGCTTATATGGTCAAGACCTTCACGGTCGGTGCCCAGATCACTTTCTAAAGAAGCATACATATGAAAAAGATATTTACACTTCTGTCGATAGCAGCCCTGCTCTTCACCGCTTGTGAACCGACCCAGGAAACCAACGGACCTGAAGATTATGCCGGCGACCGCACCAAGGTAACCTTGCCTTCCGAGCCGATTCCTTACTCGGGCGGATCGGTGACGGCAACCGTTTCTTCAGAACTTCCGTTTACGGTTTCCGTTCCCAAGACTGCTTCCTGGCTTTCGGCTTCCATTTCAGGTGACCAGGTTGTATTCACGGCCAACGAAAACCCGAATGCCGTCATCCGCTTTGCCAAAGTGGCTATCATCGATTCCAACGATGAGATTGTAATGACCAGCGTAGAGGTCAGGCAGGCCGCCAATCCGAATGCCGAGCCTGTAGAACATACTCTCTCGGTTTCTCCGCTTGAAATAGCTGTTGCGGCCGATGCCACTTCAGCCACCTTCGATATCACTTCCGATACTGAATGGGTCGTTGAAGGAACCGGAGTTACGCTTTCAAAGGAATCCGGAAGCGGCAACGCTTCGATCACCGTCTCTTTCCCGGCCAACGAGAAGACCGAACCTGTAATCTATACTGTTTCAGTCAAGACCGGCGACCCTACCGTTCCTCGTCCTGAATATGACGTGGTCATCACCCAGGCTGCGGTAGAGGTCATCCCTGCCCATACATTCAACGTATCTCCTCTCGAGATTTCCGTCGAAGCCGATGCAACGGCTGCAGAGATCGTAGTGGAAGGAGATGTCGCCTGGACGGCGGCAGGTGAAGGCGTTACCCTCGAACCGGCTGCCGGAGAAGGCAACGGCAAGATAGCCGTCAGCTTCCCTGCAAACGACAAGACCGAAGCCGTTACCTATAACGTCAAGGTAAGCACGACCGTCGAAGGTGTAACTACACCGGAATTCACGGTAGTGATCACCCAGAAGGGAATCCAGACCGGACCTACCCTCGAGATGCTTGCCCAGTGGCACTTCTGTACCAGCGAAGCCGATGTTCTCGGTGCCCACTTCGCCGAAGATGCCAAGATCGACGGAGCGACCAATCCTGCATCCTGCAAGCCTGGATTCGGCGATGACCTCTACTGTGCGGCCAATGAATCCGGCAACGGTAGGATTATGTTCTACAACGCTACGGACAAGACTGATATCAACCCGAAGGGACGTTGCAAGCGAGGCATAGGCAACAGCGGCGAACCTTGCTGGTACGGAGCATGGCTCGGTGACTATATCTGGTTCGAGGCAACTCCTACGGCTCCTCTTGCCGCCGGCACGACCCTGAACATCTGGTTCACCCTCCGTCCTAACACTGCGAACACCCTCAAGTACTGGCTCCTTGAAATCAACGATGGCGGGACCTGGGTCCCGGTCGGAGAGGTCAAGACTGCAACCGTGAACGGTGTCGCTGTCAAGTACAACATCGAGCTGAAGTTCGACCCTAGCGGCGCCGGCACCACTGACAGCCCGAAACAGTTCAACAGTGAGGTCGACCGGAACTACACCCTGACCAAGGCTGTCGACAAGGTTGAATACAAGGTGACTTGCCAGTCCCTGATGATTGCCGACGGAACCAAGGTCGTGACCTATATCGGAGAGTCTTCAGGAAAGGATGAGAACTCTGTCGTCCGTATGGCCGGCGAGGATTCTTCCGGCGGCGGATCGACTCCTGTCACCCACCACACCTGGATTGCAATCGTTAAATAAGAGAGAATATGAAAAAATATATCATTTTCGCTTTCGCCGCTCTGACCCTCGCAGTCAGTTGCGTCGACCTGGACCGGAACCCGCTTTCGGAAGGATCCAGTGAAAACTGGTTCAGCAGCGAGCAGGAGGTGACCCTCGCGCTCAACGCCCTTTACAATCAAGCGCTCTGGCGTTCGGAATGCACCCGGTTCTTCAACACTGACCGCTGGACCGACGACTGGAACCAGCGTACCCAGCTTTACGACTGGCTCGGTGGCACCATCAGCTCCGACTGGAGCCAGGGCGCTACCGACTGGGCAAACCACTACAAGGGTGTAGCCCGCGCCAATACCATCCTCTACAGCCTCGACAAGGCGAAGGATGTACTCAGCCCTGAGAAGATGAATCAGTACGCAGGAGAGGCCAAGTTCTTCCGCGCCAGCTTCTATATGTACCTGATCACCCTTTTCGGAGACGTACCTTATTACACTGATTACATCACTCTCGAACAGGCGTATGAAATGGGCCGTATCGACCGCGAAGTAGTCCTGCAGGGCATTTACAAGGATTTCGACGATGCTATCGCCGCCCTTCCGGTGAGCTATACCGGAACCCAGCGTGTCACCAAGGGAGCCGCAATGGCAATGAAGGCCCGTGCAGCCCTGTATATGAACGACTGGGCAACCTGCGCCGCCGCTTCAAAGGCTTGTATGGACCTCGGCGTATATTCGCTCCACCCGGACTTCGGCGAGTTCTTCCTCTCTTCGACCAAGACCTCTCCGGAGCTTATATTCGCACTTCCTGCTTCGAACACTCTCGGTATCCATTCCTATGATGAGGCAGCTACCCGTTCCTTCTATCCTCGCAACAATGGCGGAACTTCCGTAGCGCAGCCTTCCTGGGACCTCTTCTTCGCCTTCCCTTGCACGGATGGCAAGATGCCTTGGGATTCTCCTCTGTACAGCCACACCGATCCGTTCGCGAACCGCGACCCTCGCCTCGCCGAGACTATCGTCCCGTTCGGTGCCGAATTTATGGACTATATCTACAATCCGCGAGTCGATGCATCCCAGACCCTCCAGGTTTCGACCGGACAGATGGTCAAGAACAACGATTCCAAGACCGGATCCAAGGACTGCTCCTACAATGGTTTCGTTCTCAAGAAGTACATCGATGAAGAATGGATCGACGACCGCCTGACCGACACTCCGATGAGGATTATGCGCTACGGCGACGTCCTGCTGATGTACGCAGAATCCAAGATGGAAATGAACCAGATCGACCAGAGTGTCTTCGATGCCCTCAACGCTCTCCGCGCTCGCGCCTACAAGTGCGGGATCAACGAGACCTCCAAGTACCCGGCCATCACCGAGGCCAATCAGACGAAACTCCGCAGGATCATCCGCAACGAGCGCCGTATCGAGCTGGCCTGGGAGAACCGCCGCTGGTTCGACCTCATCCGCTGGAGGGTATGCGAAGAAGTGCTGACTATGCCTTGCTACGGCGTTCCGGACAACGCGACCCGCAAGATTAACGAGAAAACCCCTTACTGGTTCTTCCCGGAGGGCTTCAAACCTCGTATGACCGAGTCTTCGATCATCGATCTGTCAGACCTTCAGCACTATCCGAATTACTACGTGATCAACGTACAGAAAGCGTTCGTTCCACGTGAGTATCTGTTCCCGATCCCTATCAATGAGAGGACCGTTTGTCCTAAGCTTACCCAGAACCCGGGTTATTAGGATTATATAATACTTCAGTATCCGTCACCATACGCTGAAGCGCGTGTCCGCAGGAATATGTTTCCGACGCGCGCTTCAACGGATGGGCGGAAACCATAAATAACAGGAAATGAAGAAAAGTTTTTGGCTGGTCCTGGCCATAGCTGCTGCGTTTACCGCCTGCAGGCAACCGGACGATCCTGCACCTGAACCACCTGCACCGCCAGAGAAAACCGATCCGGCTACAGTAGCGATAGGAGAGGTCCTTCCGGATTGGGAGGAGGGATGGCTGGACATCCATTCGATCAACGGCGGCCGCGGGGAGAGTTTCTATTACATATTCCCCGACGGAACGACTATGCTCGTGGATGCTGCAGGAGCCCCTCAGAACGAATATACGGCCGAAAAGGATGGCTTCCCTTCCAAACCGAGCGTATCCGTCAGCTGCGGCAGGGTGATCATCAATTACATAAAGCATTTCGCCCCGGCCGTATCGGGAGGGAAGATCGATTATTTTATGGCCACCCATTACCACGGCGACCATATCGGAGCCTGGCGCAACGACTGGGAGACGACATACAAATGGACCTACAACTCCGAAGGCGGTTTCGTCATAAACGGTCTGCCGGAGGTCGGAATGGATCTTCCGATCACAAAGATCATCGACCGTGGCGACTGGACGGACCGTGTTTCGGCCGAGTATTTCCAGTCAAGCGGGCAGAAGCGGTACCAGAATTATATCAAATTCGTGGAATGGAGCGCCAAGAAATACGGAACCGTCCGGGAAGCGCTCCAAGTCGGCCACGACGACCAGATCGTGATGAAGCACGATCCAGGGAAGTACATCGGCTTCTCGGTCCGCAACATAGCCGCCTCCGGCCGCGTGTGGACGGGAGTCGGTACTCAGGAGGCATCCCTAATGCCTTCTCCTGAGGAAATGCTCAAGCACGCCTCAGAGAGCGAATGGAACGTCGGAGAAAACATCTACAGCTGTGCATTCCACCTGAAGTACGGTTCCTTCGACTTCTTTGCCGGAGGTGACCACCAGTACAACGGCCGTTCCACGTATGCCTGGAAGGATATCGAAGCTCCGATGGCCAAGGTGATGCAGAAGGTGGAAGTTATGAAAGCCGGCCACCACGGCACGGCCAACACCAACAGCAAGGAATTCCTTTCCGTGCTGAAACCGGATGTATTCATCGCCGCCAACTGGCAGGACGTACAGCCGAACCCTGCAACGATCCAGCGTGTCCTGGATTCCAACAGTGAAGTGAAGCTGTTCACTACGAATATGGCTCCCCAGAACCTCCAGCTCATACAGGATTCCGGAATCCCGTCTAGCAGGTTCTCGGCCACCCAGGGTCATATCGTGGTCCGCGTCGAACCTTCGAAAATCAAGTACTGGGTGTTCGTCCTGGATGACAACAATGAAAACTATAAAGTGAAGGCCAAGTTCGGCCCGTTCCGTGCACAATAGCGTATGAAGAAGATCCTCCTTGTCCTGGCTGTCCTTGCAGCGACGGCCGGGTTCGTCCGGACTCCGGTTTCCGTCAAACCCGGGGAAGTACTTCCTCCCTGGCAGAAAGGATGGCTTGACATCCACTCCGTCAACGGCGGACGCGGAGAGAGTTTTTATTACATATTCCCTGACGGAACGACTATGCTCGTGGATGCAGGAGGCTCGCTTCCTGAGGAAGACTATCCCCTCACCCCTCCCGGACTTCCTTCCAAACCCTCAAAGGAAATAACTACTGGTCAGCTGGTTACGGATTATATTCGGCATTTTGAACCAGCCTCCTCCAAGGAAACCATCGACTATATGATGGTATCTCATTTCCACGGGGACCACTTCGGCCTTCTCTTCCCGGCCGACGATGCCGCCGGAGCCAGGATCCACCCCGAGGGAGGATTCCAGCTGGTCTCCGTTGCGGAAGTGGGTTCTGACCTGAAGGTCGGAAAAATCATCGACCGCGGCGATTTCACGTCCCGCGCCTCAAAGGGTTTCAGAAACAAAGAGTCTTGGGCGAGATACGAGAATTACAGGAAGTTCGTCAGCTGGAGCGAAAGAACCAACGGCACCGTATATGAACCTATGCAGGTCGGCAGGGATGACCAGATCGTCTTGAAGCACACTCCCGCGAAATTCCATAATTTCTCGGTGAGGAATCTTGCAGCCGGCGGAAATTACTGGACCGGAGAGGGTTACGGAGTCGACTCGACCTATATCCCTTCCCCGGCGGAGTGCCTTGACTTTGCCGAATCCAAAGACAAGAACGCCCCGAATATCAACGAGAATATATTCAGCTGCGTTTTCCTCCTGCAGTACGGAAAGTTCAAATACTTCGCCGGCGGAGACCTCCAGTACAAGCACAAGGAGAAATTCGCGTGGCTGGACGCCGAGGCCCCTGTCGCACGCGTCGTTCCCGAGGTGGATGTGATGAAACTCTGCCACCACGGCACGAGCGGAGCCAACAGCCAGGAACTTATGGACGCCCTGAAACCCAACGTTGCCATAGCTTGCAACTGGAGGGATGTCCAACCCAACCCGGCCACGTTGAAGCGCGTCTACAAGGCTAATCCTGACACCAAGGTCATTACGACAAATATGGTCCCACGGAGCAGGGAGCTGCTCCTTGCCGGAGATGTCGATCCCGACCGGTTCCTTTCAACCCAGGGACACGTCGTCATCCGGGTGGCCCCACGAGGGAAACGGTACTGGGTCCTCATACTGGAGGATGATGACCAGTCCTATCTGGTCAAGGATGTATTCGGACCCTATAGATCAAAGTAACCTATCATTATATGGCAAAGAAAACCATTACTATCATCGGATCCGGAATGATGGGATCCGCACTCGCCTTCCCGGCATTCGAGAACGGTAACGAGGTACGCCTTGTCGGCACACCTCTCGACAAGGAAATCATCGATGCCTGCAAGGAGAAAAACCAGCATCCTAAATTCGATTATCCCTTCCCGAAAGGTGTGGAATACTACTATTACGAGCAGTGGAAGGAAGCTGCCGAAGGTGCCGACTTCATCATCGGAGGAGTATCTTCCTTCGGAGTGGACTGGTTCCTGGAGAACATACTCTCCGAACTGGACCCGGCGGTTCCTGTACTCAGCGTGACCAAAGGTCTTATCAATCTTGAAGACGGTTCCCTTATCTCCTATCCGGAATACTGGAAGCGGGAACTGGCCAAGAAAGGCATCGATCGGGAAATATGCGCGATCGGAGGCCCGTGCACCAGCTATGAGCTCGTATTCCACGACCAGACCGAAGTCGCCTTCTGCGGCAAGGACACCGCCACCATCAGGATGATGAAAGAGGCAATGCAGACCTCTTATTACCATATTTCCCTTACCAACGATGTCGAGGGGCTCGAAAGCGCGGTCGCGCTCAAGAACGGATATGCCCTGGCCATAGCGATGTCGATTGGCCTGGTGAACCGCCACCACGGCGCAGATGCCGGACTCCATTTCAATTCCCAGGCAGCTGCATTCTACCAGGGAGTCAAGGAGATGCGTTACCTTCTGGAAATACAAGGCGCTTCCAGGGACTGTGAGAACATCGGCATAGGAGACCTCTATGTCACCGTCTATGGCGGAAGGACGCGCAAGATCGGTATCCTCCTCGGCGAAGGCAAGACATACCAGGAAGCTTTGGATATCCTTTCCGGAGTGACCCTCGAGAGCCTTGTCGTCTCACGCCGTGTCTATTCTGCGATGGTCAGGAAAGCCCAGCGCGGACTCGTCGACCTCCGCAAGTTCCCTATGCTGTGCCACACAGCCGCCGTCCTCGATGAAGGGAAGGACGCCGAACTCCCGTGGGAAGCATTCACCTTCGACCAGACCCGCTAGGTATTATCAAAAAGATTTTGATATTTCAAGATTAATCTCTACTTTTGCAGTCCCGTTACGAAACGCGTAACGGTGACACTGAGATATGGTGTAATGGTAGCACTACAGATTCTGGCTCTGTCAGTGAGGGTTCGAGTCCTTCTATCTCAACTAAAGGCACGGGCGTTTGCCATCAAGCGTTCCGTGTTTTTTTAATACCGACGGCGGGGTAGCTCAGCTGGCTAGAGCGTCGGATTCATAATCCGGAGGTCGTGGGATCATGCCCCACCCCCGCTACAAGAAACTCCCTGAGGGGAGTTTTTTGCATTAATAGAGTCTCCGATCCGTTTATTTCCTTGAGAAATATTCCCGGACCACCTTGACCGAGAGTTTCGGGCGACGCTGGATATCGAATATGCCTGCAGTGGAAAAGCCCATATTGATCTTACCGCTCTGGCTCACACTGGTGCGGGAATAGGTGCGGTTGTCATTCATCTGCCATACGGCAAAGCCGATAACATCCGGGTTTGCCCACAAGGTCTCGAAAATATCTTCAAGATATTCGGCTTGCATCTCTTCCGAAGATACGTTCGCAGCAGGATCGTGCATTCCGTAAACGGCCGTCATACCGGACTCGGAGACCATAATGGGCTTGTCGGGGTAGTGCTGGCGGAAGTAGCTCACGATTTTCGTGAATTGTCTCTCGACTTTCTTCTTCAGGTCGGCCGGTTCACCCGGCATCATCGGAATCGTGCCCGGGTAAGTGTTGAAGGCGATGATGTCAGTGTTCTCATTGCACACGTCGTGGTCCCAATTGTTGCAGGCGAAGGTGACGAGACGACCGCTGTCCTCATCCCTGATGGTTTGAATCAGTTCGTCGACAAGCGTTTTGCACTCGGGCCGGCTGCTTTCACATTCATTCAGGAATCCGTAAATGATCACGCTCGGGTGGTTGAAACTGTTCCGGACCATATCCCTTGTCTGCTTTATCTGCTGTGCCCGGAAATCCGGATCGGACAGTTCCTCTCCAGCATAGGGATTGTTGTTATAGGGCTGGCCGTTCCCCCAGCCCAGAGACTCCTCCCAGACCAGGATGCCGAGTTCGTCGCACAGCTCCAGGAAGCGGTCCGCCTGCTGGTAATGCGCACCCCGGATGAAATTGCCTCCGAGGGACTTGAGGTTCTGTAAATCCATCACCCACATCGACTCCGGAACCGCCGCGCCGAAGAGCGGGCTCTGGTCGTGCCGGTTCACTCCTTTGAGAAACAGTTCCTTGCCGTTCAGATACAGTTTTCCGTCCCTCGCCTCGATCTGCCTGATTCCGAAACGCACCTGGCGGCCGTTTATATCCAATGTCGTCAGATTGGGTTCTTCCGGGCTCCAAAGCTTGAAACCGGGCACGTTCACGGAATATTTCTTTACCCCTTCGATCTCGATTTCCACCTTTCCGGTGCGGTAATCCAGTGTGCGGACGAATATCTTTGGCTGCTTCTCCACGATCCTGACGTCCCGGTAAAATCCTCCGAAAAGGTAGAAATCGTAAAACGGCTGGGCAAGCTTGTTGGTCTTCCAGTCGAAGCGATTGTCCAGTGCTGCGAAGAGTTCGTGCTCCCCTTTTGACAACTTTCCGAGAGGGATCTCCAGTCTGGCATATGGATACGGGAATGTCCCTAGATCCTTTCCGTCGAGCGCGAAATTCGCCCGGAGGCCCATCCCATCGACCTCCAGGACGGCGTCCTTTATGGTCTCTTCCACATAGAAAGTCTTGCGGTACAGGGCTGTGCCGCGTTTCAGGTAATACCTGGGCATCATATCCCAACAGCCCGGAACGCTCATCACGTCGTCTGCGACAAAAGCCACGTCCCGTACTTCTTCAATGGACTTGTTGTTTTCAAAATGGAACTGCCAACTGCCCGACAGGGTTATGGCAGCGAGGATTGCGGCTAGGAAATTCATATGCAGGAACGTTTATCTGAGCAAATATAAGAATATGATATGTAATAACACGGGCACTTGCGTGGATAATCGAAAATGTCTATCTTTGTGGTTGGACAATTTAATATTGACGATAATGCCTAACGCGTTCCATTATTCGATCGGAAGGAAGTTGATCCAAGCTGTCAGCGGTGCCTTCCTCATACTTTTCCTTTTGCTTCACGGTACGATCAATTTCTTCTCAGTCATCGACTCCTTCACCGGAAAGTGGGGGGTAGTTGCTGCAGACGAGAAGCTTTTCTCTGCCGGAGACGGCCTGTTCAAGCTGGGCTGCGACTTTATGTCCACGCCTTTCATTGACATCATGGTTCCTATCCTGGCGTTGGGATTCATCGTCCATATCGTTTATGGATGCATTATCTCCTTCAAGAACATAAAGGCTCGCGGAGGTCTGAAACGCTATGAGGCACAGAGCGTTGCTGCTGCGGATTCCTGGTCTTCGAAGAATATGTTCGTCCTCGGTATCGTAATCCTCGGCCTGATCGCATTCCACCTTACCCACTTCTGGGCCAAGATGCAGCTGCCGGAGATGTTCGGCATCGGCAATTTCGAGAACAATCCATATCTCCTTCTCGAAGTGACC
>JAGDBQ010000071.1 GCA_017958985.1 Bacteroidales bacterium
AGGTGCGGATCGAAGACAATGTGAGCCTGTACATCCCGGGATTCGCTCCGTGGACCGACCCCGGGACCGGCGAGCAAGTCCAGATCAAGGTCAGGGACCTCATGACCCACTCTTCGGGGCTGGCTCCGTACATCGACGTAGAATCCTTCGTAAAGGAATATGGGGAGAATTGCCCCGGACTGCTTGAGGAATACATAGCGACGAAGGTCAAGAGGAATTTCCGTCCCGGGACGGATTGCATGTACAGCTGCCTCAACTTCATCACGCTGCAGAGGATCCTCGAGAAGGTGACCGGACAGAAATTGTACGAATATGCCCATGAAAACATATTCGCTCCTCTAGCTTTGAAGCACACCTGCTATTTCCCTCTCGATCCATCCCTGCCGAAGGTTCCGGGCATCTACTACGACGCCCTGGCGGCTCTTTGCGCCCCCACGACGGTGCAGGCTGACGGACTGCCCCTGGTAGCCAGGGTCCACGATCCGATCGCCAGGAGGATCATGAGCGGAAACTCGGGCAATGCCGGGATGTTCTCGGATGCCAGGGACCTGTGTACGATCTGCTCGGCCATAATGAAGTGCGGAGAGGGTATCCTAAAGCCTGCGACAGTCCGCCTGATGACCACCGTGCCTGAGGAAAACGACCCGAAGGTGGGCCGTACCCTGGGATGGGACACGAAAAACGAATTCACGATCTGCCACACAGGGTACACCGGGACCTCGGTGGAAATCGACCTGCAGAAACATACGGCCATAATCCTGCTGACGAACAGGGTACATCCGGAGGACAAGGGCAGCGTCAGGGACCTACGGCTGAAGGTATCCGGGATCGTCGCATCCGCACTCAATGAAGACAAGTGATGAAACGCATATACGCAGCCATATTGGCGACCGCCGTGCTCCTGGTTGCCGCAACGCTGCCTTCGTCCGGCCAGACGAAGGCCGAGCTGCTGGACCTGCTGGACAAGACGATCAGCGAGGCGGACAAATACGTTTCGGAGAAGCTGCTGAGGATCAAGACCATCGAGAACACCCTGCACTCAAGGGGAGTGTCGCCTGAAAGGCAGTACGAGATCTACGGAGAACTTTTCGACGAATACCAGCCTTTCAACTACGTCAAGGCTACCGAGGTCCTGAAGGAGCAGAAATCGATAGCCCTCACACTCGGAGACCAATCCAAGATCAACGATATCCTGCTCAAGGAAGCAATGCTCAACACCGCTGCGGGAGAGTTCCTGGAGGCGATAAACACCCTCTCCCAGATGGACACCACCATATTCTCAACCGAGCAGGAAATACAATACTGCAACGTTCAGCAGCGATTCTGGAACGACTACAGCGAGTACCAGAAGAGCAACGACAAGTCCATGCTCCGCAAGGTGGGTTATTACCGGGACCGGCTCCTTTCCCTCGCCCCCCAGGGCAGCAATATAAGTGAATATATCACCGTCCGCAAGTCGATAGACGAAGGCAACTTCGCGCAGGCTGACTTCATCAACCGGCATTCCCTCTCCAAGATGGATCCTTCCAGCCACGAATATGCCAACCAGGCATATTACCAGGCCAGGATCTGCGAAGCGCTGGACAGGCGTGAAGAGATGGAAAACTGGTTCATCCGCTCCGCAATGGCCGATATAAAGTCCGCGACCAAGGATAATGCCTCCCTTTTCAGCCTGGCCTCCGAACTTTTCAACGATGGCGACCTGGACCACGCCTTCCATTACACACAATTCTCGCTCGCAGATGCTCTCTCATTCGACGCCAAGCTGCGCCAGTGGCAGATATCCTCCATCCTCCCGGCAATCCAGAAGGGATATACCGAGAACCAGGAGATGCATCACAGAAGGACGCGTTGGCTGCTTCTGGCCGTCTCAATCCTGGCATTACTGCTCCTGGGAGGCTTATTCGCTCTACTGTGGCTTTACCGCAAGCAGATCGAATCCAACAGGAAGATAGCCATGATGAACGCCCAGATCCAGGAGAATTCCACCGCCCTGGCGGAATTCAATTCCAAGCTTTCGCAGATGAACAAGGACCTGACGGAGGCTAACGCAGCGAAGGAAGAATACATCGGGCTGTTCCTCGGCATGTGTTCCAAGTACATCGACAAGATGAAGGCACACCAGAGCAAGGTCCGCAAGATGGCGCTCGCAGGACAGTATGACGAAATCATCAAGGCTGCTTCGTCGAATGAGTCCGTGGAGGAAGAACTCAAGGAATTCTACGACATGTTCGACCAGGCTTTCCTGAAGCTGTATCCGAAATTCGTGGAGCAGTTCAACGGCCTCCTCCGGGAAGATTCGCAGATAGAACTCAAGAAGGGGAAACTGCTCAACACGGAGCTCAGGATATTCGCACTGATACGCCTTGGGATCACCCAGTCTTCAGACATCGCATCGATGCTCAGGTACTCTTCGAACACCATCTACAACTATCGCGCACAGATCAAGAACGCTTGCATCGGAGACCGTGAAACGTTCGAGGAGAGGGTCAAGCAGATCGGTAACTAAAGGCTCTCCATCTCCATATAAAATTTTAAATAAGTGGATGGCATTTTGAATGATAAAATTCAAAATAAGTCCATATTTCCACTTGTTTATACCAAGTGGATTCTATTTATTAAGCTTATTTTCAATGATTTAGGCTTCGCTACCGCTCTCATATTTCCACTTAAAAATAATTAAAACGTTTAATTAAACGTCACCAGTCCACTTTTTAGGGCTCTATCATTAAACGTATTCGCCTATAAATCAAATATTTAACATAAAAATAACCATAGGACCTCCCCTTATTTTCAGGGGCGGTTCTGTTTTTTATCTTTGATTTATATATTTGCCTCGAAAAACACTTTCAAGTGGATGATTTTCACAGAACAAATACTAATTAACTCTTCAAAAAACAATGAGTAACAACATTCTCAGGCAGTTTGCACTGACAGTCATCTGCCTTCTCGGGATTGGCTCGGCGGTCGCTTGGTCGCAGAACATCCAGGTCAAAGGTGTCGTGCTCGATGAGAACGGAGCCGGAATGATGGGCGCCGGAATCATCCAGAAGGGCACCGAGGGAAGTACCACCAACGGTACCATCTCCGACTTGGACGGTAACTTCCAGATAACCGTTCCGCAGGGCTCCATCCTCGTAATCCAAGCATTAGGTTATGTTTCTCAGGAAGTTCCGGCTTCGGAATTCGTGAGAGTACAGTTAGAGACCGACAGCGAGATGCTGAACGAAACAGTCGTCGTCGGTTACGGTGTGCAGAAGAAGAGCGTCGTTACGGCTGCTATTTCTTCAATCACATCAGACGATCTCAAGGCTCAGTCACAGAACAGGCTTGACAACATGCTGCAGGGTATGGCTTCCGGTGTCCTCGTGACCCAGAGCTCAGGTTCTCCTTCCGCAGGGTCCCAGGTCCGTGTCCGTGGTGTCGGAACCATCCACAATTCCGATCCTCTCTACATCGTGGACGGTATGCCTGCCGGCAGCATCGATTACCTTAATCCTAATGACATCGAGCGTATCGAGGTCCTGAAGGATGCCGCATCCGGCGCCGTCTACGGTGCCCGTGCTGCAAACGGAGTCATCCTCGTCACCACCAAGAAGGGCAAGGAAGGCAGGGTACACGTCAACTACGATTTCTCCTACGGTCTCCAGAATCCTTGGAGGAAGCCGGCAGTCCTCAACGCCACCGAATATGCGGTGATGATGAACGAGGGAATGCTGAACGACGGCCAGACTCCTATCTATGCCGATCCATATTCACTTGGAGAAGGTACTGACTGGGTCGATGCTATATTCGACAAGAATTCCCCTATCGTCAAGCACGACGTCAATATCATGGGTGGTACCGAAAGGTCCGACTACAGCATTTCCGGAGGTTACCTCTCCAACAAGGGTACCATCGGCGGCAGCTTCGGCCGTTCATATTATAATAGGTTCACCCTCAGGGAGAACATCGGAGTCTCCCTGTTCGACGAATCAGCCAGCAGGAACTGGCTCAACAAGATGACCTTCCGCAACCAGGTTTCCTATGCGCACATCAGATCACAGGGAATCTCCACCAACTCCGAGTTCGGTTCTCCTCTCGGCTCCGCGATGGGCATGTCCCCTCTCGAGGCCATCTACGCCACCGCTGAGGACGAACTCCGCTACCAGAGCCTCTATCCGGCCGGATATCCTTATATTATCAGGAACAAGGACGGTGTCGCATATTCTATCGCTGACGCAGGTGTCTATAACGAGCAGGCCAACCCTATCGCGATGCTCGACCGTCCGGCAGGACATTCCAGCACCGACAAGCTCGTAGCCGGACTCATCACCGAGCTCCAGCTCATCGACGGTCTGAGGTACCGCAACAGCGTGACCATGGACTTGGCTTATGTCTACAGCCACAGCTATTCTCCTGAGTACTTCCTTACATCCAAGGATTTCAAGTACGATACCGTGACTTCTTCCACGACATATGACAAGAATGGCAACGCGACCGTCACGGACAAGATCAACTACGGCTCCAGCGCGACCCAGAGCATGAACAGGTACTATACCTGGCAGGTTGAGAACGTGTTCACCTACGACAAGTCGTTCGGCAGGCACGCTTTCAACGTGGTTCTCGGCCAGTCCGCTCTCAGGAGCATCTCCGCCAACGTGGGCGCCAGCGCCAACGGCCTGACCTTCCCTTATGACGAGTGGAAGATTTCCGTCAACAACACCCTCGGCCAGAGGGATAACGGAGACCGCAACGGTTGGGGAAGCTGGAATTCAATCCCTTACAGCCTCCTCTCCTACTTCGGACGTATCTCCTACAACTACGACGAGCGCTACATGTTCGAGGCTACGGTAAGGCGTGACGCTTCCAGCCGCTTCGGAAAGAACAACAAGTGGGGTACCTTCCCTTCATTCTCCGTCGGTTGGAATATCAAGAACGAGGCCTTCATGAGGGATATCTTCTGGCTCTCAACCGCCAAGCTGCGTGCTTCCTGGGGTATCAACGGTAACGACAACATCGGTGACTTCACCTATGCCGTATATACCTCATCCAACAACAACTACGTATTCGGTTCCGGAGGAAACGGATCCGAGGCAATCAACCTCGGTGTCAAGCCTTCAGGACTTGCCAACCCTAACGTCAAGTGGGAAGAGTCGAGGCAGACCGACATCGGTTTCGATCTCGGATTCTGGGGCAACAGGTTCACCGCCACCGTCGATTACTACAACAAGAATACTACGGGTATGCTTCTTTCGATGCCTGTCCCTGCCTATGCAGGTGACTCCGCTCCTACCGGAAACCTCGGGGACATGGTCAACAGGGGTCTTGAAATCGACCTCGGTTACAGGAACCACATCGACGATTTCAACTACGGCATCAAGTTCAACGCATCCTACAACAAGAACAAGCTGACTTATCTCGGTGACGATGCAACTTACCTGAGCGGATCCAGCCATAAGCTCGGTACACTCACCCGCGGTGTCGTGGGACTGCCGTTCCCATACTTCTACGGATGGAAGACCGACGGTGTGTTCCAGAACTGGGAGCAAGTCAATTCCTATGTCAACGCGGAAGGTGCTCTCCTCCAGCCGAACGCACAGCCTGGTGATTTCAGGTTCGTGGATACCGACGGCAACGGAGTCATCAACGACGACGACCGTACGATGATCGGCAAGGGTATTCCTGACTGGACCTTCGGCCTCACGTTGAATTTCGACTGGAAGGGCTTCGACTTCAGCATGCTCCTCCAGGGTCAGCTCGGTGCACAGGCATACAATGTCTCCCGCCGTACGGACCTCTACTACATCAACCTTCCTAAGAACATCCTCTACAGATGGACCGGAGAAGGCTCCACTAACGAGTATCCTCGCTTCGCCTTCAATTCAGCCAACGAGAACTACAGGGCTTCCGACTACTGGGTGGAAGACGCTTCCTTCCTCAGGGCCCGCAACGTCCAGCTTGGCTACACTCTCCCTAACAGCCTTACCAGGTTGGTTGCGATACAGCGCCTGAGGCTGTATGTACAGGCAGAGAACCTGTTCACTCTCACAAGGTACACGGGTTGCGACCCTGAAGTGACCGGCGGTAACTCCGGCTACGGTACCGAAGTTGGAATCGACCGCGGTGTATATCCGCAGAACAGGACCTTCACTTTCGGTGTCAACGTTAACTTCTAATATTGGACATTGATATGAAAAAGATACTTTTGGCACTGAGTGCCCTTTCAATAATGGCTCTTTATTCCTGTACTGAGGAATTCGTTACTCCGCAGCATAACTCTTCGGAGCCGCTGGATGAGTACTTCAATACGGAAGCCCGTATGTACCAGAGCCTTGTAGCCGCTTACGACCCGCTCGAGTGGTTCGACTACTTCTATCAGTACGATGCCCTGCATCTCATTTTCGACGTGATGGGCGACGATATCAATGCCGGTGGATCCAACGAAGGCGACCAGCCTATCATCGTCAAGACCCACTTCTTCACCGCCACTTCGACGGATGTCTGCAACATGATGTGGACGATCGCATATTCAGGTATCAACCGCTGCTGCATCGTCCTTGAATATGTCGACGGCGTGGAAGGGATGAGCGAAGCCACCAAGCAGCTTTACAAGGCTGAGGCTACCGTCCTGAAGGCATATTACTACAACATCCTCTGGAAGCTCTGGGGGAATGTCCCTTACTACGACCAGAACCTCACCTCTCCTTATTTCACCGAACAGCTCGAACATGACGCCGTCTACGAGAAGATCGTCACCAACCTCGAGGATGTATTCGCAATGAATGTCCTCCCGATGAAGGCTGAAGGCGGAATGGAAGGCCGAGTCACCCTGGCGATGGCTTACATGCTTTACACGGAAGCTGTCATGTACCAGAATGACGAATCCCGTTTCTCCAAGGCCCTCGGCTTCATGAAGGAGATCATCTCTTCCGGCCAGTACGCCCTGGTCGATGACTTCGGCGGCATCTGGGAGGAATCAGGCGAGTGGAGTTCCGAATCCATCTGGGAAATCAACTTCATCTCAGAAGGTGCGGTACGCGACTGGGGTTCACCTATCGCAACCGGCGGCCAGGTCACTTCCATCCTTACCGGCATCCCTGCCATCAAGAACAGTCCTGACTATCAGGAAGGCTGGGGCTTCGGACCTGTAAGGGCTGCTGCGTACAACATGTACGACAACACCGACACACGCCGCGACGGAGGTATCCTCAACTTCGCTGAATACGCCGAGAAGTCCGGAGCTTCCTACACTCCTCGCTGGGAGGATACCGGCTTCTTCCTCAAGAAATACATCGCTCGAGTAGGCGGCAACCACGGTTATCTTGGCGACCCGAACATGAACTACGGCAACAACGAGCGCATATACCGCTATTCCGAGACCCTTCTCAACGCTGCCGAGCTGGCTGTCCGTACCGGACAGGATGGTTCGCAGTGGCTCAAGCAGGTCCGCGACAGGGCCAAGAGCCAGGACACCGGAACATCCCTGGACGATATCATCGAAGAGCGTCACAAGGAGTTCGTGGGTGAAGGCAAGCGCTACTGGGACCTTGTCCGTACCGGAAAGGCCGCAACCGTGCTGACCGCATCCAACCATGAATTCCGTACTGTCAGCTGGACGGAGTCCAAGAAGTACTGGCCGATCCCTCAGTCGGAACTCGACAAGGATCCTAACCTCGTACAGAACAACTATTAATCTGCAGAAGAGATGAAAAAGATCTTTAAATATATCGCTTTGGCTCTGTCAATAGCAGCTCTTGCCGCTTGCGCGCCGGATTATCCGGAACTCAAGGAAAGCGAGCTGCCTCAGGCCTCCAGCTTCGACGTGACCGTGGATGTCGACCAGTCGACCAACTACGTCACTTTCAACATGAACAACAAGGGAGTCGTCCCTGTATGGATTGTCGGACCGACCGATCCTATCGACAACGCTGCTGGCAGCAAGGTCACCGGCAAGAACTACGCATATACCGGAAACGGTGTCAAGCTTCGTTTCCGTGACGCAGGAAAGCATACCGTAGAGGTAAAGGCTTACAATGCAAACGGTGTCTCCGTAGGATCCCAGGTCATCGAGTTCACTCTCAACGAGACCTACCGCGATCCGTTCGATGCCGCTCCTTACATCAAGGCGCTCTCCAACGGTTCTTCCCAGGCTTGGGAATGGAACTACAAGGAGAACGGCCACTTCGGCTGCGGTCCTGCAGGCGGAGACGGACTCGGATGGTGGAGCTGCGGTGCAAATGAAAAGGCTGACTGGAGCCTGTACGACGACAAGATCACCTTCGCCGCTGACGGAACCTTCACCTACGATCCGGGAGACGGACAGGTCTATGTCAACAAGGGCTCGGGCGTGAGGCCTGACCTCAACACCAACAACGAGGACTACCTTGTTCCTTGGGAGGTCACTACATCCACATATTACGTGGAGAACGAATGGAACGATGCCGGAGTCGAGGAAATCTACCTCGTGACCGGAGCAAATGTCCCTGTATCCTATATCACCGACAAGAGTGAACTTAACGGAAGCCGCTACCTGATCCTCGAGAACGAGACTTCGCAGATCAAGAAGTGCCTCAAGCTCGCTGTCACGGTGTTCACTTCTGACAATCCTGACGGTATCACCTGGCACAAGGAATTCGTGAAGGAAGGCAGCAACGCCAGCCAGACCGGAGACCCTCTCTACGGCATCACCAGCAAGACCTGGGTCCTCGCAAGGGATGTCCAGGGCCACCTCGGATGCGGTCCTGACCAGGGTAATCCTGCCGGATGGTGGAGCTGCGGTCCGGACGAGAAGAAGGACTGGGGAGTCTATGACGACGAAATCACCTTCTACGCCGACGGCAAGTTCGTATTCAACCCTGGCGAAGGCGGACAGATCTACGCCAACAAGGATGTGACCGTCATCGGTCCCGGCGTCGCCCAGGCAGAGGACTACCTCATCGACTGGCAGATCCAGGAATCCACCTACAAGGTCACCGGAGATGTCCTGACCCTGCCGGAAGGCGTGGTCATCGGATATGTCGCCAACAACGACGCCATCACCAACCCTACCTACGTCATCACCGAGAACACCGACGACAGGCTCGTAATGGTAGCCAACTTCAACGGAATATCCTGGCAGTACATCTACAAGCCGAAGGAGGGCCAGAATCCTCAGGGAGGCGGCACCTGGTACGATGTGGAAGGTGCAACCAACCTCTGGAGGAGCGCCACCATCACGCCTGAATACTGGTATTCCGCTGGAGACTGGTCAGGAGGTATCAACGCAGATGCGCAGATCACGGCCAACAACGGCTTCACCGCCACCATTCCTGAGGGAGTAGGCGGAGCTGAATGGCAGGCTCAGAACAAGCTCATATCCAACATCAAGACTGAGGCTGGCAAGAAGTACGACTTCAGCTGCACCATCAAGGCAGACAAGGATATGACCATCACCATCAAGCTCACCGGTAACCCTGAAGAAGAAGGCGACATCCACTCGTTCTTCTACAACGGAGGAGTCAGCCTCGAGGCCGGTGATGCCGTCACTTTCCAGATGGACAACCTGGTACAGAACACTCCTACCGACAACGTTATGCTTATCTTCGACTTCGGAAGGAGCCCTGTCGGATCGACCATCACCGTTACTGACATCCTGTTCCAGGAGCACAAGGAAAACGGTGGCGGCCAGCCTTCCGGCCTCGATCCAAACTCTGACGCCAACCTGTTCAAGGGCCTCAACGTAACCGGTGACTACTGGTATTCCGCAGGAGACTGGTCAGGAGGTCTGGATCCTCAGCTGACCAACCTCGGCGACGGAAAATGGCAGGTCAAGATCCCTGCAGGAATCGGTGGAGCCGAATGGCAGGGCCAGACCAAGTTCCATTTCCCTGTAGCAGTATCAGCCAGCAAGGTATATGACTTCGGAATGAAGGTTACTCCTGACGACGACTGCAACTCGAACATCACCGTCAAACTCGCCTGGGAAGGCAATGACAACGACCACGCATTCTTCTATGTCAACGACTTCAGCGCTCCGTCCGACCAGACAACCGCTTTCGTCAAGGAAGGAGTTTCCCCTGATGTAGATTACGATGCCGTCGTCCTCTTCGTCGATCTGGGCAGGGTTGCCGCCGGCACCACGGTGGTCATTTCCGACTTCTGCCTCCAGGAACACAAATGATGAAAGGATTCATTGATATGATAAAGGGTGGATTGCTGCTGCTTGCTGCGGCAGCGATCCTCTCTTCATCTTCCTGCGAAAGGGAAGAACAGCAGCAGGCCAAGGATGACATCACCCTGGACAAGACCGAGATATCGGTTTCTTCGGATGCCGCCACGGCAACCATCAACGTCACCGCCACAGGCGACTGGGGTGTGGGCTCGAACGCCTTGGACTGGTGCACGGTTTCTCCGAGCGGAGGACTGAAAGGAAGCGCCGTGGTCACGGTCACCATCGCGGAGAACTTCACCAGGGCGGAACGCGAGACAACTTTGACCTTCCGTTGCGGCACGGCACGCAAGACTGTGACAGTCAAACAGGACAAGAAGGCTGAGGCCATCAACGTCCCTGACGGTTACTCTCTTGTATGGCAGGATGAATTCAACGACGCTTCAGTGGACGCTGCCAAGTGGCGTTTCGAGAACTGGGCGCCAGGACGCGTCAACAACGAACTCCAGCGCTATGTCGCCAACGGCGAACTGGACGGCAACAAGACCGCGTTCTGCCAGGACGGCGCACTTAATATCAGGGCGATGAAGTACAACGGGCAGGTCATTTCCGCAAGGATGAACACCCGTGCTTCATGGGAATATGGCTACATGGAAGCAAGCATCAAGCTCCCGAAAGGCAAGGGCACATGGCCGGCCTTCTGGATGATGCCTGACGACCAGAGCCTGGGATGGCCTAAATGCGGAGAGATCGACATCATGGAGGAAGTGGGCGTAGACCCGAACATCACCTCTTCGTCCATCCACTGCGAAAGCTACAACCACGTCAAGGGTACCCAGAAGACCGCTTCCCGCAAGACCGCCGGAGCCGAAGACGAATTCCATACATATGCCCTTGAATGGACTCCGACTTATATCAAGTCATACGTGGACGGCGTTCTTTTGCTGAACTTCCCTAACGACGGAGCCGGGAATGTCTCCACATGGCCATTCAACAAGAAATTCTTCATCATCCTCAATCTCGCATGGGGCGGCGACTGGGGCGGTTACGCCGGAGTCGATGAAAGCAAGCTTCCGGCAACCATGCAAGTGGATTACGTGAGAGTGTTCCAGAAGAAATAGATGAAACGGTTTGCCCTGATAATACTGATGGTTATCCTCGCCGCCTCCCCCCTGCTGGTTTCCTGCGGGGGGAACGGAGGGGATGATGTACCCGCCGTATTCAAATCCATCAAGCCGCTGGACCTGACCGTTGTCCTGCCTGCCGGAGGAAGCGATGAGATACGGTTCCAGGTGGAAGATCCGGATTATTCCTTCAACTTCAACGCCTACAGCCCTGAATGCAACATCGAGCTCAGGCTTCAGGGAGGGGGAGTCCCGACTGATTTCAAGATCACAAGGATCATAAAGACCGAAGGAGAAGGTATCTACACGGCAACCATCACCGACCAGGGCACCAACCCGATCTACAAGGAGAGCGTCTGCCTGGCCATGAAGCTGGGAGAAAGCTCCCTGATACTGTCGAAACAATTCACGGTCATGTCGGAATCTGCCGGCAGCGACGAGCTGATTGTCAACACCGGCCTTCCGATAGTGTATGTCAACACCGCCGGGAACAAATCCATCACATCCAAGACCACCGACGTGGAAGCCACATTCAAAATCAACGGAATGGGCAAGACAGATAACCTGGAAGAGGTGAGCTGCCGTATTCGCGGACGGGGGAACACGACATGGACGTGGCCGAAGAAACCATATTTGGTCAAACTGGACAAGAAGCAATCCATATTCGGTCTTCCAGAGCACAAGAGATGGGTACTCCTGGCCAACTTCATGGACCGGACCCTGATGCGCAACGTCGTGTCGATGAAGGTTGCTTCCATGATGTCAAACCTGGACTGGACCCCTCACGGCCAGAGCGTAGAACTGGTGCTGAACGGGAGCCACCAGGGTACATACCTGCTTGTCGAGCAGGTACGCGCCGACGAAGACCGCGTCCCTTGCGAGAACGGATACCTCCTGGAGTGTGATTTCCACTACGACAACCCTATCCAGTGGATAGACTATCACGGGAGATGCAACCAGAGAGGGGACGGGATACCTTTCGGCGTGAAATACCCGGACAGCGATGAACTCTCCCAGCAGCAGCTGACATATATCAAGAACTATGTCAGCACGGCCGCTACTGTTCTTTATGGTGGCAATTTCACGAATGCCACCAATGGATATACCAAATACCTGGACGTCGCCTCGTTCATCGACTACTGGATAGTATTCGAAGTCATGGGGAACCACGAACTGGGCAACCCAGGAAGCGTATTCATGCATATGAACCGGGAAGGCGGCAAGCTGATCGCAGGGCCGGTATGGGATTTCGACTGGGGCGTCCTGTCCTACAAGACTTCCCCGCAGGCAAAGTACGGCCTGCTGAATGACAAGGCGATCTGGTATGCCAGATTGTTCGAGGACCCGGCTTTCAAGGAAGCCGTAAGGAAGAGATGGAACGAGGTCCTTCCGAAACTGCAGACCATCCCGGCCTTCATCGATGAAACCGAGAAGGCCCTGCAGGCCACAGCAAACCTGAACTTCAAAATGTGGAATCCAGCCGGTGATGCCACCCAGAACGGTGGAAGCATCATCAACGGCGACGAGAACATGAGCTACAATGATGCCGTGGCTCTTTTGAAGCACAATTACAAAGAAAGACTGGAGGTGATCTCCAAGAGTTTGTAAGAATATGAAAAAGACAATATACTCCCTGGTAGCGATAGCCTTCCTGGCGACTCTCGCCGGCTGCTCCGCCAAAGACGATACGGAAAAGAAGATCGACAGGCTCATCTCTAAGATGACCCTGCACGAGAAAGTCGGGCAGATGAACCAGCTGTCCGGAGGAGAATGGCTGGCTGAAGCCGTGGAAAAAGGTGAAGTGGGAAGCATCCTCAACTGCACCGATCCGGCCGAGCTGAACCGGATACAAAGGATCGCTGTTGAAAAGAGCCGCCTCGGTATTCCGCTTCTCATAGCAAGGGACGTCATTCACGGATTCAAGACCATATTCCCGATACCTCTTGGACTGGCAGCGACATTCGACCCTGAACTGGTGGAAAAAGGAGCCCGCATAGCCGCTGTAGAAGCCTCTGCCAACGGAATCCGGTGGACATTCTCCCCTATGCTGGACATCGCCCGCGACCCTCGCTGGGGAAGGATTGCCGAAGGCTCCGGAGAGGACCCTTACCTTGATGCCATGATGGGAGCCGCAATGGTGCGCGGATACCAGGGGAACGGAGATTCCACCTCCGTCGCCGCTTGTATCAAGCACTTTGTCGGATACGGTGCAGCCGAAGGAGGAAGGGACTACAATACTACGGAAATCACGGAACGCTCGCTCAGGAATATCTATTTTCCTGCTTTCAAGGCTGGTGTCGATGCCGGAGCAATGACCTTGATGACTTCCTTCAATGCCAACGACGGCATTCCTTCTACAGGTAACAAATGGCTCGTAAAGGACGTGCTGAGAGATGAGTGGGGATTCGGAGGAATCGTCGTGACGGACTGGAACTCTGCCGGCGAGATGATCGCACACGGCTTCGCCAGCGACCTCAAGGAGGCCACCGAAGAAGCCCTGGACGCCGGAGTGGACATGGATATGATGTCCTACGGCTACATATCCTTCATAGAAGAGCTGGTCAAGGAGAAGAAGATCAGCGAGAAACAGGTAGACAACGCCGTCAGGAACATCCTGCGCCTGAAATTCAAACTCGGCCTGTTCGACAACCCTTACATCGACGAGGCCCGTGCAGGGGAGACGCTGTACGCCCCGGAACACCTCGAGGCAGCCAAGCAGAGCGCCATTGAAGGAGCCGTCCTGCTAAAGAACGACGGAGTCCTCCCTCTCAAGGATGTCAGGACCCTGCTCGTGACCGGACCTTTGGCCGACGCTCCGTACGAACAGCTCGGAACCTGGGCTTTCGATGGTGACGAAACCCACACCGTCACCCCTCTGGAGGCATTGAAGAAGGATTTCAACGTGATCTACGAACCGGGCACCGAATATTCCAGGGACAAGAGTACGGCTCTGGTCGCAAGGGCAAGGAGTGCAGCTGCCAGGGTCGATGCCGCAGTCGTATTCGTCGGGGAGGAAGCCATCCTTTCCGGAGAGGCCCACAGTCTTTCCGACCTCAATCTCCAGGGGGCCCAGAGCGAACTGATCGCCGCCGTCAAGCAAAGCTGCAAGAAGGTCATCGTGGTCGTGATGGCCGGAAGGCCACTGACCATAGGCAGGGACCTTGAGAACTGCGACGCTATGCTTTACTCGTTCCATCCTGGCACGATGGGAGGCGAGGCAATCGCTGAACTGCTTGAAGGAAAGGCTGTCCCGTCCGGCAAATCCCCGGTCACCTTCCTTAAGACCGCAGGACAGGCCCCGATGTATTACAACCACTTCAACACCGGGCGTCCGAACAACGGCAGCGAGACCCTGCTCGACGATATTCCTCTCAAGGCAGGCCAGACATCCCTCGGATGCACCTCATACTATCTCGACAGCGGGTACGGGCCTCTGTTCCCGTTCGGCTACGGCTTGAGCTACACGACATTCGATTATTCCAACCTCAATATAGACAAGTCTTCCTATTCGGCGAAGGACACCGTAAGGGTAAGCGTGGATCTCAAGAATACCGGGGAATATGACGCGACGGAAGTTGTCCAACTCTACGTCCGCGACCTGGTCGGATCGGTCGTAAGGCCAGTCAAGGAACTCAAGGGATTCCAAAGGGTGGAACTGAAGGCTGGAGAAACGAAGGCTGTCACGTTCGCGCTTCCGGTTGCGAACCTCGCCTTCTGGACAGCAGGGAATGATTATTCTGTCGAACCCGGGGACTTCCAGCTCTGGGTGGCAGGAGATTCCGCTACAGGCGACCCGGTGTCATTCTCCGTCAAGTGACCTGTCCCTGAACCTGTATTCAAGGGCACCGGCTATCCTGACCACTTCCTTGGTCAAACCTTCGGCGGAGAATCCCCCGTCGGTCCTGGTCAGGGTGATCCTGTCTTCGAACATCTTGAAAAGGGCGCTTACCTTGGAGCGGAGGCGGAATGTCATATTCCCGCCTTCTTCGCTTTCCAGGACATAGCCTTTCGACTCCATAACCTCGATGACCCCGTCCCTGATTCCGGAATACCCGCCCGGTATGGCGACATCCCTGGAAATGAATCCGAACCTGGGGTAGAACGCAGCCACGGCCGCGAAGAGTACCAATATGTAAGCAACTGATTTCCATCCGTCCCGGAACATCAGTTCAGGAGAACTGTCGGCTATTCCCAGCAGGACCAGAGCCACCATTATCAACGCGAAAAGGATTGAAAACCAGAAGAAATACTTGACTGCGCGAACGAGATATCTCATTGTAGTTCGATTTTTGCAACAGAAACAAATATACGTAAAAAGAAATACTTTTTATATTTTTGTGTGTTAATCATAAACTATCAGGATTATGGCAGAAATAGATCCTATCGCGGAGCGCCGCGAACGTGAAGAACAAGAGAGGAAGAACAAGAGCCTGAAGACCATTATGTGGTCTCTCGTCGGAGTTGCTGCCGTCATGGCTGCTGCGCTTGCTTATATCTGGTCTACCAAGTCCAACCTCGTAAACGACCTCAATGCCGAGAAGGAGGAGCTGACCCAGCAGATGATCGCCCTCAAGGGTGACTACGACAGCCTTTCTTCCGAATATGATTCGATCAACAGCCAGCTCGATTCCTCAAGGGAGGAAGTCAACCAGCTGATCGAGAGGATCCAGCAGACAGAAGCCACAAACCGTGCGAAGATCCGCCAGTACGAGAAGGAACTCGGTACTCTGAGGAGCATAATGAAGAATTACATCGTCCAGATCGATTCCCTCAACACTTTGAATCACAAATTGACCGCCGATGCCGCAGCCGCCCGCAAGGAAGCTGCTGAAAGCAAGGCTGAAAACGCCGACCTCAAGGGTCAGGTCGAGAACCTCAGCGGCAAGGTTGCCACCGGTTCCGTGATCAAGTCCAGGGGTCTGAGCGTTGCTGCTTACAATTCTTCAGACAAGGTTACGGACCGCAGCAGCCGTGTTGTAAGGCTGCTGGCATCCCTGAGTCTCGTGGAGAACGATCTCGCTCCCAAGGGACCGGTCAGGGTCTACCTGAGAGTCAAGGATCCGGAGGGTATCCTCCTGACCAACAGCAACCAGACTTCCTTCAATTTCAACGGCCAGTCTATGGTGGCCTCAGCTTCCCGCGAGGTTGACTATGAAGGCAAGGAAGTAGACCTGAGCATCTATCTGAACGATATCCCTTCCTACCAGGCAGGCATCTACACGGTAGAGGCTTACACCACCAAGGCTTTCCTGGGCAAGACCGAACTCTTGCTCCGATAAGTCGTGATCTACATCCACGTACCGTTCTGCAGGAGTTTCTGCACTTATTGTGATTTCTATTCGGAGATTGCTCCGAAGAAAGAGTGCGGCAGCACGGAAGCATTTGCGGAAGCGGTTCTGGAAGAGGCAGTTATCCGGAAAGAAGAACTGTCATCCTCTTCCCCTGTAAATACGCTCTACATCGGAGGCGGCACGCCGAGCGTGCTGCCTCTTGATATACTTGGCCGCATCGTAAAAGGGGTATCATCCCTCGCCCCCGGAGCGTTCGAGGAGTTCACCGTAGAAGTGAACCCGGAAGACATAGTGGAGAAAGGCGAAGACTATGTCAAGGGACTGGTGGATATGGGTGTCTCGCGCATCAGTATGGGCATCCAGTCCTTCGATGACGGAATACTGAAGTGGATGAACCGCAGACACGATTCAGCAAGGGCTGTCGAGGCGTTCGGACTTCTGCGTTCCGGAGGGATACGGAACATAAGCGTGGATCTGATCTTCGGGCTGTCGCAACTCTCCGACGAGGTTTGGACCCGGACGATCGAGCAGACCCTGGCCCTGGGCCCGGAGCATATTTCCGCATACCAGCTTTCCATAGAGGAGGGCAGCGCCCTTGGCGAGATGGTGTCCCAAGGAAGGTACACCGAAGCAGGGGAAGATACGTGCAGGAGGCAGTACGACCTGCTTTGCTCGATGCTCAAGGACGCAGGTTTCCATCATTACGAAATATCGAATTTCGCCAAACCCGGTTTCGAGGCTGTCCACAACAGCGCTTACTGGCGGCGGGTGCCGTACGTCGGACTCGGTCCGGGAGCACATTCCCTTTCTTCAGGGAATATAAGGTCGTGGAACGGACAGACTCTGCCCCGGCGGCTGCCGGACGGGAGGCTTGCTGCTTATAAAAGTGAAAAGGAGGTCCTCTCTCCGGAGGATATCAGGATAGAGAGGATAATGCTTCCCTTGCGTACGGACAGGGGCATAGATGCCGATGAATTATATTCATTGTCAGATGTTTCCACGGTAAAAGCCTTGCTGGAGGAAGGCGCCCTGGAAGCATACGGGACCCGCATCCGCATACCGGAAGACCATTACTTCACCTCCGATGAAATCATACGCACACTCATTTGAAACAATCAACCACATACTATGGCACAATTTGAACTTGCGGCTCTGCCGTACGCACCCGAAGCGCTCGCTCCTGCAATAAGCGCCGAGACACTGTCTTTCCACCACGGAAAGCATCTGCAGACTTATGTCAACAACCTCAACAGCCTGGTTGAAGGGACTCCCTTTGCCGGAAAAAGCCTCGAGGAAATCGTAGCCGAGGCTCCTGAAGGAGGTATCCTCAACAATGCCGGGCAGATCCTCAACCACAATCTCTATTTCGCCCAGTTCAAGGAATATTCAGAAGACAACAGTATTCCGGAAGGGAAGTTCAGGGAGGCTGTCGAAAGGGATTTCGGTTCCGTGGACGCCTTCATCAAGGAATTTTCCGCCAAGGCTGCCGGACTCTTCGGATCAGGATGGGCCTGGCTGTCCCTCTCGCCTGAAGGCAAACTGGTCATCACCCAGGAGAGCAATGCAGGGAATCCTCTCCGCAAAGGTCTCAAGCCGCTCCTCACGTTCGATGTCTGGGAACACGCCTACTACATCGACTGCCGCAACCGCAGGGCGGACCATATAGCTTCTCTATGGAATATTATCGACTGGAAGGTCGTACAGGACAGGATGTCCTGAGGTCTTAATCGGTGAGGGTCATCTCGCAGGCAGCGCAGTCGAAGCCGAGAGTGTAGCGCTTACCGTTGTTGAGAAGATAGAGGCGTTCCGGAGGAGTGCCTTTCTGATGGACCGGGCACATACCCAGTTCATAGCGGATGCAATACTTCGTGCGCATCAGTTCCACCCCCTTCCGGTGTGTGATCTCGTATGCCCTCTCTATTCCTTCCGCCCCGCCTTCCCGGTAGATCCTTTCCGTCACCATATTCGCTACGTTGGACTTGTAAGTCACCTGGCCTTCGGTCGCAGGAACCCTGTCCTGCCGGACTGCAGAATACAACGGGATAGCATTCAGGGGCATTCCGTCAAGAGCGGCGGCACATTCCCTTCTTATTCCGTTGATGGCCGAAACCGGGAGGAAAGGCATACGCCCGCCCAGGGAATCCGCGTGAAGGGCATCGAGAGAGAATGAATATGACCCGGTGGCCTTTCCGAACTGGGAGATGAAAACCTCCTTCATCCGGGATGGATTGACGGCGAGTACCGGACCGGCATCGCGTTCCAGGCGGACTTCCCGCCCATCCTGGCTCAATGCTACGACCTCCATTATGAAGGACCCTTCCCGGGAAAGGATGGATACCTCCACCGAGACAGGGATCAGGCGTACCGGCAGGTTGGTTTCCAGTTCTTTTCCGAATGCGCTGTCAAGGTTACGGTACAAACGGGCACCGACATACAGTTCGGGAACGTTCCTGCACGCGATACGGATACCCCGGCATACATCCCCTCGGAATCCTACGATTTCGTTGTGGTCTTTCGAGATGAAGGAGAACCCATCGCCGTTGCGAAGGTAAAGAGATGGATTGTCGGACTTGATAATGACTTCCATCCGGCCGGCGTCGTCACCCAGCCTGCCAGGAGCCCTGTTGACCGAGACGACGGTTCCCACTTCCTCCCCCATTGACTTCGGAGCGTCCATCGAGGACCATCTGCCCCGGCTGCCGTCTATGAACAGCTTGGTGTATGTCCGGTTGAAAGTCTTGTCAAGGTCGGGAGTGAAGCCTCCGCCGGAGCGCCCGAACGACGTCCTGCGGTAATATCCCGGATACTTTGCCACAAGGTTGTCCAGCGCGATCGAATATGCCCGGACCACGTTCCTTACATAAGAAATGCTCTTCAGCCTGCCTTCAATCTTGAAGGAACATATCCCCTCGTCGGCCAGGTCTTCCAGGCGGCTGCGCAGATTGTAATCCTTGAGAGACAGGAGAGCCTTGTCCTTCACCAGGACTTTTCCGCTACCGTCCACCAGGTCGTAGAGCGACCTGCAGGCCTGGATGCATTCTCCCCTGTTGGCGCTTCTCCTGTCTATGCGTTCGGACATATAGCACTGCCCGCTGTAGCAGACACAGAGGGCCCCGTGGACGAAGAATTCAAGTTCGCAGGAAGTCGCTTTCCGGATATCCCTGATCTGCTCCAGGGAAAGCTGCCTTTCCAGGACAAGCCGGGAGGAGCCCAAGTCTTCGTAGAAGCGGGCCGCTTCAGGAGTCCTTATGGCACATTGGGTCGATGCGTGCACCGGAAGGGAAGTCATCTTCCAGACAGCCGGGTCCTGTGCGATTATCGCGTCCACCCCGGCCTCTTCGGCTTCCTTCAGCAGCTTCCTGGCCGGCTCCAGCTCATTGTCGTAAAGGATGGTGTTCAATGTGAGGAATATGCGCACACCGAAACGGTGGGCATATCCGCAAAGGCGGCGGATATCTTCCATTGAGTTGCCCGCAGCCTTCCTGGCCCCGAACTCCGGCCCGGCTATATACACGGCATCGGCACCGCAGTCTATTGCTGCGATGCCGATGTCTGCGTTTCTTGCCGGAGCAAGAAGTTCAAGGTCTTTCATTATTTGCTGAGGGAAGCAATCATCTGCTTCGCCTGTGCACCGTACTTAGGATCGTTGACGATCTTCTTGTAGAACTCAAGAGCCTTGGCGTTGTTCTTGGCGCCCTGATAGAGAGCTGCTACGGTGTAGGTGATGGCACCAGCGTTGGAAGCATCCGGCTTGAGCTGGAGGTACTTCTCGAAGTTGGTGATGGCGGCGGCGTTCTTGCCGAGCTTCTGGGATGCCTGACCGAGGATCAGGAAAGCGTTGGCATTCTCCACATAGGAATTGGCCTGCTCTGCAGCCTTGATAGCATCGGCATACTTGGCTGCCTTGAGAGCTGCGCTGGCCTTGGAGAGGAACATGCTTCCGCACTGAGCCTTGGCTGCATCAGCCTCGCCGTTTTCAGCTGCCTTGTTGAAAGCTTCGAGAGCTTCGTCGATCTTTCCGAGCTTGGAAAGGGCCTGTCCCAGATAGAGAGCGGTCTTTCCATTGGCAGGATCAGCTGCAAGAGACTTTGCAAGTGCAGGAGCCGCTGCTGCGTAATCCTTGACCTTCAATGCCTCAGCTCCCTTCTGGAGCCACATTGCAGGAACCAGGGATTTAGCCTTCTCAGCTACTTCTTCGTTGCCATATTCAGTTGCAACCTTGACGACGTCTGCGAGTTTGGTCTCAGCTTCATCGAGGTTACCTGCTTCAATCAAATCCTGGGCAATCTGCATGCATACACTTGGGATGGCGTTCTTGCAGTTGGTAACGATTTCGTTAGCCTCTTCGCCGATGGTCTGTCCCATCTCGAGTGCCTTCTGGAAGTAATCCAAAGCTGCTGTCCAGTTCTTTTCATTAATTGCGTTGGCTCCATTGTTGTAGAGTTCAGTTGCCTGAGCCATGTCCTGAGCCGAAATGATGCCGGCGGTCAAAACCATTGCCGCAATGGCGAGAATAACTTTTTTCATCGTTTATGGATTTATGTTATTTGTTTCTTATAAGTACAACGGGGACAAATGTAATAAAAATTTGTAATTTTGCCCAAAGGAGGTTAGTCAGATGTGTAGTTTTGTCAAATCATTTTTCTGTTTTGTACTGCTTGGCTTTTCAATAATGATGCCAGCGCAGAATCTGCCCTCCTTGAAGAAGGATGCCGCGGTTACCGAAGGCAAGCTCCAAAACGGCATTTCATACTATCTGGTGACCGATTCCGCTATGAAAGGAGTGGCTGATTTCGCCCTTGTGAGAAAGGGTTCCGCCGACACTCTTGCGGCCCGCAAGGAGCTCTCGAACCTGCCTCATTTCAACAAGACCATCCCTTACAGGTTCCTCTCCAGGAAGGGTATCGGATGCCGTCCCGAGGGTTACATTTCATACGAAGGGGACGCCACCATCTTCCGGTTCGACAACGTTCCGGTTTTCGACCAGGAGGCCTCCGACACCACCATACTGATGCTGTTCGACCTGATAGCGGCACAGCCTAAGGAACACGCCATAATAATAGCCGGAGACATCACTCCGGCCAAGATAATCCAGAAATTCGATGTATTCTCGCTGATGGTCCCGGCCAGGACGACTTCGTATTCGAAACCGGAATACATCTGGAAACCTTCGCTGGAGACCGGATATTCCTTCATACAGTCCTCAAGACCGGGCGTGAGCGTGAGTTTCCGCTCCCCAAGGACGCCGGAGGCCGAGATGAACACCATCCAGCCTTTCATTTCGGAACTGTTCGCAAGGGAGCTCAAGGAGATCGTCGAGGACAGGCTGGGAGAATCGCTGGTTTCAAGGGATATCCCTGTTTCCCGTATGGAGGTCTTGCACAAGGGCAGCGCTGAGGGTCCCGGAGACGAAGTATTCGAGGTGACTTTGGAAACACCTGAAGACCAGTTGATTCCGGCCACTATGGCTATCTCGTCCACCCTTTCTGACCTGGGAGTCAACGGGGTCGGTACGGAAGAATACAGGACCTCCAGGGCATCGGTACTGAGCATCCTGTCCACACCTCAGGACAACGGTGGACTGGTGCGCCAGTGCATTGCTTCCTATCTGTACGGAGGAGACTTGTCCTCCCGCCAGGAAAAAGCCAGGTTCTTCGCTTCCAGGAATATGTCCGAGTCGGCGGAGCGGGAGCTGTTCAACAACTATGCTTCCGCCCTCCTGGGCGATGTCGGCAATGCTTCGGTGGAATGGAGGAGCAATGGTTCTGACTACGATGACTGGGAATACGAAATGGTATTCAAGACCACCTGGGACGGAGTGAGCATGCTGGACAAGCCGGTATCCCAGTGGACGGTCAGTACTGCCGACACCACGGGTTTCTGGGATGAAAAGAACAAATCCAAACTGAAATCCGTCACCACCGAGCCTGTTTCCGGAGGGGAAATGTGGACTTTCGCCAACGGTATGAAGGTCATCTACAAGCAGATGAATACCGGGGGTACGTTCAGTTATTCGATGATGATAAAGGGCGGATATTCCAACGTCAGGGACCTGCCGAAAGGAGAGGGCGCTTTCTTCTCGGATATGCTTTCCCTGTACGACATCGGCGGCCTGAGCGGGAGCGATTTCCAGAAAGTGCTTAAAGCCAATGGGATACGGATGGAGAACAAGGTCTCGGTAGCAGATATGAGGATATCCGGGGCGGCTCCTTCCGGCAGATACGCGCTGGTGTTCAAGGCTTTGCTCTCCGTCGCCAACAACCGCAAGCTGAACCGGAAAGCCTTCGAGGAATACCGCAGGAGCACTCTGGCATCCTTGCCGCCTGCCTATCTGGACAGCCTGATGTATCCGGATTATGATTATTCCGACGTAAAGACGCCTTCAGGCTTGACCGACAGGACCCAGACAGATGCGGATGCTTATTTCGCGAAGCAATTCCTTAGGTGCAACGACGGTGTGATCGTCCTTGTGGGGGAACTGCCCGCCGAAGACGTGCAGAAATACCTCTCCAACGTCATCGGAGGATTCAGGGTGAGCAAGACCAACGCCGTCAGGGTGCCTGTTTCCTACAAGTTCAGGAAAGGGTCCAACGCATATTCGGCGACCGGGGAACCCGTGAGCGTGAGTATCGCGATGGCTTGCGCCGAGCCGTTCACGACCGAGAATTATATGGCTTTCAAGATAGCGAGCCTTTCCCTGATGAGGAAACTGAACGGGGCGATGGCTGAACAGGGCTTCAGCGTGGAGATGGCCGACAGGTTCAAGCTGTTCCCTCAGGAAAGCCTGGAATTGATATTCACCTGCAGTCCGGTGCCGGACTGCGGCCTCCCAAGCGGAGTGGCCGGTGGTGCGGGACATCCGAAAAGGGCTATGGTGGCGGCCAGGAAGGTCATAGACGATGTGCTTTCCAACCCCGTCTCCGCCGATGATCTCAATTCGTGCAAGGCATTGCTGTCGAATGCATATTCGCTCAAGCTTTCCGATCCGGATTCCTATGCGGAGGCCATATTGATCAGATACTCGGGAGGTAAGGATGTCCTTACCGATTACTCGAAACGAATCGGCAGCGTCACTGCCGACAACGTCAAGCATATTTTCGGCGTGCTTGCCGAAGGAATGAAGATTGAATATGTCGTCAAGCAACAGCAGTAGATTCGGGACTATCATACAGATCGGCAATATCCTGGTCTCCGAAGAAGTCGTCACGGAGTATTTTGCGTGTGACTATCAGAAATGCAAGGGGATATGCTGCATCATCGGTGACAGCGGCGCTCCGCTTGAAGAGGATGAGCCGGACAAGCTCGAGGAGGCCTACCCTGAATATTCAAAACTTATGCGGCCGCAGGGTATCGCACAGGTCGGAAAGGACGGATTCTTCTCCATAGACAGGGACAACGACCTGGTGACTCCTACCGTAGATGGTTCCGGGGAGTGCGCATACACCACTTTCGACAGCGAAGGAAACTGCTTCTGTGCTGTAGAGAAATGCTTTTTCGCAGGTACGGTCAAGTTCCGCAAGCCAAGGTCGTGCTGGCTGTACCCCATAAGGGTCACAAAACTCTCGGACGGAGGACTGGCCTTGAACCTGCATCGCTGGAACCTGTGCAAGGACGCCTACGAAAAAGGAAAACGCGAAGGGATCCGAGTATATGGATTCCTTCGCGAGCCACTTATCGCCATATTCGGCGAAGATTTCTATAAAGCCCTTGAGGCGGCTGCGGAACACATTAATCTTCAGTAGTTTCCTCAGTTCCTTCAATAAGCTTGAGAGCCGTTTCGTAGTCAGAGGCATTGACCTTGACTTGGACAGGATTGACATAATTCAGGGACAGATAGGTATAATCTGCTCCGAATACCGCCGCAGGGATTCCGTTTTCCCTGAGCATTCCCACGGTGATCTGGGCGCTCATCGGATCGTTGAATTCAGCGACTGTCTTGAATTCTTCTTCCCTTTTCATACTTGTACCTCCTTATGGAACCAAAGGTAATGTTTTTTTCATATCTTTGGAATATGAACTACAAGAAGCATCGTTATTTCCGCGCATTCCTGCTGATTGCTTCCCTCGCGGCCGTCCTGGTTTCCTGCGGGGAGAAACAGGTGCCCGTCACCGGCCTGACTGTTTCACCGGCCACCCTGGAAATGCTTCCCGGGGGAACGGCGGGACTCACGGCCACAGTTACGCCGGCCAATGCCACGGACCAGAATGTCACCTGGACCTCTTCGGACAGGTCTGTCGTTTCCGTCGATCCGGACGGAATCGTCAAGGCCTTGAAGTCCGGCCTGGCTACGGTATCTGCTTCCTGTGCAGGCAAATCTGCTTCCTGTTCGGTCAAGGTGATAACCCTCACGGAAAGCTTGACTCTCGACAAGACGGAACTCTCTCTCCGCAAGGGTGAGACCGCCAGCCTGAACGCTACTGTCTATCCGCCCGACGCAACGGACAAGGATGTCAGCTGGACATCTTCCGACCCTGACGTGGTGTCCGTAGATGCAAACGGCAGCCTCCTGGCCCTAAGGCAAGGGGAGGCTACCGTAACTGCAAGCTGTGCCGGGAAAACCGCTTCGTGCCGGGTCACGGTCAGGGACTCCGCGAGCGGAGGTCACGAAGGAACAGGGCACGAGAACTGGGGCTGATCCTGACTATCAATTGAATACAAACGTAAGCGACACGTCGCCGAACCTGCCCGCTTCTCCGCTGTACCTGGTGAAGTAGTTCTGCGACAGTTTCCCTCTCCAGACGATGTCGTCGTTCTTGTTGAGCGGGAATTCCACATCGAACCCATAAGCCTTGGATTTGATCTTGACAGATCCTTCAGCCTTCCAGGTCGTCCTCTTTCCCCCGTCATCCTCTATCATAAGGAAGGCGCATTCCTCCAGCTGGGGCGACCATTCCGAGGCCAGTATGGTGTTGAAAGTAAGGTTCTCGCCGACCTGCTTGCGTTTGACGTTGATCATCATATCCGTGATCTGGGGGCTGTAAAGCCTGAGATCCGACACGACGTCGGCCGTGAATGCCTTGAGGCTTCCGCACTTGACGAAGAATTCGCTCCCGCCCTGGAGCCAGTTGTCATAGTTGCGGTGCGCCTTGAATGTCTTCAGCCTCAACGTCTTGAAATCTGCAGAGGCCCTTGTGGCATCCTCTCCGGGAACGAGTCCCATCTTCTCGGCCAGCTGTGGCGTGAGATACCCGGAATCTTCGTTGACGTTGACCACCCAGACCGGATGCGTCCTGGCATATCCCTCATCCACAGTTATTTCCGTGACCGTCCAGGTGCCTTCAGGAAGCCTCTCCCTCTTGAATGCGGTCGCCTTCTCTCCCTGTCCGTCTGAACAGTATGTTATAACCGGCAGAGTCACTCCGTCCCAGTCTTCGGAGTATGGCCAGTATATCTGCAGGCCAGAGGCGGACAATGCCTCGAGGAAACCCGAGGACCTGGTCTCCGGAAGGTCCGAGTACAGAGAAATCAGGTCCCTGAGGGGCTGGGAATATTCCTCAGCCCTGGTCCGGAGCCTGTCGTCCCCCACGCCGCTGCCAGGGCTCAGGATCAGGTTGCTGAAAGGGTATTCCTCATCGTATCCGTTGGCAGACGAACGGCCGACGGCATTCCGGACTTCCCGGACCTGGGCAAGTGAAACCGGTAGTTTGGAGAGCATCTCCGCGACGCTTTCCGGCGTGACGGAAACTAACTGGGCCTCAGGGACTTGGTCTACGTCCCTGCGCCGCGGGGTCGTCCCATCCTTGTCGAAGTCGCATCCTACGAGCGACGGAACCGTGATTGCGAGGGCCAGCGCCGCTTGCGCCAGGCTCCTCCTGCTTGAAATGAAGTTTTTCATCTTTCGATAAGTTTGTAGTTGTTTGACAATGTCTATGGTCGTTACGGTACAAAGTGACACAAAAAAAGCCGTAGAACAAATTATTCTACGGCTAAGTTACTGAAAGGCCCCTCAGGGCACGCCCGGGCCCTATTTCGAGTAAAGGATGAATCGGTTTTTGTCGTAAAAGTCACTTACGATCTCCGTCTTCTGGAAGCCGGCATCCTTGAATACCTTCTCCGTCTCCTTGTACAGGGCCTCGTTGATCTCGGTTATACCCTTGCCTTCGGCGGAAAGGAACCTCATCGACCAGCGGGCGATGGCACGGTAGAATACCAGAGGGTCTTCGTCCGAGACAAAGAGGGCGGAAGCCGGTTCATAATTCAGGACATTGGTACGGAGAAGCGGCTTCTCCTTTTCCATTATATACGGAGGGTTGCTGAGTATCAGGTCGAATTCCCCGTGGTTGAACTGCTGTTCGGTATCCAGGATATCCGCGATGACGAACTGTGGGGACAGGGCTCCGGTCTCTTTCATCTTGGAGGCGAAGTTCTGGCCCATAGCCACCATTATCGCCTTTTCCGAGATGTCAGTGCCTATCACTTCAGCACCCGGGATATTCATTGCGACGGTCCAGGCTATGCAGCCGGATCCGGTGCAGAGGTCGAGTATCCTCACGGGACGGGCTGACTTGCCGTAGGCTCCGCGCATCCTCTTCATCCGGGATCCGATCTTGATGGCCTCGCGGCACAGAAGTTCGGTCTCCGGGCGAGGTATCAGGACATCCGGCCCGACTTTGAAATCAAGCCCGCAGAATTCCGCAGTACCGATTACGTACTGGACAGGTTCCCCTGCAGCAAGTCTGTCCAGATCGGCATAGAGCGGCTCGAGGAATTTGTCCTTGATGGTGGTTTCAGGCTCGACTATATGTGTATAGCTCTTGGTGCCGATCCTGTATTCGCACAGCATCAGCATAATGTTCCTGGCTTCCGCGGTAGGGTAAAGCGGTTCCAGTCTCGATATTCCTTCCTTAAGGAAATCTTTCAGCAGCATAGGGTAAGAAAGGTTGAACCGTTAATTGCAATACTATGAATTCTCAATGATGCTGGTAAGGAAATCCGTCATATCAAGACCGGCTGTCCTCACCATCTTAGGCACAAGGGATGCACTTGTCATTCCGGGTATGGTGTTTACCTCTATCAGGTACAGGCCGTCCTCGGCAAGGATGTAGTCCATCCTGACCACTCCGGAGCAACCCAGATGGGAATATATCTTCCTGCTGGTCTCCTGGATATGGTCCCTTACGGCATCCTCTATCGGTGCCGGACAGATTTCCTGGCTGTGACCGTTGTACTTGGCATCATAGTCGAAATATTCGTTCTCCGTCACTATCTCGATGACAGGAAGTGCCTTGACACCTTCGGAATCGGTATATGCGGCGCAGGTGAGCTCACGGCCGACAAGACCTTGCTCGACGATCACCATCTGGCCTTCGGAGAATGCGAAGCGGATGGCTTCCGGCAGATCCTCAGGCGCCTTGACCTTGGTAATACCGAAACTGGACCCGGCATCTGTGGGTTTTACGAATACAGGGAATTTGAGCTTGGAGACTATCTTTGCGGTAACGGCTTCCATATCCATCCCCTTGCGTACGAATACGTCAGGGGCTGTTTTTACGAAGTCTTCGTCACGAAGGTAGCTCTTGCAGGCGAACTTGTCGAATACCACAGTCGAAACGAAGGCGCTGCAGGTGCTGAACGGAATGCCGAGCATCTCGAAATAACCTTGCAGCAAACCGTTTTCGCCGGGCGTGCCGTGCTGCATTATGAATGCAAAATCAAAAACGATCTTTTCTCCCAGGACCCTGACTGAGAAATCTGTCTTGTCGATCTCCGGTCTGGAACCCTCCGGAAAAGCGATCCTCATAGCATCCCTTTTCTTCATCGCCACGAGTTGCCACTTGCCGAAACGAGCGAATATCTCATAGACATCGTACTCAGTCCCATCGATCCTGGAAGCGGTAAACTCTCCGCTACGGCAGGAAACCTCCCACTCGGAGGAATCGCTTCCGTATATCACCGCAATCTTGCTGTACTTGCCCATAACGTAGGTTTATTCAAAATAATATTCTTCTATCCTTTCCTGAGCGACCGAGACGGAAGCTCCGCCGTCACCGCCGCCTTCACATCCGTCGCTGCCTTCCATACCGGCCGGGGCTACGAACTTGTCGTCCCTGGTCACGCCGAGGGTTCCGTCGGACCATACCTTCTTGAGGAAGAGGGCCCAGGTCGGAAGCGAAGCGTTGGCACCCTGGCCGAGAGCGGTGGACTGGAAGTGCACCTGACGGTCCTCGCCTCCGGTCCAGCAACCTGCGACCAAGGTAGGGGTATATCCTATGAACCATCCGTCGGAATTGTCGTTGGTGGTACCGGTCTTTCCGGCCATCTCACCGGTCAGGTTGTACCGGCTGCGAAGCCTTTGCGCGGTTCCTTCCTGGACTACTCCCTTCATCAGGTTCACCATCAGCCAGGCTGTCGCGTCGCTTATGGCCTCGGTCTTCCGGTTCGAGAATTCAGATATGATGTTACCCTGGGAATCTTCGATCCTCGTGACGAACAGAGGCTCGATGAATACGCCCTTCGACGGGAAGGTGTTGTAGGCGGCGACCATATCCCAGAGGGAGATGTCGGCAGGGCCTACACAGAGGGACGGCACCGCATCCACGTGGCTCATAATGCCCATCCGGCGCATCATAGCCACCATCGCATACGGGCCGAACTGCTTCATCAGATAGGCTGATATGTTGTTGGAGGAGTTGGTTATACCCCATTTGAGGCTGACCGTGGCTCCGATCCATCTTTCACTGTCCGTACTGCGAGGCGTCCAGGTGCCGCTCGGCGTGACGAAGGTCTGCGGGAGGTTGACCACCTGGGTGCAAGGATTCATTCCTTCCTGCATCGCGAGCGTGTAGAGGAAAGGCTTGATCGTGGATCCGACCTGGCGCTTTCCCTGACGGACATTGTCATACTTGAAGTACCTGTAGTTCGGACCTCCGACATAGGCCTTTACGTGTCCGGTTCCGGGCTCCATTGCCACGAAAGCCGTCCTGAGCAGGGATTTGTAGTAGCGGATCGAATCGTCCGGAGTCATCGTGGTGTCTATATATCCCTTGTTGTTGTAAGCGAATACACGCATCTTCTCCGGCTCGGAGAAAGTCTTCAGGATCTGGGCATCCGTCAGACCGTCCTTCTTGAGCATACGCCAACGGTCGCTCCACTTACGGGCCTGGTTCATCACCCTGTCGCGGGTGGCTTGGTCCACGTCGTTTGCGAACGGGGCGTTCTTCTTGTAGCGCAGTTCCCGGTCGAAATCCTTCTGGAGAGCCTTGATCCTTTCGACGACAGCTTCTTCCGCATACTGCTGCATCTTGTAATTGATAGTGGTATATATACGGAGTCCGTCCCTGTCGAGATCGTACTGCGTGCCGTCAGCCTTGCGGTTCTTCTCGATCCAGCCGTACAGTTCGCTGTTCGCCCAGGCGAGGGAATCCACCGAGAAGTCCTCGCGCATATTGTAGTCCGAACGGTGCGGTTTCTTGGCGGTCATCACCCTCCGGATCATATCCCTGAAATATGGAGCACGGCCTGCATTGTGGTCAAGGACCTGGTAGGAAAGCTCGATGGGAATCTCCCTGATGGAATCCCTCTGGTGCTTGTCGATGTATCCGGCCTTCTCCATCTGGCCTATCACGAAGTTCCTTCTGGCGAGGGACTTGTCCGGGTTCAGTGCAGGATTGTACCTCGTCGGCTTGTTGGCCATTCCTATCAGAGTCGCCGCTTCTTCCACGGTAAGTTCGGAAGGAAGTTTCGCGAAGAATGTCTCGGAAGCCGACCTGATGCCGTAGGCGTTGCTGCCGAAGAATATGGAGTTGAGATACATAGTCATTATCTCATCCTTGGTATAGTTCTTCTCAAGCTTGACGGCGGTGATCCACTCCTTCAGCTTGATCCAGACCATCTTGAGCTGATAGACCCCGGGGATCTTGCTGCGCGCCTCCGCCCTCGGATACAGGGTCTTTGCGAGCTGCTGGGTGATCGTACTTCCTCCTCCCTGACTGGAGTTCCGCATCAGGATGGTCTTGAACAGCACCCTGGCGAGACCTTTGAAGTCTATTCCGGAATGCCTGTAGAAACGGGCGTCCTCGGTAGCTATGGCAGCGTGGACAACGTTGGGAGACAGCTCTTCGTATGTAACGAACGTCCTGTTCTCTATATGGAATGTAGTTAGGACCTCTCCCCCCTCCGCGAGAATCTGCGTCGCGAGCTTGCTGTCAGGGTTCTCCAATTCCTTGAAGGAAGGGATGTCGGCAAAGGCCCAGACAACCAGGAGCATCAATATGAGAAGCAGTACCGGAAACGTTATGATTCTCCAGAACCACTTGGTAATTTTCTTTTGTGTCTCTTCGGTCATAATAAAGACAAATTTATAACAAAATTTGGAAAATTGCCTCGTTTGTGGTTTACTTTGCAGTTTGAAAAACGAAACTATCTATGAAATACTTACAAAATAATTGATTATGGCAGACAATCTTGTAATAGTCGAGTCTCCGGCAAAAGCCAAGACGATCCAGAAGTACCTTGGCGATGATTATGTGGTAAAATCCAGTTTCGGTCACATAAGGGATCTGCAGGACAGGAAGCTCAGCGTGGATGTGGACCAGAACTTTTCCCCGGAATATGTAATCCCTGCCGACAAGAGGAAAATCGTGTCGGAGCTTAAGAAGGCTGCCGAGAAGGCCGGTACGGTATGGCTTGCTTCCGATGAAGACCGTGAGGGTGAAGCCATCTCCTGGCATCTGTACGAGACTCTTGGCCTGAAGGCCGACAATACAAAAAGAATAGTATTCCACGAAATCACGAAGGACGCGATCCTGAACGCAGTCCGGAATCCGAGGTCCATCGATATGAACCTCGTCAACGCCCAGCAAGCCAGAAGGGTACTGGACAGGCTCGTAGGTTTCGAGCTTTCCCCGGTACTGTGGAGGAAGATCCAGCCAAGGCTGTCTGCCGGACGCGTGCAGAGCGTCGCACTCCGCCTCGTGGTGGAAAGGGAAAAGGAGATAATGGAGTTCCTCAACGAGGCTTTCTACCGGGTGGACGCCATATTCAATCCGGAAGGATTCCCTGCTTCGGTGAAAGTGAAGGCTACTCTCGACACCAAGTTCAAGACCATCGAAGAAGCCCGCGCTTTCCTCCAGGACTGCATCGGTGCCAAGTTCGAAATATCCAATGTCGAGAAGAAAGAGGCCGTACGTTTCCCGGCGGCTCCGTTCACGACCTCCACGCTTCAGCAGGAAGCGGCAAGGAAGCTCCATCTGCCGGTCAGCGTCACGATGAGGACGGCACAGGCGCTCTACGAGAGAGGTTTGATCACCTATATGCGTACCGACTCGACCAATCTCTCCAGCCTCGCCATAGGCACCGCCAAGAAATTCATCAACGATAATTTCGGTGAAGAATATTCGAAGACCCGCCAGTTCAGGACCCACAGCAAGGGCGCGCAGGAGGCTCACGAGGCCATCCGCCCGACTTTCATCGAGAATACCTCTATAGAAGGTACCGCGCAGGAGAAGAAGCTATACAACCTGATATGGAAGAGGACCGTCGCCTCCCAGATGTCTGACGCAAAGGTTCTCAACACCACGATGAGGATATCCTCCGACAAGCGCAGCGAGAAATTCAACGTGCAGGCGACCCAGGTCCTGTTCGACGGCTTCCTCAAACTGTATATGGAAGGGACCGACGACCAGGAGGTGACGGAAGACGATATCGTACTGCCGGACCTCCGGGAAGGCACTGCCCTGACTTCGAAGGGAATGACGGCGGAATGCAAGTTCACGGCCGCTCCTCCGAGATATTCGGAAGCCACCCTCGTCAAGAAACTGGAAGAGCTCGGCATAGGCCGCCCTTCCACTTACGCTCCTACCATTGCCACCCTGACCACCGGCCGCGGCTACATAGTCAAGGGGGACAAGGAAGGCCAGAAGGTCTCCGTCAGGGACCTGGAACTCAAGAACGGCACGATCACTGAGAAATCCAAGACTGAAACCATCGGGGCCGAAAGGGGCAAGCTGCTCCCTCAGGAAATAGGTATGATAGTGTCCGACTTCCTGGAGAAGAACTTCACCGACATTATGGATTACGACTTCACCGCGAACGTGGAGAAGGACTTCGACCAGATCGCCGACGGCAAAATGGTATGGAACGACGTGATCGGTGAATTCTACTCTCCGTTCCACAAGAAGGTGGACGAAGTGCTCCGCGACGGCAGTTTCAGCCACGTTTCCAGGGAACTCGGAACAGACGCCGAGGGCAACAAGCTCGTGGCCAAGTTCGGAAAATTCGGCCCGTTCATCCAGAAGGGAGAAGGTGATGGCGTACAGTATGCCTCACTTGGCAAGGGGCAACTCATCGAGAGCATAACCCTGGAGGAAGCCCTCAAGCTCTTCGAGCTCCCGAGGAACATCGGAGTGCTCGATGGTACCGAAGTGATCGCGATGAAGGGCCGCTACGGGAATTACCTGAAATACGGCGACAAGAACATTTCTCTTCCGCGCGGGAAGGACCCTCTGAAGGTCACGCTGGATGAATGCAAGACCATCATAGACGACGCCACCGGCAAGGCAGCCATCAACGCTGTGGTCGCCGAATACAATGACAGCGACATCCAGGTCGTCAACGGCAGGTACGGCATCTACATCAAGCACGCCGGAGCGAATTACAAGATACCGAAGGGTACCGACCCCGCATCATTGACGGAGGAGGCGTGCAAGCAGATAATTGATAATTCAAAACCTACTGAAAAAGGCCGCCGCCGCTTCAAGAAGTCTTGATTTTTTATAATTATTTGTTAAATTAGCAGCCATAATGTTTTAAATCGTAAGTATGGCTACTTATCACATCGATCAGATCGACCAGAAAATCCTTTCGTTTCTGATCAACAATGCAAGGATGCCTTTCCTGGAGATTGCGCGCGAATGCGGCGTTTCCGGAGCAGCCATCCACCAGAGAGTGAAGAGGCTGGAATCGAACGGAGTCATCTCCGGTTCCCGCCTTATGGTCAAGCCTCAGGCGCTGGGCCTCAATGTATGCGCTTTCATCAGCGTGACTCTGTCGGAAGCTAACAAGTATCCTGAAGTCGTTTCTAACCTGAAAAAAATCGCGGAAATCGTAGAATGCCATTTCGTAACTGGCAAAGCCGCCCTGCTTGTGAAGGTCTATTGCTTTGACAATGACCACCTTATGGAGATCCTTCTGAATACTATGCAGAAGATTCCTTACATCCAGTCTACAGAGACTATGATCTCCCTCGACCAGGCTATCGAACGCCAGGTCTGGGTGAAGGATTACAAGCACACGAGCTACCAGGAAACTAAGCGATAACAGAAGTTACGAGGAGCTCGGCCAGGCCGAGATCCTCAGGACACGTGATCTTGAAGTTATACCTCTCTCCGTTGCAGAACGAGAGAGGTATTCCTTTTTTGCCTGCGACGGAGGCATCGTCGGTGAACGCCGTGTCGAAAGGCTGGGAATATGCCTCTTTGATAGCCTCGGAACGGAACATCTGCGGCGTCTGGACGGCGAAGATCCTGGACCTGTCAACTTCCTCGCCTTCAGGGGAAACCAATGATTCTCCATCGGGTCCGGAGACCTTGTCGAGGACCTTCAGGGTGTCCACGGAAGGCACGACCGGGATCAGCGCTTCAAGGTTCCGGTCTTCCATCTGCGCGAACATATTCCTGACAAGGTCGCGGGAGACCAGGGGCCGCACTCCGTCGTGTATCGCCACGATGGTCCCGTCAGGGACTCTTTCGAGGGCATTCCTTACGGAATGAAAGCGTGTAAACCCTCCCGTTACAAGGGTTTGGGGATAAGTGAAATCGGCGGAGAGGCAGTATTCCTTCCAAAAAGAAAGATAATCCTTCGGAAGGACCGTGACTATCTGGATACCGGGAACGGCGGCGATGAAGGTTTCCATAGTCCGGCGGAGTATCGGAACGCCCCCGAGGGACAGGAACTGCTTGGGGGTCTCAGACCCCATCCTGGTCCCGCTCCCGGCGGCCATCGCGATTAATATTTTATTACTCTTCATCATTTATTCCTTACAAATATAAGTTTTTTTGTATATTTACAACTTGTATAATAGACAACACTGAAAATATGGCAATTTCATTTCTTACTCAGGAAATAGCAATGGACCTCGGTACCGCCAACACCGTCATTTTCAGGAATGACTCCATCGTGTTGGACGAGCCGAGTATAGTGGCAATCGACAACAATACCCAGAAGTGCATCGCCATCGGCCAGCAGGCCAAGCTGATGCACGAGCATACGAATCCTGGGATCAAGACCATCAGGCCGCTGAGGAACGGTGTCATCGCCGACTTCAATGCTGCGGAGATGATGATCAAGGGCTTCATCAAGCAGGTGAACAACAAGAAGAAGACTCTCTTCTCCCCGAGCCTGAAGATCGTGGTCGGTATCCCTTCCGGTTCGACCCAGGTCGAGATCAGGGCCGTCCGCGACTCTTGCGAGCACGCAGGAGGACGTGACGTGTACCTTATCTACGAACCTATGGCCGCAGCTCTCGGTATCGGGCTCGACGTGGAAGCTCCTAAGGGCAATATGGTCGTCGATATCGGTGGCGGTACCGCCGAAATCGCCGTCATCTCCCTCGGCGGCATCGTGGAACAGGAAAGCGTGAATACCGCTGGTGACGTGTTCAACAGCGATATCCAGTACTATATGCGCCAGCAGCACAACATCAAGATCGGTGAGACCACCGCGGAGAAGATCAAGATCGCCGTCGGTGCCGTCATCCCCGACCTGGACGAAGAACCGGAGCCTTTCGTGGTGAACGGTCCTAACCTTATGACTGCGCATCCGGTGGAGGCTACCGTAACTTACCAGGAAATCGCACACTGCCTGGACAAGTCTGTCGCCAAGCTGGAAGCTTCGATCCTCCACGTGCTCGAGCTTACACCTCCTGAACTTTACTCCGACATCGTAGAGAACGGAATATTCCTTTCAGGTGGCGGCGCACTCCTCAGGGGTCTGGCCAAGAGGCTCACGGAGAAGGTCAACATCCAGTTCCACGTTGCAGAAGACCCGCTTAGGGCTGTCGCAAGAGGAACCTGCATCGCTCTCAAGAAGACATCCAACTACTCATTCCTTATGAGATAATGCCGAGAGAGAGATCCCTAGCCTCGAGAATCTTCAGTATCGCGATTTTCATTCTGCTGGAGGTCGCCTCTCTCGTTATGCTTTCCAACAACAACCGCTTCCAGAGACTCTGGATCGCCAGGATCTCCCACGGTGTGATGGCCAAGACCTGGGGTACGTCCCAATCCATCCGCGGCTATTTCTCACTGAAGAAGCAGAATGACGAGCTGGCCCTTGAGAACAACAGGCTGCAAAGCCTGCTGCGCTCCTATCAGCTCGCAGCTCACGAGTCTGACCCGAGGTTCCGTACCGAAGTGGCTGACAATGGTTTCCGCTATATTCCGGCTACCATCATCAAGTCCAGTTCAAACAGTCAGCACAACTATCTCATCCTCGACAAGGGGAGTGACGACGGAGTGGTGCAGAACTGTGGGATCATCACTCCGGACGGGGTGATCGGAATAGTCGACGCGGTGAGCAAGAACTACTGCTATGCCATCTCCTTTATGAACACGGAGGTGAACATCAGCGCCAGGATAGACAGTTCCGGTGCAGTCGGACCTCTCGCCTGGGATGGGATCAGCTCGAGCGGAGCGGTATTGAAGGAGATTCCGCTGCAGTACAAGTACAACCCCGGCGACACGGTCTATACGAGCGGTTATTCAGCTATCTTCCCGCCGGACATCCCTATAGGGATAGCGGGAGATGCAAGGGTCATCAACGGGGCGACCAACGAGATCAAGGTCAGGTTGTTCCAGGATCACAGCGCCTTGAAGTACGTTACCATCATCCAGAATACCAGAGCTGCGGAGATCGAGGAAATAGAGAACCGCAGGGAACAATGACGAAATGAAGAACAGGTTTGTACTCACATACGTATTGCTGGTCATTGCACAGATGCTCCTGTGCAACTATTTCCACTTTACGCCGTACATAATGCTCTCCATCCTGCCCATAATGGTGTTCTGCATCCCGACGAGGGTCGGAACATTCTGGACCCTGGTAATCGCTTTCTTCACCGGGCTGGCCGTGGATTATTTCGCTGAAGGGATAATCGGCCTCAACGCCGCGTCGCTCCTGCCTGTCGCCATTCTCAGGCGCCCTCTGATCGAGGCCATATTCGGTCCCGAACCGTTCGAGCAGGAAGAGAACATCACCGTGAAGAAATACGGGCTTACGAAGGTCTCACTGTCCATATTCATCATCACGACCATATTCCTCCTGATCTACAACATAGCGGACTGTGCCGGCACGAGGCCTTTCGCATTCATCCTGGCCAAGGTTTGTCTTTCCCTGCTGGCCAGCTACATCCTGTCCTTGCTGGCGATCAACATACTGAGCTATGACGACAGAAGGTAACAACCGGAGCCGTGCCTTGCTCATAGGCCTGGTGGTGGTTGCTGCCATCATCCTCGGCAAGTTGTTCTATATCCAGATCATAGACAACAAATACAAGATCAACGCATCGAACAACTCGATGGTCTATGACATAATCTACCCCACCAGAGGTATCATCTACGACAGGAATGGGAAGATAATTGTCTCAAACAAAGTTACTTACGATATACTGGTCACGCCCAGGGAAGTCCAGCCCTTCGACACCCTGATGCTTGCTTCTGCGCTTGAAGTGGAGCCTTCCTTCATAAGGGAAAAGATGGAGGAATATGCCAAGAACCGCCGGAAGATCGGCTACCAGAGTGTCGTAATGCTCAAGCAGATAAAGCCGGAGACATATATGAAGTTCGCCGAGCTGCAGTACAATTTCCCGGGATTCAGGGGGCAGGTGCGAAGCATCCGCGACTACCCGGTCAACGCCGGCGGCAACCTTCTGGGATACGTCTCCGAAGTGGACCAGAACTACATAGACAGCCATCCGGGAGAATACAGGCCGGGAGACTACGCCGGCAAGACAGGTATCGAAGCGGCCAGGGAGAAGGACCTGCGTGGAGAGAAGGGCTATCATATCTACCTGCGCAACTCCCGCAACCAGATCGAGCAACGATACAAGGACGGAGAGATGGACAAGGAGGCTGTCCCGGGGCACGACATCGTGACCACCATCGACGCCGACCTGCAGCAGTACGGGCAGCAGCTGATGAGGAACAAGGTCGGAAGCCTTGTCGCCATCGAGCCCAAGACCGGAGAGATCCTGACCCTGGTCTCGAGTCCGGGCGTGGACGTGAGTATGCTTGCCGACATAAGCCAGCACTACAACGAGATCCTGAAGGATCCCCACAAGCCGATGTTCAACCGTGCGGTCCAGGCACCTTATCCTCCGGGATCGGTATTCAAGCTGGTGAACGGCCTTATCGGACTCCAGGAAGGGACGCTCAACACCACCGTGGCCTACCCTTGCAACCACGGCTACCATTTCGGAAACCATAAGCTCGGATGCCACGGACACCGTTCCCCGCTCCGTCTGGAAGAGGCCATAATGATGTCCTGCAACGGTTATTTCTGCTACGTTCTGAAGAATATCCTGGAGAACAAGAAATACAAGACCATCGACGATGCCCTGGACAAGTGGAACGACTATGTCCAGAGTTTCGGCTTCGGTCACAAGCTCGGGAGCGATTTCCCGGCCGAGCTGGGCGGAACCCTTCCCACTTCGAAGATGTACAACAAGCGCTACGGGAAAGGCGGCTGGAAGTTCACCACCATCATTTCGATCTCCATCGGTCAGGGTGAGGTCGGTGTGACTCCGCTGCAGATAGCGAACCTGTCAGCCACCGTAGCCAACCGCGGATGGTACAGGATACCGCACATCGTCAAGGCCTCAGAAGGTGTGGAGATCGATCCCAAGTACTATGAGAAGCAGTACACGATGGTGGATACCACCAACTTCAAGAAGGTGATCAAAGGAATGTGGAGGGCTGTGAACAACGGAAAGGGCACCGGATGTACCGCCGCAATAGCGGAAGTGAAGGGACTGGACATATGCGGAAAGACCGGAACGGCCCAGAACCCGAGAGGAGCCGACAACTCCGTGTTCATCTGCTTCGCTCCTATGGACGATCCGAAGATCGCCGTGGCGGCATATGTCGAGAATGCAGGCTTCGGAGCCACTTGGGCGGCTCCTATCGCCTCGCTGCTGATAGAGAAATACCTCAAGGGAGAGACTTCCCGTCCCGACCTGGAGGAGAGGGTGATGCGCGGAAACCTGATGTCGAGGGTGAAGGCATACAAGTAACGGAAAGGAAATGGGCGGAAACTTTTCAGACAGAGGTGTAAAGCAGTCGATTGACTGGAAGCTGGTGATAGCTTACCTGCTTCTTATCATCATCGGCTGGGTGAACATCTATGCTTCCATCCATTCCGACGGTCCTGCCAGCATATTCGATTTCAACTACAGGTGCGGCAAGCAGTTCGTCTGGATCCTGACTTCCCTTGGCCTGGCAGTATTCATCCTGTTCGCCCTAAACCCGCAATTCTGGCAAAGTGCGTCCCTGCCGTTGTACCTGGGTGTGCTGGCACTGCTGGTCGCGGTCATATTCCTGGGCGTCGAAGTGAAGGGATCCAGGTCCTGGTTCGAGTTCGGTCCGGTCAGGTTCCAGCCCGCGGAGGTGTCGAAGATAACCACTTCCCTCCTGCTGGCTACGGTCCTGAGCCAGACGAACTTCAAGATAACCAGACTCAAGGACCTGCTGCTGGTCGCTTTGGTGATCGGTGTGCCGATGCTGGTGATCCTCGCCGAGAGCGAGACCGGATCGGCCCTCGTTTACATCGGTTTCATATTCGTGATGTACAGGGAAGGTTTCTCCGGCTGGTGGCTTTTCTGCATCGGTATGGCCATCCTCCTGTTCATCCTTACCCTGACCGCATCGCCGGTTGTTTCATTGCTGGTACTAATAGGAGTGATAATGGTCTGCGGGGTCATTTCTTCAGGAAGGATCGAAACCACCACCTGGATCAATGCCGGAGTATTCATCCTCCTGTGCCTCACACCTTTGCTGCTGGGGCTCGCAAAGCCGGATTCATTCCTCGGAAAGGTCAAGCCTATGCTTGTCCTGACCGTCTTTACCGCCTGCTCCGCCCTCTTCTTCATCTTCAGAGGCTATAAGAACAGGAACAGGTTCCTTTCGCTGTCGTCGCTGGGACTGCTGGCGGGAATCGCACTGATCTTC
>JAGDBQ010000072.1 GCA_017958985.1 Bacteroidales bacterium
ATTTTTTACCTCAACTTGAAAATTACCGGGAAGGTGTAAGTTACCTTGACAGCACGGTCACGCTGCCTGCCGGGCTTCCATTTCGGCGAGCTCTGGACAACCCTGACCGCCTCCTTGTCGAGGGATGCATCCACACCCCTTAGAACCTTCACATTGGACACCGATCCATCCTTTTCGACGGTAAACTGGAGGGTCACACGGCCCTCGACACCGTTCTCCTTGGCAATATCAGGATAGACGAGCCTGGAGTTGACCCATTTCGTGAATTCATTGGCATCTCCACCGTTGAATTCAGGCTTTTCCTCCACGATTATGAAAGGAATCTCCTCATCATCGATTTCCTCATCTTTCACCGGCTCGATATAGTCGATGATGTCGACCCTGAGGCTCGGGTCGTCTTCAAGGCTCATAAAATTGTCCTCTACCTTGATATCATCCTCGACGATATCTATCTGGTCCGACAGGACCGGGACTTGCGGGGTCTCAGGTGGCGGAGGAGGAGTCACCTGGGGAATAGGAAGAATCTCATCTATATCGACTTCACAAGTGCCGCTGCCCAGATCGATGAGTTTCTTCTCCCTCGTCCCGTATGTGAATGCTCCCCATACAACCAGCAATGCAGCCACTAATCCGATTTCCGTAAAGAGAAGCCTCCTGCTTTCAAGATTGGCTTTCTCGGTTTTCTTTGTTTCCATAATAGCACTGTTTTTAGTTGAACGATGACGCTGTTGAATCTTCTGATGCAAAGATACAGCCCAAACAGGCCCCGGAGCAAATTCCAGGGCCTGTTAAAACTCTCGCGCTAAAAACATAACCCTTTGACTGTCAATCAGTTCCTTATACAGTCAAAGGGCAAAAACTCTCGCTAATTATAACTTATTGAATATCAGCGATTTACTGAAGCGTTCCTCCGACGATATCCAAGATCTCCGAAGTGATCTTCTGCTGGCGTCCCTTGTTGTATTCAAGTGTCAGTTCGGCAAGCAAGTCGTTTCCGTTGTCCGTAGCTGTCTGCATTGCGACGGTACGGGCCGCGTGTTCGGCCGCGTTGCTGTCCAGAAGGGTCGTGTAGATGCGGAGACGGACGACTTTGGGCAACAGTACATCTATCAGTTCATCCACCGAAGGTTCGATGAGCAGGTCCTCGGGATTGCGAGGATGCGGAACTTCTTCTTCGAATACCTCAGGCCGCTTGACCGAGAAGTCCGATACGGCATCGGAAACGGCAAGAGGCAGATATGCCTGACGGACGGTCGGCTGCGAAGCTGTCGACTTGTAATGGTTGTAAACGAGTTCAACCTTATCGAAACGCCCTTCAAGGAAACCGTCCTGCAGTTCCCTGGCCAAGGATGACGCCGCATCATAGGACGGGGATTCTGCCATCCTGGAATAGTCTGCCGGACTCCGGAAACCTGCCTTCCTCATAGCATCGGCTATCTTGCGGCCGACGGAATATACAGTGATGTCGGAGTCGGAAAGACCCTGGGAGCGATATTCATTGACAACGGCAAGAGCCTGCTTTATCACATTGGAGTTGAAGGCCCCGCACAGGGATGAATTGGAAGAAAACGCTACGAGAGCCACCTTGCCTACAGGACGGGAGGCCATAAGCACCCCGCTTTCCGGATGCAATCCGCTCCCTTCGGCTCCGGCGGAAGCCAGAAGGTCTACCAGGATGCGATGGAGCTGCTTCTGGTAAGGAAGCATATTCCCGATTGCCTGCTGGGCCTTGTGCAGCTTTGCGGAAGCCACCATCTTCATAGCCGAAGTAATCTTCAGCGTACTCCCGACGGAAGCAATCCTGCCTTTTATTTCCTTCAGCGAAGCCATTACTTCAATGATTCAGACACTGCTGCAGCTACTTCTTCGATGACCTTTGCGGCATTCTCGTCATATTTGCCGGAAGCAAGAGCTTCCAGGATATCCTGATGCGCGGCCCTCATCCTGTCGAGGAAGGAACTCTGGAATTCCGGTACGGCATCGATGGATATATCGCTCATAAGGGCGTGAGTACCACAGTACAATATCGCGACCTGCTCGCCGACCGGCATCGGGGAATACTGCGGCTGGACAAGGAGCTTGTTGTTCTTGCGACCCTTGTCAAGTGCCATCAGGGTGACCTTGTCCACATCGGAAGAGAACTTGGAGAAGGACTCAAGCTCGTTGTACTGGGCCTGGTCGATCTTCAAGGTACCTGCAACCTTCTTCATCGATTTCACCTGGGCCGATCCACCTACACGGGATACCGAGATACCGACGTTGATAGCAGGACGCTGGCCCTGGTTGAACAGACCGGACTCAAGGTAAATCTGGCCATCGGTGATGGAGATCACGTTGGTCGGGATATACGCCGAGACATCGCCTGCCTGGGTCTCGATGATCGGGAGGGCGGTAAGCGAACCTCCGGCCTTGACCTTGCCCTTCAGGCTGTCGGGAAGGTCGTTCATCTGCTCGGCAACTTCCTGCTGGTCGATTATCTTGGCTGCCCTTTCAAGAAGCCTTGAATGGAGATAGAATACGTCGCCCGGATAAGCCTCGCGCCCGGAAGGACGGCGGAGGATCAGGGATACTTCACGGTAGGCTACGGCCTGCTTTGACAAATCGTCATAGACCACAAGGGCGGAACGGCCGGTATCACGGAAATATTCACCTATGGCTGCTCCGGCGAAAGGTGCGAAATACTGCAACGCTGCAGGATCGGCTGCGGTTGCAGCTACCACGATCGTGTAATCCATCGCTCCCTTGGCGCGGAGGGTCTCGACGATATTGGCGACAGTGGAACCTTTCTGGCCTACAGCAACATATATGCAGTAAACCGGCTTGCCTTCCTGGTAGCAGGACCTCTGATTGATGATGGTGTCTATCGCGATGGCAGTCTTTCCGGTCTGGCGGTCACCGATAATCAACTCTCTCTGTCCACGTCCGATAGGTATCATAGCATCTATGGCCTTCAGACCTGTCTGAAGAGGTTCCGTAACCGGCTGACGGTAAATCACTCCAGGAGCCTTGCGCTCAAGGGGCATCTCCGTCAGGTCGCCGTCTATGCTGCCGAGGCCGTCGAGAGGTACACCGAGAGGGTCCACCACTCTTCCGAGCATTTTCTCACCCACCTTGATGGAAGCGATCCTGCCTGTCCTGCGGACCTTCATACCTTCCTTGACTTCGTCGGTAGGACCAAGCAATACGGCTCCGACATTGTCTTGCTCGAGGTTCATCACGACTCCCATAACGCCGCTCTCGAATTCAAGCAACTCCCCTGCCTCGGCATTGGCAAGCCCGTACATACGGGCTACACCATCGCTGACCTGGAGAACCTTGCCGATCTCTTCGAAATGCAGGGAAGTATCGATGTCCTTCAACTGCTGGAGAAGTACCTGCGAAATCTCGCTTGGTTTGATATTGTTGTTCTGCGCCATAAAGAATTACACGATTCTACGATTTTTTTCGATAAACTGTCGCTTGATCAGTTCAAGCTGATGGGAGACCGAGGCGTCCAGGAGCCTGTCCTCTACTTCGAACACGAATCCTCCTATCAAGTCCGGCTCCACCTCCGTGGTCATAAGGAGCTTGCTCCCAGTCCTTGACTCGATGAGTTCCCTGAGTTTCTTCTCGAGGGCCGGAGTGCTGTCCGAATACTCAGGGACGGACAGCTTACCTCGCACAATGTTGCGGGATTTGTACCACGCTGTCTGGTATGCATTGAATATCAAGCGGATATCGCCTATGCGGCCATTCTTGACCAGGAGGTTGATGAATTTGGACAGCTCCGGGCACAGAGTCTCTCCTTCCGGGAGGGCCGCCTCGAGCAAGGAAACCTTCCGGGCTGGAGAAACCACGGCTATATCGACAAGTGCGCGCCTGAGTTCCGGAACCGAAGCCAGAGCCTTTTCCAGGAGCTGCACCTGAGAGACTACAGTCTCCCCGTTGCCGGTCTCGCCGACCAGCTTAAGGAGAGCCTGCGCATAGCGTGATGCGATTATCCCTGTATTCATTACTCGCTTATTTCATCTACCAGCCTGTCCAGGAATTCAGCCTGGCTGCCACTATCCTCGAGATCCTTCTTCAAGACTTTTTCGGCCACGCTGACAGACAGCAGTGCTACTTCCTTGCGTATGTCGCGCATCGCGCTTTCCTTCTCGGCCGCGATCTGAGTCCGAGCGTGATCCATAATCTTGGTCGCCTCATCCTGAGCCTGGACCTTAGCCTGTTCGACAATCCTGTCCCTGGATGCGGCGGCCTCCTTGAGGATGCGAGCCTGCTCTTTCCTGGCCTCCTCGATCATTTCCGACTGCTCGGCCGCAAGGTTGCGGAGCCTCTCCTCCGCCTCCTTTGCCGCTTTGATGGAAGAGTTGATCCTGTCCGCCCTCTTCCGGACCGAGTCGGTGATCATAGGGAATCCCCACTTGGCCAGGATGAAGAAGACGATGCCGAAGATCAGCGTCATCCAGACAATCAATCCGAAATCAGGAGTGATAAGAGACATTGCTACTTGGCGATAAGGCAGACTACGATTGCAAACAAGCAGGCACCTTCGATGAGGGCGCTGACGATGATGGCGGTCATCCTGTAGTGTCCGGCCTGTTCAGGCTGGCGTGCACCTGCCTCGAGGGAAGCCTGACCTATTTTTCCGATACCGAATGCGGCAGCCAGCGCGGCAAGAGCAGCGCCGAGGGCCTTACCGAGAGTCCCAAGGGACAATCCTGCCTGAAGAATAAATGCTAAAGGAAACATAATGCTATGATTTAAAAGTTAAATACTATTCTACTTCCGGTTTCTGCCTCGACAGTCCGATGAAGACCGCCGAAAGCATAGTGAATACATATGCCTGGATGAATGCCACGAGTATCTCGAGACAGTCCATAAACACTCCGAGGATTACTGCCACGGCGCTCAGTCCTGAGTTGATGGCCAGACCCATCCTGGCCGTCAGGAATACCACGGCTACAACTCCGAGAATCATAAAATGGCCGGCAAGGATATTGGCGAAAAGTCGCACCATAAGGCTGAAAGGCTTGGTGAACATTCCGATGACCTCGATCACCGGCATCAGCGGGATCGGGACCTTGAGCCAGGTCGGAACCTCTGGCCACAGTATTTCCTTCCAGTAATGCTTGTTGCCGAATACATTGACGGTAAAGAAGGTGAAGAGTGCCAGCACTAGTGTGACGGCGATGTTGCCTGTCACGTTGGCGCCGCCAGGGAAGAAGGGCACGATACCCATCAGGTTATTGATGAATATGAAGAAGAACGCCGTCAGAAGATATGGGGAATACTTCCTGTAATCCTCTCCGACACAGTCCTTTATGATGTCGTCCTCAACCATCGTGACGAGCATCTCCATAACGCCTACCGCGCCTGTCGGCGCTTCTTCCACGGCATCGTGCTTACGGTACCAGGAAGCCGTACCAAGTACGATGAACAGCAGCAGGGCGCAGTTGATAAGAAGCCCCGCCACATTCTTGGTCACAGAAAAATCCCAAGGCCGTATCTCAGCCCCTCCGGCCCCACGCTCGACAATCTTGTTCTCGTACTTGCTGCCGGCAGGAGCTATGTAGAAGCCCTTATATTCCCCTTCCTCGAGATGTTTGGAAGAGAAACAGTGGAAGCCGCCACCATTCTTGCTGATGAGGATGACCGGGAGCGGGATGCTGACTGGCTTCCCCTTCACGGTGGTTATGTGCCACTCGTACGAGTCACGGACGTGCCCGTACAGGTATTCATCCATATCGAAGGGTGCATCGTCGACAGGCTGGGCCTCCTGGGCCGGCAGAGCCAGCGGAAGCAACAGCGACAACAATATGACAATCCACTTCTTCATCAGAGTTCTACACAGGCACTTACGTGGTTGTCACAAATCTCCACGAAACCAGATTTTATGGACAGGATCTCATCCTCAGCGTCTCCGGGACGATAGACTATATTACCCTCCGACAGGGACGAGATCAGCGGTGCGTGATCCTCCAGGACCACGAACCTTCCTTTCGCCCCGGGCAGCTCCACCCGACTTACTTCGGTCTGTACAAGGGCACCTTCCGGACTATGGACGCTAAGCTTGATCATTACCTGGCCTTTGCAAGAATATCTTCACCCTTTCGGATGGCTTCCTCCAGAGTCCCCACATTGAGGAACGCCTGCTCAGGAAGGTAATCCACTTCTCCATCCAGGATTCTCCTGAATCCGTCGATGGTGTCCTTGATGTCCACCATCACGCCGGGGACTCCCGTAAACTGCTCAGCCACCGAGAATGGCTGGGAAAGGAACCTCTGGACCCTCCTCGCACGGTTGACGGTCTGCTTGTCCTCGTCGCTGAGCTCATCCATTCCAAGGATTGCAATGATATCCTGCAACTCCTTGTTCCTCTGAAGGATCTGCTTCACCCTCTGGGCAGTCTCGTAATGGTCGTTGCCGACTATGTTAGGGTCCAGGATCCTGGATGTGGACTCAAGCGGATCCACTGCGGGATATATTCCAAGCTCGGTAATCTTCCTGCTCAGGACGGTCGTGGCGTCCAAATGGGAGAAGGTAGTCGCAGGAGCAGGGTCAGTAAGGTCATCGGCAGGGACATATACAGCCTGCACAGAGGTGATGGAACCGTTCTTGGTAGAAGTGATCCTTTCCTGCATCTGGCCCATCTCAGTAGCCAGGGTCGGCTGATATCCTACTGCCGAAGGCATACGTCCGAGAAGGGCGGATACCTCGGAACCGGCCTGGGTGAACCTGAATATATTGTCTATGAAGAACAGTATGTCGCGAGGTCCGTCTCCTGTGTCGGAATCACGGAAGGACTCGGCAAGCGTCAGGCCTGAAAGGGCGACCGACTGACGGGCCCCCGGCGGTTCGTTCATCTGGCCGAATACCATCGATACCTGGGACTTCTCCAGTTCCGCCCGGTCGACTTTAGTCAGGTCCCAGTGACCTTCCTCCATACTCTTCTGGAATTCTTCTCCGTATTTGATCACTCCGGATTCTATCATCTCACGCAGCAGGTCGTTACCTTCCCTGGTACGTTCTCCTACTCCTGCGAATATGGAGAATCCGTTATGTTTCTTGGCGATATTGTTTATAAGCTCCTTGATCAGCACGGTCTTGCCGACGCCTGCTCCACCGAAGAGTCCGATCTTGCCACCCTTGAGGTATGGTTCGAGCAGGTCGATGACCTTGATACCGGTGTAAAGGACATCCTGAGACGTTGTGAGATCTTCGAATTTGGGAGGTTCGCGGTGTATAGGCAGTGAATTCGCATTTCTCAGGTCACCAAGTCCGTCTATGGTATCACCCACGACGTTCATTACCCGTCCCCTTATCTGTCCGCCGGTAGGCATCGAAATAGGAGCCTTGGTATTCTCGGCCTTCATTCCACGTCGCAATCCATCCGTAGAATCCATCGCCACGCACCTGACAGTATCCTCTCCGATGTGCTGCTGAACTTCAATTACCAAAGGCTTCCTGCCCTCCCCCCTGTCTACCAAAAGTGCATCGTGGATGCTCGGCAAAGCCTTTCCTTCGGGACCTGCTCCGAAGTGGACGTCCACCACCGGCCCGATTATTTGAGAAATAAAACCTATGCTTTCTGACATATGCGAGAACCGCTGTAAAATTTACCCCAAAATAATCATTATTTCCCAAAAAGGAAAGAAGACGGACCGATTTGAATATCGATCCGTCTCCGATTCTTCGTTATTTACGAGATTGCTTACTTAACCAAGCAAACTGCAACACGGTTCTCCTCAGGAGTGTCGAAAGGATTGATGGTGTCACCGAAGTATTCAGTGATGATCCTATCCTTAGCGATGCCGGCAGCCTCGATAGCGGCAGCAACGACCTCAGACCTCTTCTGAGAGAGGAACTTGTTCCTCTTGGCAGTACCAGTGTCCTTGTCAGCATAACCGCTTACGCGAACCTTGGTGTCCGGGTGAGCCTTGAGGGCCTCGACGATCTCATCGATCTTGAGCTGCTCGCTTGCGCGGATATCCCACTTGTCGATGATGAAGAATACATTGCGCTGGAGTGACTCGAATACAGGCTCGGTCTCAACAACTGGCTCGACAACAACTGGTTCCGGTTCTGGTTCTGGCTTCACGACTGGTGCAGGTGCAGGAGCCGGAGTAGGAACTACCACAGGTACAGGAACTGGCTTAGCCTTACCGAAGCTGAGGGTCAGGCCAGCGAGGGCCTTGATCTGGAAGTCAGCCTTGGAACCCTGCTTTGAGTTGAAGTAGTCGTTGATGAAGCTGCAGTTTCCTTCGAGGTTGAGAGCAAGGACGTCGGTGAGTCTGATGTTGACACCGGCACCAGCCCTGAGTGCAGGAGAAAGGCTCTTCTCTTCCCAGAGATAGCCGTTTGCAGGGAACTGATTCTTCACTGCGTTAGCCTCCTGATTGTTGAAAGCATAGTTAGCAGCTACACCACCGAAGATGTAAGGGTTGAAAAGACGGTCATACTTATAGCCAGCGAAAAGAGCTGCCATATCGGCCATGAGGTCGAGACCACCTTCTACATAATTCCACTTGTAGTTGGTGAGAGGGCCTGCGATAGCACCCTTAGCCTGCCAGCCATTGACATTCAGCCTGGCACCAAAAACCGGCGAGAACTGATAACCGAAACTTACAGCGGCCGATGGAGAAAGCAGGTCGGTGAACTTGGTCTCACCGATCGTGTGTGCGACTCCGCCCTGAAGCTGCATGAACCAGTAACCATCAAAGTCCTTGTTCTGAGCATTAGCTACAGGAATCGATGCAGCAAGCACAAGGCTTGCAAGAATAGTTAATATACGTTTCATAATAGTAATGAATATAAAATTGTCCAATTAGCGATGCTAAATTAGTATAAATTTTTCAATCTGCAAAATATATCCGCTAATTTAGGAGGCCCGGAAAGTGATTTCAGGCGTATTATTTGTAACTTTGAACCCGGATAATCCGACTTTGCTACCAAATTCGGACAATAAATGAGAAATATGTGGACTCGCTTCAATATCAATATATCACGCTTCGCTCTGATTCTTTCACTTGCGATTTGTTTTTCGCTGTGCGGAGATAAACTGCTCGCCCAGAAGTCCAAAGCGGCTCCATATCCATACGATGCGCTGACTTTCAAGGAGAATGTGCACGATTTCGGCAAGTTCTCGGAGAAAGACGGACCGAAGTCCTGCTCATTCGAATTCGTCAACGAGCGCGAGGTTCCGGTGAAGATAAGCAAGGTGTCCAGCTTCTGCAGCTGCACCACGGTCAAATGGCCGAAAAAAGCGATAAAACCAGGCAAGACCGGCAAGGTCGTAGTAACGTACCGTAACGACGAGGGTCCGAAACCATTCGACAAACAGCTGAAAGTCTATTACGAAGGCAACGCCGACTTCGAGATCCTCAGGGTCCGCGGCAGAGTCACCAAAGCCCCGGCCCGAGGCAAAGCCGCTGCAAGCAATAGCCGAAAGAAGAAATAAAGGCGCTTAATTGGTGACACGTAACATATTGAGAATTAACTATCTCGTTATATATGGGGCTTCGGATTCGAGGCCCCTTATACGTTATTATTGTTGATATTGAGTTAGTTACCGGTCACTCGTCATGCCCAGCGCAAACGTCATTCCCGACCTGTTCGGGAATCCCCGCCAGCCCCGGCTTGACCGGGAATCCACGTCAGTTCCCTTTGGCAGGGCGCGAGGAGAGCCCTTTGGGGGCGGAGCTCCCCGCAGCGTCCAGCCGCCGGAGCCCGCATATTCCGGCGGCGGTGCCATCAAGCCCTTATTCACCCAGCACCAGCCTTGTCCTATCTGCAATCTTTCCAGGACACTCAGCAATCTCCACGGGCACCCCTTTACTTATTTCTGCCTGGTACGTAAATATCTTATAATCATTCATTTACTATATCAGATGGTAGTAAAATCGACACCATCTGATCGATCATCTAATTGAATATCAATAATTTCCGTACCAGCCTCGAAACGGCGGTTCGAGATAATCTGCTTTCAATCGCCGATTCAAGAAAGGAGACACCATTCAAAAACACTTTTTGCTGTTTTTTTAAGACGAATTCTCTGTTTCTTTAATTATAACAACTTAGGTCCGGCCATATTTGTAACCGGTCGGGCAAGTGTTGTTTTACCCGGCTGGAGGGAGAGATGTGCGCCCGGCCGCTCCCGACAGCCGTAATACTAAACGAACGATGGAAAACAGAATTATTAACGGTCCGGGTCCCGGACGGTACGCGGACATCCTACTGGACCGCTGGTTCAAAAGGTCATTCAAGGAATACGGAAACGCCAAACGCCTGATGCTCCTGTTCCTGCAGGCCCTGATCCCGGAGCGGAAGATAGCCAGCCTGACCTACGCTCCGGAAGAGAGCACCAACCAGAATCCCGGAGGCAAGAACATCCGTGTTGACGTGGAATGTACCGACGAGAACGGCGAGCGGTTCCTGGTCGAGGTGCAGCGCTCCGAGCAGCACGATTTCTATGACCGGGCAGTGTTCAATTCGACATTTTCGATCCAGAGGCAGCTTAGGGAAGGATCGAGGAAGTACGGCTTTCCACCTGTCTATTTCATAGGTATAATGCGGTTCTCCCTTCATCCGGAGACAGAAAGATTCCTATTCCGTTATTCGGTGACGGAGGATGAGACTGGGGAACTGATGACCGACGACCTGCACTACATCTTCCTGGAAGTGGAGAAGTGCCGTCCTGACGCGGAAGCATCTCTGATAGAGAGGGTTGGATATGCGCTCTACCACCTGCCGGAGCTGGAGGAGAGACCTGAAGGCTTCGATGAGGAGATCTTCGACCTGTTGTTTTCTTCGGCGGATTTGCATAATTTTGCTCCAGAGGACAAAATCAAATACCACAACGATATGACAACCGAGAGAGACATACAGAACCAGATAGATTTCGCAATGGACAAAGGTCGAGCAGAAGGTCGGGCAGAAGGTCGAGCAGAAGGTCGGGCAGAGGAGAGAGCCAAGATTATCAAGGCATTGAAAGAGCAGGGTGTGGCGGAGGAGGTCATCCGGAGGGTGCTCAGTAATCTGTAGG
>JAGDBQ010000073.1 GCA_017958985.1 Bacteroidales bacterium
GAATGCTTCGTCGTCTGGTTCAGGATGGACTGAGACCACCTTCCCCAGGCCGGCCGCCTCGAACGCCTTGTTCCAGTCTTCCAGCCCTTCCTTTATGTAGGGATACCAGCTCTCCGGGAATGCCTTGTCCACATAGAAGTCTATGGTGGAGCGACGCGAGAGGTCCCAGCGCTGCGAATACACTCCTTTCCGACCGTCCGGTTTGCGGTATTCCAGGGAATAGTAGTACTTCAGGACAGCTCTTTCGGGCATCTTGTCCTCCCGGAGGAACAGCAGGTAGCAGGCTGCCGTTACCTCCAGACCGGATGAATATCGGTATATTCCTGTAACTTGAAGATAATCAGGTGTTTCCCTGGTGGATACGATCCTTCCGTCCACCAGTCTGTCGCTTTCCAGCATCTTGGGAGGAATAGCTGAAGCCTGTTCCGGGTAAGTCGAGAATGCTTCAGAAACATCCAGGAGAAGGCAGCCGTCGGCATCCCTCCCGATCACCGGGAGATGGATCGGCCGGTCGTGCCTCATCCTGCCTTTCTGCATCCTCCGACCCTCGTTGGGATGAGGTTTGAAGCCGGCAGGCAGCAGGACCGCGTTTCCAGTGGAATCCAGCCTGAATTCCATCAGGGCAGGGGATATGCTCCTCTGTCCCGGTGCGAATACCTTCCCCCCGGTCCGGTTAACATCCACTATCCTCGAGCCGAATAGCACCGGCTTCCCCAGCTTGTCGGAGGGGAGACGCAATGTCTGCCCCGCTGCCGTCAGGGGGACAAGGACAAGGAGGATTATGAGCCGGTTCTTCCTCACTGCTTACCTCGGCCAGAGTTTGTATTCTACCTTCCAGGCACCGTCTTCCTTCGTAAGCCCCAGGGTGGCGGCAGGATCCTTGCCGTTGACTGTGTCGGCCTTCATAAAGTTCTCGGAATCGCTTTTGAACCAGGCGGTTACCAGCACCGGCTCGGAGCTGTTGGAGAAGTCGAAAGTCCCCTCCATCTTCACGAGCGTTACGCTGACGGCTCCTGTCAGGGCAGGATGCGTCGATGCATCTATGTCGCCTCCGGTAGCCCTGGAATCCATCACCCAGGCGGCAAGTCCTGAACTCTTGTCCTGCCAGGCAGAATAGTTCCCTATGTATGCCTTGAATGACTGCGGCCTCTCCAGGTAGATCCGTCCTTTCTGAGTCTCTCCGTAGTCCAGCACGAAGCGCATCAGCGAATCGGCAGGGGAGAACTCACGGTGTCCCTGGTCGTTGCCATAATCCAGGATCGTAATCTCGTTCGGGCGCACGTACAGAGGGAAGAAGTCCGTAAGGCGGAACATCTGTGAGGTAGCTGAATTCGCCCTGCAGCCGAATGAAGGATGGTCGTACATATTCCGGTAGTTCCTCAGGTAATTGGATCCTTCGGAAGAAACTCCCATATCCACGGTCGTGTTGCCGTCCCAGGATCCGTCCGCGGCCTTGATACCCTGGCGGATCTGGAATCCCTTTCCGTCGTTGAGGGCTGAGGTCCTGAGGAATTTGGAGAAATCCACGACCGGGTCGCTCAGGTGGACGGAGACTGATTCCTGACCGGTTATGACGGAATATTTGCCCTTCTCCGGTATTATCGTCAGGTCGGCTGTCTTGTCGTAGCCCGACTCATCTTTCTTCAAGATGCTGATTTCTAAGGTCTTGCTTGTCGCGCCGGCCGGGAATTCGACGGTAGGGGTCGCCTTGCCGTCCACCAGGAAGTCTTTCCCGCAGACCAGGTCTCCGAACTCCAGGGCAATCGTCTGGGAAGCGATCGGAGCACGCTCGCAGACGAGCTCGAACTGAAGGATCTCAGCCAGGTACGGATTGGATACCACCGGCTTCTGAGACTGTCCGAAGCCGAATATCGGCAGGGATATCTCCTTGTTCACGTTTATTCTGGCGGATATGTTGTTGCCGGGATCGACGGTATAGCGTTGACCCGGTTTGAGTGTGAGCAGGATCCAGGAAGATTCCACCCAGATCTCATCATCCACGAAGGACAGATGGATCCTGGCCTTGTCCTCTCCCTTGGCGATTTCGACCGTCGAGGCGGGAGCGGTGTACTGCAGCCCTTCCTTGAGGGAACTGGTGACGACCAGGCCTATGCTGAGTGCCTGTGAGGCAGGCTTGGAAAGGACCACGTCCACGTCCAGGCCGCCTGCTGACGGATTGACCGTGTAGCTGTCGCTGCCGAAGGAGACGGCAGGAGCGAAATACCGGTTGTCATTCTCCGGGCCGTCATCCTGCCGGCAGGATACTGCCGAGACGAGGGCGATCAGCGCTGATAATATTATGATTCTCTTCATAGCGTCAGAATGTAAACAAACCTACTGTAACGGCCGCGTTGGCGAGTCCGCCTTGCGGCAATGCCTTGCAGTATCCTCCGGAAAGGCGCAGGTAGCCGTTGGCCTTGCCCGCCTTGCCGAGGTTCATCGGGAAAGTCCAGGTGAGGGAACCGCTGCCTCCGATGCGTTGTCTGCCGTAATATGCGGCATCCGCCTCGAGGACTTCCGTGACATATTCATTATCGAAATAAAGGTCCTGCAAGCCGCTCAAAGGCACGATTCCATCTGCCCTGAGCCCGGCCTCGAGACGGTGGCTCTTCTTGTCCACCAACCGGAACGTACCTCCGAGGAATATGTCCAGGCGCTCGGATGAGAACTCCGAATGCGGCAGGAAGCACTCCTTGTCGAAAGCTGAATATCCGGCACCGGCGTTCAAGCTCCATCCGTAGTCCCTGCCCTTGTACGCGCCGAACAGGGTATATTCCAGACTGGCTTCCGTCTGCCCGAGCATATACCTGTTCTTGTATTCGTAGAGGGTTACCCAGGTCTCCGTGGAGACTCCTGTCACAGGATCCTTCTCAGACTGCAGTTCCTGGAGTTTCTCGCTTGCTCCTGCATCCTTGAGGGAACCTTTCAGGTGCAATACGTGGAGCTTGCTCCCGCTCCTGTACTGCAAGTCGGCCACGGCACTGTAGAGGAAATAATCGTATGATCCGGGGCTCTGCTTCCTGTCGGCGAAGGCGTCCAGGCGGCCGTATTCCATTCCGGCGGATACCAGCGCCCTCAGCGGTCCCGAAGTATAATTATAGGATATGTCCCCAAGGAAGCGGCTGCCGTAGAACTGATGCTTGAAACCTGAGTATGCACCGATGGCCCCGGTTACCCGGTCGAGTCCGTACATCCTGTAGTAGAAGAGGTTGGGATAGGACTGTATCGTGGTCAGGCCGGAGAGTTTTTCCTTCGAGTAGCCGTAACCCAGGTCGAGACCCAGGTGGTGCGGACCGAAGCTGAGCAGCACCGACGGAATTATGCGGTAGTTGAGGTATCCGGTCCTTGGACGAGGGTCGCGCATTCCGGAAATGTCAGCCACATCATACTGGGCGCGCACTCCCAGGGAAACGATATCCGACAGCGGGGCGGTGTAGAGATCGAACTCGAGGCCGCAGCGATGGCTGTCATAATCCTTGGCCACGGTGCTTCCGAATATGTAAGGGATTGAAAACCAAGGGTCCATCACGTCCGACCACTTGCGCTCCTTCTCCCTGTCGAGGGAGTAGTGGAAGCTTCCCCTCATAAACAGCTTGTCTGAGAAGCGGTCGTAGCGGTGAGTTGAGAAGTCGAAACCGTAGTCTTTCCCTCCTTGCTGGGCAAGGTGGTCGTCACCTCCCTCGTAGAATGTCTCTATCTGGGTCCGGCTGCCGCTTGAAGGCTGGAACAAGCCCATTCCGGCAGCGTTGTTGGTCGACAGGAACTGCTGCAGGGTGGTCTCGACCTTCATCTTGGAGAAGTCTGAAGGGACTCCCTGGGCAAAAGCAGTGAAACAAGCCAGCAGGCAGATTGCGGATATGATTGTCTTTCTCATTGCAGGCCCTCCTTGTCATATTTGCGCGGGGTAGGATCCGTGCATACCACGAAATCCGTACTGCTGTTGTTGGTGTCCTGAAGGTAATACCTTCCGTTCTCGAAGCGGGAAACCTTCCTCTCGACGGATTCGTGGTTCTTCCCGCTCACTGCGGTGATTGTGATATATCCGGCATCGATGCTTGAATGGAGCCTCTTGATATTCACATCCGGAGCAGTCTGGGCCGGTTTGCTCAGGCATTCCACGCCATCCAGGGCGAATCTCTTGTGCATCCTGCGGTACCGGTCGCCCGCTGTCTTGCCCGGGCGGAAAACCTCAGGCCAGTCTGTGACGTCCTCGTCGGTCTCGAAGAGCACGACTGCGTTAGGCCCGCTGTTTATCAGGTTGAGCTTCTTCATATTGCTCCAGGCGTTGGACACCAGGGGCAGCATCGGGATGTCGGGATTGCCTTCTCCTTCCATTCCCTTGACTTCGAAGTCAGCTCCCGAAAGGTCGACGGAGGTGGATGCGCTCAGGGTGTGGTTGCGGGCGCTGCTGGCAGCGATCACCACGCTCCCGCCCGGCTGCACCGGATAGTCGTCCCCGTCGCCGGGGAAGCGGCATATCTGGCAGAAATAGATGGAATCCGGACGTTCGATAGCTGTATAGTATGACGGGTTCATCGACGGTTCGGCCAGTCCGAGATACTTACCATCCAGGTACAGCACCTCGTCTGAATTGTTGAACAGCTCAACGTAACCGTCTGTCTTGTAGTCCCTTCCCATATCGTCCTTCGTGCCGGCATAATAGATCTTGGAGATCATAAGGTCCGTCACGAGTGCTGAGGAGAGCTCGAGTTCTAGGTCTTCGGCCTTGAATATGCGGCGGTTCATCAGGGATACCCCTACGATCACCCTGGCCTTGTCGTCAAGCGTCGAAGGGTCCTTTAGCATAGCCTTGTATTCGGCTCCGCTCATTTCCCAGTTGGTGATGATGTCGTAGATGCCGGGCACCAGGGATTCGACGACGACCTGTCCCGCTACGTCGGTGACGAATTCATAGGATATGTCGCCCTTGAGGTGTACGACCCGGTTGTTGTACCGGGCTGCAGGAATGCATTCTTCCGGCATCCTGAAACTCAGGATGAATGATTCCGTTGGCTGCGGAGCCTCCCGGTTGCAGGAGAGGACCGAAAGCAATATTATCGATGCGGCGAGTAATCGTTTCATATCTTGACAAACATTTCTACGCCGAATGCAAATGTGCCCTGGTTACGCTCCGAGAGGGTTCCGGACTTGGAACTGGACTGGTAAGGCATATGGAATAAGGCGTTGTTTACATAGAAGGAAAAACCGAAGTTCTTGGATACGTCCTTGGTCAGACGCATATTCATCAGCCAGATCGGAGGCTGTACCGTCGGAGCGTTGTCCGCCGGATTCTTCCGCTGGGCGGAGAGGAGCACTCCCTTGATGGTGTAAGACGGGTCGTTCAGCATCGCCTGGGTTATCTCGTGCCTGCTCAGGTCGGTGTCGATCCAGGCGATAGGGTCGCTCTTCTGGTTCGTCGTGTGGACGTACTGGTAGAAGATGACCTGGTTGGCCAGGGATGCTACCATCTTCATCCTCGGGATGTTGCAGACCAGGCGCAGGTTGGTGCTGAACCTTCTGTTGATGTCCCGGGATACTCCGCTCGGATAGAGCAGCTTGAAAGGAGGAGTGCCTGGCATACCCTGCGCGTAGGTCGAAGAAGCATCGACTCCTGACGGATTCTGGAAATTCGGGCCGGTGGTCCAGGTCTGGGTCTCCATATATGCACCGTTTATGATGACACTGGTGCGTATAGGCTTGATCTGTCCGAGGTTCACATCGAATTCCACACCCCGGTTCAGGCTGGCCTGAGTGTTGCCGACGCGCCCGCTGGTCGTGAATACGGTATCGACGCGGGCGGGATTGTTCCACTCGATGTACGGCATTCCGGCGGCATCGGTGCGGATACCTCTTTCCGCCGTATAATAGTTGGCGTAATAGACGCTGTATTCCGTGAAGTTGCCGAATCCGTTCTTCATATAGTCCTGGTATCCGACCACCGAGAAGGTCATCCCGTTCTTGAGGGCGATGTCGAATCCGATTTCGGATTTGGTGTTGGTGGCGTTCCTCAGGGAGTTGTTGCGCTCGACGTTGGTCACCTTGGTGTTGTACATAACCAGCTGCTTGCTCTCGTCTGACGGCAGGTATGAGGCAGCTATGCGGTCCGAATACTTGGGCTCTGGATAGAGGTGCGACAGACCCGGAGTCTTGTTGCTCTGGCCCCAGCCGCCGCGGAAAGTCAGCCATTCGGTCACCTTGAAGGATGCGTTGAAACGAGGGGAGATGGCATATACCTGCTCAGGAAGGCCGAACTGCATCATATCGTAGCGCAAGCCTGCCTGGAGCTTGAATTCCATACCCTTCGGAAGCTCCCATCTGAGGTTGTCTTCCAGATATGCGGATATCTGGTTCAGCGCCGGGATGTCGTAATACGGCCTCGGGCGGCCGTCGCTGTTAGGCCTCAGAGGCATAAAGTTGTCATCATTGGAAAAGCCCGGCGCCTTGTTGGTCTCGTGGCGGTATTCAGCACCCATATTGAAGCGCTGCTTCACCTTCCCGACGTTGGCATTGAATACGTTTCCGACTTTCGCGAAGAAGTTCACGGGACGGGAGACGGTGGTGCCGCCTGCCCGGTAGGAATTGGTGATCCAGGGCACCTGGTAGTAGCCGTCGGTGAGGGAAGTGATCACCGGAAGCCCGCCGTCCGCCGAGACGATGCTGGAAGTCCAGCTCCTGGAATCGCTCAGGGAGAGGCCTGTAGCGTAGGTAATGGAACGGGAAAGGGGCTTGTTCAGCGTGATCCTTCCGTTGTGCGCCAGCCTTACGGTATATTGGTTCTGGCCGGTTTCCGTACCTTCTATGAGAAGGTCGGGATCCGATTTCCTCAGGTCGATTATGCTGCTGAAGTTCATCTTCGTGGTAGAAGACCAGATCCTGCCTATCGTGTTGCTGTACGTGATGCCTCCGCTGATTCGGTCGAAGGAGCGGTTCTTCGTGCGGGGGTCTCCGGAAGCGCGGGCGTAGTCTGCATTCACGTTGAGGCTGCCGGCCTCGTTGCTGAACTTCCATCCTTTGCCGAACGAGGTGTTGAGCGTAGTCGGATTGACCTTGGCACGTACCTCGTACGGAGTGTAGCCGGCCTTGGTATTCACGACCACGGCACCGGAGCTGAGGTCTCCGTATTCAGCGGAAGGAATACCGCGGATCACCTCCACCGACTCGATGTTGTCGGCGCTGATTTGGCGGAGGTCCACACCCGTTCCGGCATTGTTGCCCAGGGAAGTGTTGTCCGAGATAGGCACACCGTCCACGAGGATGGAAGTACCGAAGGCATTGTTGGCCGTGTTGTCGCTGGCGCTTCGGAGGGTGATCTTCGCTTCGGAAGTCATATCCGAGGAAGTCATCAACTGTCCCGGGAGCAGCTGCATAATGTCCTTGAGGCTGGTCGCCTGCAAGTGGTCGATGGCCATACGTCCGATCGTGGAACTGGTCGAAGACCCGGTGGCGCTGGGCTTTGCCGTGACCACGACCTGCTCCAGCACCAGGGATGATTCCTTGATGCGGATGGAGAAGCTGCTGTCTCTCTGGAAATTATACGTTTGGGTAAAATCTTCGAAGCCAAGCATCTGGATGGAGAGCGTGGCTTTGCCTTCAGGTACTTTTTCCAGACGGGTGACGCCGTCCGGATCCGCTATGTCGAATATGCCATAGTCTACCAACAGGCAAGAGGCTCCGGCGACCGGTTGCCCGTCAGTGTCGGAGAGGATGGTTATCTGAAGAGTCAAAGTCTTCTGGCGGTTCTGAGCTTGCAGGCAATACCCCCCAAAGAATACGGGCAGCAAAAATGGTAAGGCATAACGCAAGATCGCAAACAGGGTTCCTGAATGTGGTTTTAGCATTATTGGTTAGTCTGTGTTCTAAGGCAAATATACGGATAATAAGACATTTTTCCTATATTTGCGCCCGAGGAGCGGAAATGTCCTGCTCCAAGTGTGCTTGGTACCACTATAAAAACAAGGTTATGACAGAAAACAAAACAAACGGAAAGGGGATCCTGTCCCCGGTATTCTTATGGTTGGCAGTACTGTTCAATGTCTGCCTCATCGCATCCAACCTGTTCGCAATCAAGATTTTCCAGATCTGGGACTGGTGCGTCCTCCCCGGGGCGGTCATCATATTCCCGGTGTCGTACATACTCAATGACTGCATAAGCGAGGTGTACGGCTACCGCAAGGCCAGGCTCGTGATCTGGACGGGATTCGCGATGAATCTCTTCTTCGTCCTTGCGGCGCAGCTTGTGCTCGCCCTGCCGGGAGCCCCGTTCTGGGGAGGACAGGAAGCCTTCTCTTATGTATTCGGAGCCGCTCCGAAGACCCTTGCCGCCTCGCTCCTGGCTTTCCTTGCCGGATCCAATGTCAATGCAATGATTATGAGCAGGATGAAGGTTAAGGACAACGGCAGGAAGTTCGGCGTGCGCGCCATCGTATCTTCGATCGCCGGAGAACTCGTGGATTCCCTGATCTTCATACCGATCGTGTTCTGGAGCCAGGGATTGAAGACCGTGCTCATAATGGTAGCCTGCCAGGTCACGGCCAAGGTTCTCTATGAAATAATCATCCTTCCTCTGACCGCTGCCATCGTAAGACGCCTGAAGGAATATGAAGGCGGAGAAGTTTTCGACGAAGGAATATCTTACAACCCGTTCAAATTCAAAATCGACTGACAATGTCCCAGGGAAGAGAAAATAAGGGCCTGAGCGCCCTTGGAAACAAGATAGAATACAGTACCGAATATGCTCCCGAAGTCCTTGAAGCCTTCGAGAACATGCACCCGGAGAATGATTACTGGGTGAGGTTCAACTGCCCGGAATTCACCACTTTATGCCCGATCACCGGCCAGCCGGACTTCGCCGAGATCAGGATCTCGTATATTCCCGACGTCAAGATGGTGGAGAGCAAGTCCCTGAAGCTGTATCTCTTCAGCTTCCGCAATCACGGAGACTTCCACGAGGACACCGTGAATACGATAATGAAGGATCTGATAAAGCTGATGGATCCCAAGTACATCGAAGTGACGGGTTTCTTCACCCCGAGAGGGGGCATCTCGATCTTCCCGTATGCCAACTACGGTCGTCCGGGAACGAAATACGAAACGCTGGCACAGCAGCGTTTCGCAACCCACGAGTGATAGTCCTCTCCCTAGAAGGAGAATATGTAGCTGACTCCGAATGAAGTCATCAGTTTCCTGTCGTACGTCAGGGACTTGAGTTTCGTACCCTCCTTGTTGGTGTCTATGTCCTTGTCGTAGTTGTAGTCCAGCAGGATGTAGAAATCGAACGAGCTCTGGTAGCTCAGCTTGAGTTCGGTGCCCAGGGAACCCCTCAGCCTGTTGATATAGGCATCCGAATATCCGAGGAAAGAGTAGTCCGAATATGCCTGGCTCGCGGTGCTCCAGGTGGCGCTGCAGGCAGGGTCGTTGAATACGTTCCTCA
>JAGDBQ010000074.1 GCA_017958985.1 Bacteroidales bacterium
ATTCATCTTGTCCGCGAGGTCAAGGACGGAGAAATCCTGGTTTGAGATGTTCTCGACCACATAGTCGTAAAGGGTCTTCATGAAGACATCATCCTGGCTGCTTGTGTTGTTTTCCGGCTTAGTGTAAGGCAACGAAGAGAAGCGTTCGTACAGTATCTCCCTGTTTTTGAGCGTATTGAAGATGGTCGCACGAAGGATCTGCATGGAGAAGGGCTTCGTGATATATCCGTCCGCCCCGGAATGCAGGGATTCGAGCTGGGTATTGTAGTCGGAGACCGCAGTAAGGAGGATGATGGGCACGTGGCTGAACCTCAGGGTGTTTTTGACGGCATCGACGAGCTCGCATCCGTTCATTTCCGGCATCATGATGTCGCTGACGATCAGGCTGATGCTCTTCTCGTTCAGGACGGCAAGAGCCTGCTTGCCGTTATATGCCTGATATATCGTATATTCATTGGACAGTTCGGTCTTGATATAGTCATTGAGGGTAGTGTCGTCTTCCACGATGAGGATGGAGTATTTGCCGGCCTCCTGTTCCTCCCTCTGGCGGACATCCTCCTCTTCGGCCTCCTTGTCTTCGACGAGCTGTCCCACAGGCAGTTCGAGTACGAAGGAGTTGCCTTCGCCATAAGACGGATCTAGAATGAGCGTACCCTCGTGCAGGACTGCCAGCGACCTCGCGAAAGAAAGCCCGAGACCGGTCCCTTCGTTCACGGACAGCCGCGAGCGGGTCCTGGAAGACTGGTAGAACGGTTCGAAGATCATTTCCCTCTCTTCCTGTGCAATGGGCTCGCCGTCGCTGCTGACCGTGATCCTGACCCTTTCGTCGGGAACCTTGTCCAGAACGATCGAAACCGAAGAACGGCAGTATTTGACACCGTTCATCAGTAGGTTGCTGATGATCTTCTCTATGCTTCCGGGGGCGCACATTATGAATACGGGCTCGTCGGGCAGCCTGCAGTCAAGGGATACCGATGATTCTTCCGCAAGTACTTCGAAACGCGAGAAAACATCTTTGACCATCTTCGTCAGGTCTGTCCGGGAATACGTCAGGCTTGCAGAACCGTTCTCCATCTTCCTGAAATCCAGTATCTGGTCCGTCATGTCCAGCAGCTTGTCTATGCTGCTTTGGATGCACTCCATGTCGTATTCCGCTTCCGGGAGATAGGCCTTCCTTTCCAGCACCTTGTCCAGAGGGACCTTTATGAGCGTCAGGGGTGTACGTATCTCGTGAGAGATATTCGTGAAGAAATTGATCTTGGATTCATATATCTCCTTCTGTTTGAGGGACTCGAGCTTTTCAAGGGCGCTCTCCTTGTCCTTCCTGACCAGGGCGGTCCTGAACCTGATGAGGCTGAATAAGACCACGGCTGCGATCAAGAGATACAGCAGCCGTGCCGCCAGGCTGCCATACAGGGGAGGAATCACGCGTATCTGCAGGGAAGTGCACGCTTCAGGACTGTCGTCCCGGTCCACATTGGCGGTGAAGACATATTTCCCAGGAGTAAGATTGGCGTAGGTTATCTGCTTCTCATTCGAGATGCTGACTATGTCGCGGCCCTTGCCGGTGAGCGAATACCGGTATCTTACGACTTCGTTGATGTCGCTCTTGAGGCAGATGAGGCTGATGGTAAGGGACGAGGTCTCGTATGAGTGGATGCGGATGCTGCGGGATGAGAACGGGGAACGGCCGTTCTCGGAAACGGAGGTGAAAGAGTTGTCCTTGGCCTTTACGATATCCGCAGGGAACAGCTTGTGCCTCCTTTCGGGGACCCTTTCGGGATTGAAGGCGACCATCCCGTCGGACGAGCCCATATAGATCATCCCGTCAGGGGACCTGAGGACGGAGCCCGGGCAGAAATAATTGCCTATGGTCTTGTACTCCGTGACTCCGGTTACGCTATCGCCATCTATGGAAGCGATGCCGTTTATCGTTGACAACCAGATCCTTCCAGACCTGTCTTGGGTGACTGCACGGCACTTGTCCGAGGGCAGTCCGTCTTCCCTCGTTATGGTGGAGCACCGGGCTTTCCAGGGCATGTCCCTGCCGGGGGTGAGGATGAGCAGTCCGTCTCGGCCGGACGCTGCAAGGATCCTACCGTCCCTGTCTTCAAACAGGTCCGATATGTTGGTGGTGCTGACTCCTTCCGCACCGGTTATCTCCAGCTGATTCGCCGAATAGTCCGAAGGGGAAAGGACATACACCCCGTGACCGAACAGGCTGACCCAGATGTTGCCCTGCCTGTCCTCGCGCATCGTGTATGCAAAGGCGGGCTGTATGCTGTCGATACGGACGAAAGTGTCCGACCCCTTGTCCAGACGGAAAAGGCCGTCCGACGTTCCGACCAGGGTCTCTCCCTGGGTCGTGATCAGTATCTTGCCGCAGTAATTGCTGCCGACCACATATCGCTTCAACAATTCAAGACTCTCGGAATCATAGACGGAAAGGCCTTCTCCAAGGTCGGCCGCATATACCTTCCCGCCGGAATAGGCTATCGACTGATAGGTATTGTTCCTGGAAGGGTCCTTTTGGTTACGGCCGAAGGATACGATCCTTCCGTCAGGGAAGACCTTCTCGAGGAAGCCGTCTTCCGTGGCCGCCCAGACTATCCCATGGTCACCCGCGCAGATCGACCTGACCGTCTTCCCTTCCAGCGAATGCTCCGGATCCTCGGGGCATCTGCGGAATATCCTTATGTCCGGCCCGGTGTCGATCAGCAGGCTGACTCCGTCATAGAACGTTCCTACCCAAAGCCTTTCCTCCCTGTCCTTGAAAAGGCACCGGAGCTTGGAACTCGCCAGGGAGTAGGGATTGCCGTTACTGTTCATATACCTCGTGCAGACCCTCTCGCGGTCATCGTACACGAACAGGCCGTAGTCCGTCGCCACCCAGAACTGATGGGGATTCCTGGCGATTATCTCGGAAAGGATGGCGTCCTTGCCGTCCAGATGGCCGTCAAAGAACTTCTCGGACGAAGCGGAGAACAGGTCCAG
>JAGDBQ010000075.1 GCA_017958985.1 Bacteroidales bacterium
AATGAAGAAGGCTCCGGCCAAGGTGATGCCGTGGGCCATTGAAAAACTCAAGGAGAATGGACAGTGAGATTCGCTCCAGGCTCATCGACTGGGCTGAGGAATACAACGACGAAAAGTATTTCCGGGAAGACCCGATAGCCTTCCCGAAGCGATTCCTGGCCGCATACAGGGCAGGGGATTGCTCCCTGGCGGACATCGAGGTTGCAGCCGTTTTCGCCGCCCACTTCGCGTGGGGAAGGCGGGCGATGATAGTGCGCGACTGCACCAGGCTGTTCGATGAAATGTCCTGGAAACCTTATGATTACGTTATGCGCGGCGATTATCGTTCCGACGATGCGAGCATCCACCGTACCGTCAAATGGTCCGAAGTAGCAGCCATCTGTTCCAGGCTCAGGGGCTTGTACCTGTCGATGCCTTCCCTGGAGCCTCTGACCCAGGGGGATATGAGAGTCAAGGTGTTCGGCCAGAAGCCCGACCCTAAGGCTCCGGACAAGAAAATCAATATGATGCGCCGCTGGCTGGTCCGCGACGACGGTAAGGTCGACCTCGGTATCTGGAAGGATACCGATCCGGCCAGCCTCCTCATCCCTCTGGACGTCCACGTCCACGACGTCGCGATAGATCTTGGACTGACGTGCAGGAAGCAGAAAGACATCCGTACGGTGACCGAAATAACATCTTCATTCGCGGACATATTCCCCGGAGATCCGTGCAAGGGGGATTTCGCCCTGTTCGGCTATGGAGTGACCCACCCTAAATGACAGATATGCCAAGGCTCTTCATCATATCAGGCTGCAACGGCTCCGGCAAGACTACGGCGTCATACGCCCTGTTGCCTGAACTGTTCGGGTGCAGGGAATTCGTCAATTCCGACGAATTCGCCAAGAGTCTCGCTCCCTTCAACCCAGAGAGCGCTTATGTGGCTGCAAGCCGGTTCATGCTTATGAAGATGAGGTATTTGCTGGACCGTAACGAGGATTTCTGCATCGAGACTACCCTGGCTACCAGGTCCATGCTCAAGATGGCCCGGCTGGCCCAGGAAAAGGGCTATTACGTCACCATTCTCTATCTGTGGCTCAACTCTCCCGACCTTGCGGTCTCCCGTGTGAAGGCCAGGGTGGCAGCCGGTGGTCACAACATAAAGGAAGATACCATCAGGAGGCGCTACAACCTCGGGCTCCACTATCTGTTCCGCGAATATATGCCGGTCTGCAACCGCTGGATACTGGCGGACAACTCGCGGGATTCCTTCGAGGTAATAGCAGAAGGTTCCGAAGACGGCACCATAGTGCGCAACTCCGAAACCTTCGCAAGGATCAAGGATATGAACTTCGAATACGAGAAGCAGCTGGCCTCAGCTGCAAGGAACACATCCTCGCGTTGATCTGTCGATCATCAGTCTTTAGTCGCAGCCTCGAGCTTCTTCAGCATTGCGAACATAACCAGACCTGCTGCCACGCAGAGGGCCATAAGGATGCCCCAGTTGGCGGTGAGGGATACCCTCTTCCAAAGCAGTCCAGGGATCGAGCTGAGATAGTTTCCGACGGCGGTCGCAGCGAACCACAGACCCATCATGAGTCCCTTGAGCTTAGGAGGAGCCACCTTCGAGACGAATGAGATACCCATCGGGCTGAGCAGGAGCTCCGCGAAAGTCAGGACGAGGTAAGTCCCCATAAGGTAAGTCGGTACGACAGGATCAGGGGATACGGTACCGTTGAGCGCCGCAGGTGAAGCCTGGCCCTTGGATGCGAAAATCATCACGAGATAGCCGAGGGCGGCCACGAACATACCGAGACCGATCTTCATAGGAGCGGAAGGCTCACGGCCTTCAGGATGCTTTTCATCCTTCTTGTCCGCAAGGGCGCTGAATATAGCCATTGACACAGGAGTCAGGGCGACCACGAAGAACGGGTTGAACTGCTGGAAGAGCTGAGGGTAGATCTCGAGAGGATTGTCGAGGCCTTTGTAGATGCCGTAGGCACCGAGCCACAGGGCTGCTGTAACCAGGCCGCAGATGATCTTTCCGGTCTTCTTCTCCGACTGGAACACTCCGAACAAGGTATATACGGATACTGCGATCAGCGCGAGAGCCCAGATGTTGAATCCTACCCTGCTCCAGCCTTCAGCGAAGCTCTGTGTGTAGTCACGGGCGAACCAGGTAAGAGCCTGTCCGTTCTGGTGGAATGCCATCCAGAAGAAGATGACGACTGCGAACACGAGGCAGAGGGCGACGATGCGGTCCTTGGTCTGCTTAGGAGTAAGCTCGACATAGTTCTCGCTGCCTTTCGCCTGCTTTGCATTGACGTCGGCGTGCTTGAACCAGGCGCGGCATCCGAGGTAGATGGCTATGGAAAGGATGAGGGATACGCAGGCTACCGCGAAACCCATATTGTAAGAAGAAGCAAGTTTCTCGATGTAGTAAGGGCAGAAGCTGTCGAGACCCATCCCCTGGATTGCAGTGTCAGGCATCTGGCCCATCAGGCCGGTGAGCTTTTCGGTGTTCTCCGGAGAGATCGTACCGTTCATGAACTGGTGGGCGAGGGCAGGGATGTCGGCCTTGTAGATCAGGCCGGCCTTTCCCAGGGACCTGTTGGTGATGGCGGTAGCTGCAGAAGGAGCGAACATCGCACCGATGTTGATGGCCATATAGAACAGGCTGAAAGCGCTGTCCCTCTTGGAAGCGTACTTCGGATCGTCGTAGAGATTACCGACGAGGACCTGGAGATTACCCTTGAACAGACCCGTTCCGACGGCGATTAGCGCGAGGGCGCCGATCATCAGGGCGACACCCGCGGCACTCGGCGCAGTAGGTATCGCCAGGGCAAGGTAGCCCAGGAACATCACGCAGATACCGGTGACGACGCACTTGCCGAAACCGATCTTGTCAGCGAGGATACCGCCGACTACCGGCATGAAGTAAACCGCTGCAAGGAAGATGGAATAAACCTGGCTGGACACTGCCTGATCCCAACCGAACTTGGCTTGGAGGAACAGCATGAAGATGGCCAGCATAGTGTAGTAACCAAAGCGCTCGCCGGTGTTTGCCAAGGCGAGTGCGAATAGACCTTTAGGTTGTCCTTTGAACATATTGAGAATAATTAACGAATATTCGATAAATCGCACTAAAATACGAAAATGTACTTATCATTCCAAATTTTGGAGGCTCATTCCCCTTTCCTTTTATTTCTCGCGGCAAACGATTATATTTGAACCGGCGATAATCAAACGCCTGTTTGTGACATTATGAAACTTTATTCCTGTGTAGTCCGCCCGGCCGCCCTGGCACTCCTGATGCTTTCCCTGGTATCCTGTTCCGCCGGGAGGAATGCCGTATCCGGCCGTCCCGACGGTTCCGAGCATTTCGTCAATATCACGGATGTCATTCCGGATGTGATACTGGAAATACGCTATCACTCCACCTACAACTTCGTCGGAGACAGGGTGGACGGTTACGATGAACCGACCGCCTTGCTGACACGTGAGGCCGCTGACAGCCTGAAGGCAGTGAGCGATGAACTGGATGCTCTCGGGTACAGGCTGAAGATATTCGATGCCTACCGTCCTCAGAAGGCGGTGGACCACTTCGTCAGATGGGCCGCCGACCTGGCCGACACCACGCTCAAGCGCTGTTTCTACCCGGATGTGGACAAGAGCGTACTTTTCGAGCAGGAATACATAATGGAGAAGAGCGGGCACACACGGGGAAGTACAGTGGACCTGACGCTTTTCGATATGGTTTCCGGCAGGGAAGTGGATATGGGAGGTACATTCGACTGGTTCGGAGTTGAAAGCCATCCGGATTTCTGCGGCAATCCTGATACCGGGGAATATACTGGCGGCGTATCCGCCCGCGCGATTACCGCCGTACAGTTCGCCAACAGGATGATCCTCCGCCGGGCGATGCTCCGTCACGGTTTCAAGCCTCTCGATTCCGAGTGGTGGCACTTCACCCTCAGGAACGAGCCATTCCCTGACACTTATTTCACCTTCCCGGTGAGGAAGCTGGGCCCTGTGCGCTGATTATGATTTTTCGAGGGCTTTTGCTATATTTGTAAGTTACGAATGCTAATTGTCCGATGAAGGTTGGAACGACTCTGATGAAATGGCTCTTGCGGGCCCTCGGCGCACTTCCTCTGGGATTCCACTATGCCTGTTCAGGCTTTTTCTCGTGGATACTCAAGGATGTGATGCATTACCGCAGGGACGTCGTGATGACGAACCTTGCCCGTTCCTTCCCGGAGAAGAAGTATTCGGAACTGAAGGCTCTCTCGGACGATTTCTACAAGCATTTCGGCCGGTTGCTGGCAGAGACGATCTGGTTCGGCGGCTGCCGCAATCCGGAGCGTTTGCACAGGCAGCATCTGGTGGAGTTTACCAATCTCGAAGTATGCGAGGCTGCATATGAGGGCAGCAAGGGAGTGGTGCTCCTGAATTCCCATTTCGGCAATTGGGAGCTTACCGGTGGATTCCCTTACTACGACTACCGTACAGGCCTGGACAGGAAGTCCCCGTTCGACCTGGATGTTTTCGACCTCGACAATATGGCCGTGGTGTACAAGCCTCTGAAGAACAGGATGTGGGACGAGATACTGTGTGATAACCGCTGTGCTCCGATCCTTAATAGGGGATTCGAGGGATATATCCCTACGGAGAAGGTGCTGAGGTTCGCCGTCGCTCACGGGAAGAGTAAGATGCTGTACATATTCCCGACCGACCAGTGCCCGTACAAGGGCGCCACTGCAAACGATACGGTGGATTTCCTCCACCAGCCGACCAAGACGATGCTCGGAGGGGCTTCCGTGGCTCACAAGTTCGGCTTCGCCGTGCTGTATATGTCCATAGCTCCGGTTTCGAAAGGGCATTACGAGTGGAGCTTCACCGAAATCTGCCGGGATGCTTCCGAGGTAAGTCCCCACGAGATAATGCAGGAGTATTATTCGCTTCTCCAGGCGGATATCGAGAAATATCCTTACGGCTACCTCTGGAGCCACAGGAGATGGAAAAGATGATCAAACGTAAAACTGATATGAAAGAGATTAGAACACTCGCAGCGCTTTTCCTTGCTGCAACGATCCTTCCGGTTGGAAAACTGTCCGCCCAGGACCCTTCCGGACCGGTTTCCTATGCACTTCCACAGACTACCATATCCCTGGAAGTGGAAGCCGTGCGTGAATATTTCCACGCCGGTCCTTATGCCAGGTATGCCCAGAAGTATCTCGGAGTCGAGGCAGGGTTGGAGGACCGCTCTACCTGCACCTTGTCGGCAGTCAGGATGACGCCGTGCATCGAAGCCGACCAGAACAACCGTTACTACCTGAACCCGGGCAAGAACGGGATTCCTTCATTCGTGACCCTGACTTCCCAGGGACTCATCGCCGTCAATGACGGCAATTTCGGGAATACGTCCAGGTTCCGTTTCTCTTCCCAGGCTTCCGGAGACTTTTCGGACAAGGGAGTCAGCTCCAACCTCACTTCGGAGGCGACCACCCTCTTCCGTGGAGTAGATGGCAACCGCATCGGCGTACAGCAGAGTATGGTTGTCCAGAAGTCCCTGGAACAGAGGGCAAAGGAAGCGGCCGATATGCTTTTCGAACTCCGCCGCAAAAGGGTCCAGATCGTGATCGGGGACACCGACGCAACCTACAGCGGGGAAGCTATGGGCGCCGCCCTTGCCGAAATAGCAGCCCTCGAGAAGGAATATATGTCGTTGTTCATCGGTTACAGCGACTACCAGACCCAGACTCTCAAATGCGACGTGATTCCGGACAAGGACCAGAAGAAACAGACCTACGTCGCCTTCCGCCTTTCCGATGCCGACGGTATAGTCTCGGCCGACAATATGTCCGGCAGGCCTTACCTGCTCGAGCTCACTCCGCAGAAGATCAACCAGCCTGAAGGAAAGGCCGCATCCGCGAAGGGTTCGGTGGCCGTCTACAGGATCCCTGCTATCTGCAAGGTCGTCCTTACCGATGGCGAGAATCCTATCCTCCAGGACAGGATCGCAGTCTATCAGCTCGGCACAGAGAGTTATTTCCCACTTTAGAGATTATTAACACATTATATTCATAACACTATGACGATCAAAGATTTGCAACCAAAGGCCGTCTGGGAGAACTTCTACGGTCTGACTCAAGTCCCACGTCCTTCGAAGCACGAAGGGAAGGTTCAGGAATATCTCCTCAAATGGGGAAAGGAACACGGAGTGGATGTCCGCCGCGACGACACCGGTAATATCATATTCTCAGCTCCTGCTACTCCAGGATATGAGAACAGGAAGGGCGTCATCATGCAGGCCCATATGGATATGGTTCCTCAGAAGACTGCCGACACAGTCCACGATTTCCGGACAGACCCTATCCAGACCGAGATAAAAGGGGAGTGGGTAGGCGCCAAGGGTACGACGCTGGGAGCCGATAACGGAATCGGTGTCGCCATCGCTCTTGCCGCAATCGCGGACAAGTCCCTCAAGCACGGACCTCTCGAGGCTCTTATCACATATGACGAAGAAACCGGAATGACCGGAGCCAACGCTCTCAAGCCGGGCATCCTGAAGGGAGATATCCTTCTCAACCTCGACTCGGAGGAAGAAGGCGAGCTCTGCACCGGATGCGCCGGAGGAATCGACGGCTGCGCAGACTTCCGTTACAGGACCTACAAGACTCCTGAAGAGGGATTCGTAGGTTACAAGGTTACCGTCAAGGGATTGAAGGGAGGCCATTCAGGAATGGATATATCTCTCTTCAGGGGCAATGCCAACAAGGTCCTGTGCAGGATCCTGAACGCTGTCCTCAACGAATGCCCTGAGGTCAAGGTAGCCAACATCACCGGAGGTTCCCTGAGGAACGCCATCCCGTTCGAGGCCGAGGCCGACATCGTGATCCCTTCCAAGGAATCCCGCAAGGTCAAGGATATAGTCCTCTGCAAGTTCGAGGAATCCAAGTTCGAGTATCAGTATTCGGATCCCGATATGATCCTGCTCTATGACAAGCTTGGCAAACCGGCCGCCCGCTATATCAGCCCTACCGTGATCTCCAAGGCCGTCAAGGCTATCCTTGCCTGCCCTCACGGAGTGGAGAGGATGAGCGACACCCTGCCGGGACTGACCGAGACTTCCACCAATATGGCAATGGTACGCACCGAGAAGAACCATCTCACCGTCCATTCCCTCACGAGGAGCTCGATCGATGCCGCGAAGATGTCTCTTGCCGATTCCATCAGGTTCGTATTCGAACTCGCCGGAGCGGAGTATTCCCTTTCCGGTGCGTACAGCGGCTGGACTCCGAAGCTGGGTACCCCTATGATCAAGGTCCTCGAGGATACCTACCGCAAGCTCTTCGGAAAGGATCTGAAGATCACTGCCACCCACGGTGGTCTGGAGTGTGCGATAATGGGCGCCAAGTACCCGAACTGGGAGATGGTTTCGATAGGCCCTACCATCGTCCATCCACATTCTCCTGACGAGAGGGTCAAGATCGACACCGTGGCCAATGCCTGGAAGTTCGTCGCCGCAGTCCTGGAGAATATTCCGGAGAAATAATAATTTGCTGATTACAGATTAATTATCTATATTTGCAGTCCTTTTTGGTTGGCATACGTTCCAAAAAGGGCTGTATTTTATTTATTATTAAACAATTACACAAGATGTTAAAACAGTACGAGACCGTTTTCATTGCAACTCCCGTTTTGTCTGAACAGCAGATGAAGGAAGCGGTTGCCAAGTACACCAAGCTTATCACCGATAATGGCGGTGAAGTTGTGTACGAAGAGGACTGGGGCCTCCGTCAGCTGGCATATCCTATCCAGCACAAGACCTCAGGATTCTATTATCTCATTCAATTCAAGGCTGAGCCTACTTTCGTGGAAATCCTCGAGACCCAGTATTTCCGTGATGAGAGGATCATCAGGTTCCTTACCGTTGCCCTGGACAAGGACGCTGTAGCTTACGCTGAGCACCGCAGGGAGAACCGTGGTAAGGCAAAGGCTGCTCCTGCAGCTGAGCCTGTCGAGGCACCTGCAGCCGAACCGGTGGTAGAGGCTCCTGTAGAGGAACCGGTTGTCGAGACTCCTGAAGTCGAGGCTCCTGAAGTCGAAGCTCCTGAAGCTGAGGCTCCTGCCGAGGAACAGACCAATGAAGAAAACGCTTAATCAAAGGAGGATTACAATATGGCACAGAATGATTCAAACAACACTGGAATCCGCTATCTGAACCCTCCGACAGTCGAGGTAAGGAAGAAGAAGTACTGCCGTTTCAAGAAGGCAGGTATCAAGTATGTCGACTACAAGGACCCTGAGTTCCTCAAGAAGTTCCTGAACGAGCAGGGAAAGATTCTCCCTCGCCGTATCACCGGTACTTCCCTCAAGTTCCAGAGGAAGGTGGCCCAGGCCGTCAAGAGGGCACGTTCGCTTGCTCTGCTTCCATATGTGACTGACCTTCTCAAGTAATAGGAGAGCTAGATTATGAAGATCATTTTGAAGAAAGAAGTTGCCACTCTCGGCGAGGCCGGTGATGTGGTAGAGGTAAAGGCCGGTTACGCTCAGAATTATCTTATCCCTCAGGGATTCGCAACCGTTGCCACTCCTTCCGCTCTCAAGCAGCTTGAGGAGACAAAGCGCCAGAGGGCTCACAAAGAGGCTAAGCTCGTCGCTGACGCCGAGGCTCTTGCAGCCAAGATCGAGGCCGCTCCTGTAAAGGTTGCCGTCAAGGTCAGTGAGTCTGGAAAGATCTATGGTTCTGTTACTTCCGCTCAACTCGAGGAGGCTCTCAAGGCTCTCGGTATCGAGGTCGAGAAGAAGAACATCACTATGCCTGAGGAAGTAAAGCAGCTTGGTGAGTACGAGGCTTCCGTCAAGTGCTACAAGGCAGTCAAGGCGGTCCTTAAGTTCATCGTCGAGGCTGAGGCTTAATCCCTCCCCGGTCCAGTAAGAACGACAGAGGTCGGCCATCCAGGCCGGCCTCTTTCTTTGTACTTCGGAGCGTTGAACTTTGGGGCGTTGTACTTTGGAGCGTTGAACTTTGGGGCGTGGTACTTTGGAGCGTTGAACTTTGGGGCGTTGTACTTTGGAGCGTTGAACTTTGGAGCGTTGAATTTTGGATCTTTGAACTTTGGGGCGTTGAACTTTGGAGCGTTGAACTTTGGGGCGTTGAACTTTGGAGCGTTGAACTTTGGAGCGTTGAACTTTGGGGGTTTATACTTCAGAGTCTTGTACTTCAGAGCCTCCGCTGTAGCCGCCTTTATGCCCCAAGCACAACCGCACGACAAAGAGGCCCCCGCCCTCTACGTCCGATCCCGCCCCTCCCATCAATGTCCGCCCCGGGCCCTCCTATCGCTCCACCCCTCCCTCTACGTCCGCTCCTGCCCCTCCCATCGCTCCGTCCCCTCCATGTCCGCCCCGGGCCCTCCACATCCGCTCCCGCCCCTCCTTTCCCGTCGCTCTCGCTCAAGGGGCCTTATTCTCGCGCAAGGGTCCATTTGGGCGCACCCTTGAGCACGATTCCGGAGTTTCCTCTCGCTCGAGGGCTTATATTCTCACGCAAGGGTCCATTTGGGCGCACCCTTGAGCACGATTTCGACCTTTTTTTTCGCGCAAGGGTCCATTTCAATGCACCCTTGAGCGTGGCGCCTTGACTCAATCCTGCGACGGAACAGAAGAACGGGGGATGATCTCA
>JAGDBQ010000076.1 GCA_017958985.1 Bacteroidales bacterium
ATCCATAGCGGCGATCCTGGTCGCCTTCCTGATACCTGCAGGCCAGGTTTTCAGCCAGACAGCCGCCAGCACGAGACCGGACGATGGCAGGATAATCGATGCCGTGGCCCAGATGAACGAAGGACAGTTCCAGAAGGCCGGGACCGAACTTGGAAAGATCGTAACGGAAAACCCATCGAACGACGCAGCCTGGTATTACCTTGGCCTGTGCAATCTATATACCCGTAAACTTGACGAAGCAGTCAAATGCCTGAAGAAGGCCAGTGAGCTCGATCCGTCGAACTACTGGTACAAGGACAGGCTCGCCCTGGTTTATTCCATGTCCGGTGAAGACGACCTTACGATAGCCACATACGAAGACTTGCTCAAGGAGTTTCCAAAGAGGGATGACCTCCATTTCAATCTTGTCAACCTCTACCTGAAGCACAACCAGTACGACAAGGCCCTCTCCACGATGGACCAGATCGAAGCGGTATTCGGGAAAAACGAACAGGTGACTTCCACCAGATACGACATCCTGCTCCGGCAGAACAAGCCTGACGAAGCTCTGAAGGCCCTGGAAGATTATAACAAGGATTACTCCTCTCCTTTCGTCCTTACCAAGCTGGGAGACCATTCCATGGCCGAAGACAAGGATACGGCGGCCCTCGGGTACTATCAGGAAGCCCTGGACCTCCAGAGCGGCTATATGCCTGCCCTCCTGGGCGTTTCGGAAGTCTACCGGATGAGGCGGGATTATCCGTCGTTCTTCTCCAGCCTGGACAGGTTCATCAGTGACGAAGAAACCGAAGTCCAGACGAAATCACAATACCTGAATATGCTCCTTGGGCGTTCCGACCACAGGTTCATCCAGAACTACAAGCCCCAGATAGACTCGTTGTTCGACAAGATGGTCGTCTTGCACCCCTCCGACACCACCGCACTGAGCTCCGCGTCCCTGTATTACTATGCCTCAGAGCGCCAGGACAAGGGAAAGAGCCTGATGCGCAGGAATATGGACCTCAATCCGACGAACCTCACCGCAGCGGCCACGTATGTCCAAATGCTCTCCAACGAGAAGGACTGGGATGCCGTGAAGGCCGCCTGCGACAGCTGCATTTCCCGTTTCCCCGGAGAGACCGGTTTCCTCGATCTGAAGAATTACGCCTGCTACAACAAGGAAGAATGGCAGGAAATCATCGACAATAGCCGGAAGATAATCGAAATAGCCAAGGGCGATACTTCCAAGACGATCCCTGCCCTTTCGAACATCGGAGATATGCAGTACCAGCTGGGCAATGCGAAGGAGGCTTTCAAGACATACGAGAAAGTCCTGAAGCAGGATCCGGGATATTCCCCTGCCCTGAACAACTACGCCTGGTACCTCGCCCTCCAGGGCAAGAAGCTCAAGAAGGCCTGCGCGATGAGCCGCAAGACCATCGAGAAGGAGCCTGACAACGTAACCTACCTGGACACTTATGGCTGGATACTCCACCTTCTGGGCAAGGACAAGGAAGCCAAGTCTTATTTCAAGCACGCTATGCTTTATGGAGGCAAGGAGAGTGCATCCATACTGAGGCACTACGCCACAGTGCTCGACGCGCTCGGGGAAACCGACCTCGCAAAGGTATACCGTACCCAGGCAAACAACAAGGAGGCTGAAGGGAAAGACTGATTATGGGAAGGGCTGCCGGAATATTCACCATCCTGCTTCTCACCTTGACGGTGGGATGCTTGCCGGCATATTCCCAGAATACCAAGAAGCAAGAAGCCAAGCGCGAGAAGCTCCAGCGGGAGATCGCCATCCTCGACGGACAGATCAAGGCTAACGCCACCAAAAGCGCCAACGCCCTCAACCAGCTTGCCCTGATCCGGAAGAAAGTCGACTCGCGGAAGGAACTGGTGGCCGAGAGCGACCGGGAGATTTCCGAATTCGCATCTTCCATCCAGGCCAAGGAGCGCCAGATTGCCGTTGCCCAGGCCCGTCTGGACACCTTGTCAGACTATTACAACCGCCTCGTACGCGGTGCCTACAAGAACCGCAACGCCAAGGTCTGGTATATGTACATCATCGCCAGCGACAATCTGGGGCAGGCTTTCCGCCGCTACGGATACCTCCGGGACTTGTCCAAGCAGATGAGCATCCAGGCAGTGAAAATACGTGCGGCGCAGGACACTCTCAAGCGTCAGACCGAGGAACTGGCTGCGATGAAGAAACAGGCCGAGGCTCTGCGCGGACAGAGAGTCGCCGAGATGAGCAAGCTCCAGTCCGAGGAAAGCGCCTCCCAGAACCTCGTCAACCAGCTCAAGAAAGACAAGAAGAAATACCAGCAGGACCTTGCCAGGAAGCAGAAAGAAGTGGAAGCTCTCAACAGGGAGATCGAACGTCTGGTACGCAAGGAGATGGAAGCCCGGAAGAAGAGCGAGGCCAAGAGCTCCGGGAAGTCCTCTTCGTCATCGGCCTCAAGCAAACCTGTCGATTATACCCTGGCCAAGCAGTTCGAGGCCAACAAGGGCAAGCTCCCTTGGCCTGCCGAGGGTCCCGTGGTGGACCATTTCGGCCAGCACAACCATCCGGTCTATACCAACCTTAAGCTCCCGTTCAACAACGGGGTAACCATAGCCTTGCAGAAAGGGACCGCGGTCAAGGCCGTATTCGACGGCGAGGTGCGCCAGATAGTGGTTATGCCGGGCTACAACAAGTGTGTGCTCGTGCAGCACGGGAACTACTTCTCATTCTACTGCAAGCTCGGAAGCGTGAACGTGAAGTCAGGTGACAAGGTCAAGACAGGGCAGAAAATCGGCACCGTGGATACCATTGGAGATGAAACCCAGCTGCATTTCCAGATCTGGTCAGGACGTACTCCGCAGAATCCGGAAGTCTGGCTCAGGCCGTAAAAGATGAAGCACGAAATCAACATAGCCGACCTCCAGGACATAGGCAGGGCTGCGGAAGAATTCCTTTCCCAGATCGGGGATCACCGCATCCTCGCTTTCTTCGCCCCGATGGGCGCCGGGAAGACCACCTTCACCAGCGCTCTGTGCCACTGCCTCGGAGTCAGGGACGACGCCGTAAGTTCCCCGACTTTCGCTATTGTCAACGAATACAGGACCGGTTCGGGAGAACCTATGTATCACTTTGATTTCTACCGCATAACAAAGATCGAGGAAGCCCTGGACATCGGGTTTTTCGATTATATCGACAGCGGCTGCCTCTGCATAATGGAATGGCCGGAGAACATTGAGGATATCCTTCCGGAGGAGACTTTGCGTATCCACATCAGAGTCAATCCGGACCAGTCCCGCACCGTTTCCTGGGAAGACTGATCCTGCCGTTTTCCATCAGTTTTTTGCGAAAAATTGTGGAATATTCCGAATTAATGCGTATATATGCAGTCGCAAATCTGGATGTGGCGCAGTTGGTAGCGCACCTGGTTAGGGACCAGGAGGTCGCTGGTTCAAGTCCAGTCATCCAGACATCTTCCTCCGAGGCCGCAGCTGATGCTGCGGCCTTATTCCTTGCCAATACGGTCGAGGAACCTGTACCCGGCGGCCTCCATAAGGAACTCGGGCCGGATATCCTCCGATCCCGCAAGGTCGGCTATCGTCCTCGCCACTTTCAGGATCCTTGAATATGCCCGCGCAGAGAGCCCCAGCCTTTCTATCAGACGCTCAAGCACTTCGCAGCAAGCGGCATCAAGCACGCAGAATCTCTCCAACTGGCGGTTGTTCATCTCGGCATTGGTGAATATACCCTCATCCACGAACCGCCGCTCCTGTACCTTCCTGGCTCGCAGGACACGCTCCGCCACCTTCCCGCTCGGCTCACCCTTCGTCCTCCCGATCAGTTTGGACGGATCCACCGGGCTGAGCCAAAGCTGTATATCTATCCTGTCCATTACCGGACCGGAGAGCTTCGACAAGTATGCATATCGCTGGGCAGGAGTACAGCGGCACCGGTCTCCTGTGCCATAGTAACCGCAGGGGCAGGGGTTCGATGCCGCGACCAACATGAACGAAGCCGGATATTCAAGTTTCGAACGTAGCCTCGAAATAGTCACCTTCCTATCCTCCATCGGCCCCCGGAGTGCCTCCAGGACCGATTTAGGCATCTGACCGAATTCATCCAGGAACAGGATCCCGTTCTGGGCGAGGGTTACCTCTCCGGGCCTTATATCCTGACCTGCTCCGCCTCCTATGACGGCCGGAAGCGATGCGCTGTAATGGGGAGCCCTGAACGGTCTTGTCCGTATCAAACCTATCCGCTATGCCTTCATCCCCGCCACCGAATAGATCTTGCTGGTAACGATCGACTCTTCCGTGGTCATCGGAGGCAGTATTCCCGGC